>JBGTBC010000444.1:0-3010 GCA_041749555.1 Pyrinomonadaceae bacterium | reverse complement strand
CCCTCAATAACAACTTCGCCCATCTCGAATACAAAGACACCAAAATAAATCTCATCGATACGCCGGGATACGCTGCGTTTGTTTCACATGCCCGGCCTGCACTCCGAGTGTCTGATTGCGCTTTGGTCGTGGTGGACGCAGTCCATGGGATTGAGGTCCAGACGGAAAAAACCTGGCAGTACGCCAACGAGTTTATGCTGCCCCGCTTCATGGTCATCAACAAGATGGACAAGGAGCACGCTGATTTCGGCCATGCGCTTGAAACGGCAACATCCAGCTTTGCGCGGTCGATAGTCCCATTCACGCTGCCGATCGGAGCAGAAAAGGATTTTAAGGGCGTCGTAGATGTGGTGCATCAGAAGGCATACGAATTTGACGACGCTGGAAAAGCTAAAGAGATCCCTTTGCCTGAATCGGGCCGCGATGTTTTTGAAAGGACGCGTGAGAGGCTGATCGAGATCGTTGCCGAATCCGACGACGCTCTGATGGAAAAGTATTTTGAGAATGGAACACTCGACGAAGAAGACATATACCCGAATCTCGCCAAGGCGATCGCGAGCAGCAAACTTTGTCCGGTGTATGCGGTTTCGTCTACGAATTTAGTCGGCCTTTCGATCCTCCTTGACCATTTGGTCGAATTTGCGCCGAATCCGGCGACGCATGAGTCCGAGTATGGATTCACAGATAGTGATATGCAGGGCGATCGCATCTCGCGAAAATATTCCATCGACGAGCCCTTTTCCGCCTACGTGTTCCGGACGATCGCTGATCCCTTTGCGGGCCGTATTAACGTAATGAAAGTGGTGAGTGGAAAAGTAGCGTCGGATGCCACAGTTTTCAATTCCACACGTGACACGGCGGAACGCCTCGGAGCCCTCCACGTGATCTCTGGCAAAACGCTGGACAAGGTTAACGAGGCCGCAACCGGTGACATTATCGCGGTCGTGAAACTCAAAGATACTCAGACCGGCGATACTCTCAGCGATAAATTAAGACCGATCGTATATCCAAAGGTCGAATACCCCGAGGCGGCGATATCCTTCGCGATCGAACCCAAGTCCCGTGCGGATGAAGATAAGATCTCTGTCGCGCTCCACAGGATCCTCGAGGAAGACCCAAGCCTTCATTTCGACCGGGATCCGCAAACCAAAGAATTCATCCTATCGGGTTCGGGCCAGCTTCATATCGAAACGGTCGTTAAGAAGCTAGCCGACCGTTACCATGTCGAGGTAACGCTGCATCCGCCCAAAGTGCCGTACAAGGAAACCATCACGCAGCAGGTCGAGGTCCAGGGCCGTCACAAAAAGCAGTCCGGCGGACGCGGACAATTTGGTGATTGTAAATGTATCTTCGAACCGCTCGATCGCGGTGCGGGATTCGAATGGGTCGATAAGATCTTTGGCGGTTCCGTACCGCAAAATTTCCGTCCGGCCATCGAAAAGGGGATCATCGAGGCCGCCACGAACGGTGCGGTAGCGGGATACCCGCTCGTCGATTTTAAGGTGACGCTAATAGATGGCAGCTACCATTCGGTCGATTCTGATGAGCATTCGTTTCGCGCCGCCGGGCGAAAGGCGTTCCGGGCCGCGATGGAAAAAGCTCGCCCGACGCTCCTCGAGCCGATCATGGATGTCGAGGTCTTTACGCCGCAGGAAGTTTCAGGCGATATCATGGGCGACCTCAACAGCCGCCGCGGCCGCGTAGCCGGAATGGAAATGCGCGGCAAACAGCAAGTGATCAAAGCGAAGGTCCCGCTCTCGGAAATGCTCGATTATCAATCAAAGCTGAATTCCGTCACTCAGGCCCGCGGTTCGTATCACATGCAGTTTTCGCACTATGACCCGATACCCGGCAACCTGGCCCAAAAGGTCATCGACGAAGCCGTCGCCGCTGGCCGCGTCAGGGCCCATGAGGACGACGAATAATTCCCCAAGAACAATGTAAAGCCCCCCGCGTCGCCCGTGGGGGGTTCCCTTTTAGTTTATATCTTTCAGCCTCTGCCTTTGAGCGAAGCGGCTCGGTTGATCAGATCGAGAAATTCCGATCGGCGTTCGCGGGCGTCGCCGCCGAGTGCGTTTGACACCAGCGATCGGATCGAAGCGAAATTCGCATTTCCCTTATACCGCGATTCGCGTAAAACTAAACCAAACTGTGCAACTCCGGCGGCGAACCGCAGATCTTCAGATGCCGCCTCGATCGCGACTGCATTGTCCAACACACCGATCGAAAGCAGCTTGCTGGTATCGCCGTCCGGCTCCTTGTATCGGAGCTTTACCGTCGCCATCTCGCCGCCGAAATTTGTGCCGGTCGGCTCAAGTTTCGAGTACTTAAGCTCGATCCCGCCGTTATCCACTCTTTGCCCCGCTGGGACGATCTCGTAAAGAGCGGTAACCGAATGCCCGGCGCCGATCTCGCCGGCGTCTTTCGTGTCGTCATTAAAATCGCGGTCGGCAAGTAGTCGGTTCTCGTAACCGATCAAGCGATAGCCGGCGACCTTTGCCGGATTGAATTCGACCTGGATCTTTACGTCCTTTGCGATGGTGTAAAGCGTTCCGGCAACCTGTTCGCCGAGCGCCTTTCGTGCCTCGTCACGCGAATCGATATAGGCATAATTGCCGTTCCCTTTGTTTGAAAGCTTCTCCATCATCGAATCGTTCAGGTTTCCCTTACCGAATCCGAGCACCGAAAGAAAGATGCCGCTTTTGCGTTTCTCTTCGACGAGGCCGACCAGAGCATCGTCGCCGGTCATGCCGACATTGAAATCACCGTCGGTCGCGAGGATCACTCGGTTGTTTCCACCCCCGATGAAGTTCTTCGCGGCCACGGTATACGCAAGCCGAATTCCCTCCCCACCATTGGTCGAACCGCCGGCCTCGAGCTGGTCGAGAGCCGCGAATATCTCGCCCTTTTGGCTGACCGGAGTTGACGGAAGTACCAGCCCGCTCGAACCCGCGTAAACTGCGATCGCGACGCGGTCGTTCGGCTTTAGCTGATTCACCATCAACCTCAA
>JBGTBC010000443.1:0-5035 GCA_041749555.1 Pyrinomonadaceae bacterium | reverse complement strand
CGGGCGCTTTCAAGAGCTCCGATCGTATAAGGTGTACGGCCTGAGGCTGCTAGCCCGACCACGGCATCCTTACTGGTCAAACCGCGATCTTTTAAGTCTGCGGCACCGGCTTCCCGGTCATCTTCGCTCGATTCAGTAGCTTTGTACAGTGCATCGTAGCCTCCGGCGATAACGCCCTGCACAAGTTCGTACGGCACCCCATAGGTCGGTGGTATCTCAGACGCATCCAGCACGCCGAGCCGTCCGCTCGTTCCTGTGCCCACATAAAATAGCCGTCCGCCATTCTTTAGCCGTTCAACGATCTGGTCGACAGCCCCTGCTATCTCAGGAAGTACCCGTTCAACCGCTTCGGCAACAAGCTTGTCCTCGTTATTGATCAACCGAACAGCCTCAAGCGTTGATACACGATCGATGTCGCGTGTGTTCTCATTATCGCTTTCGGTTATCGGGATCATTTTATCCATAAGCAGGGATTTTGGTAAAAAAGTCAAGCTTTTGGCGATAGTTCGATCATGCACCAGACGAAAATCGATCAAAACCTCGAGAAAGTGTCCCAGGCTGGGACACTTTCTCGACCCGTAAATATATCAAGGCACAGGAGTTATCGCCAAGGGCAGGTGTCCCGCATTTAACAGAGTGGATGTAATACATTGTAAATAGAACGAACATTTCACGCTTGCAATCTATCCCCGACCCCGCGGTTGTGGAACAGTGTAGCATAGATAAAACGAGACCGAACGGTAATTTTCTGTGTAGATCTTGCGTTTCAACGACGTACACATGCAAGGTTTGAGGATATATTGATTTAGGCCTTCGCAAACCGTGGGCGATCGTGAAAGCGAACAAAGAGCTCTCATAAAATTTATTTTACGGAAATCAATATGACCCCCATCTTTGCGTCCTATATAGAAAACAAAGGATGTCACGACTTCGGTGGGGCCGTTATACGGGATGAATGACCTATTCAGATCTTCGTCGAATGGAAATATTTTTCCTGCATAAAAGAGCTTGACAAGCTGAATAGATTAGTGTAAGTTCGCGCTATCTTATCAAGGAAGGGGATCCAGACCGGACACGCCGGCAACGGATCAATGTGCGAAACGTTTCCCGCCCCGTCTGCGTTTCAAGTTACGAGTGCATTTGTACATCGGGATGATGGCTGTCTAACTGCTAAAAAGGCAGGAGGGCGTCGGGTCCCGAATACGTGGAAAAAGCGGGCAAAGATAATGCCGACCTTCGGTCTTGAGGGGTTCGAAAGGGCAAGCGTCGAAACGTTTCTATCATTGGCTTTATCGCGAATAAACGTGAGGTACGTCACATCGCTCAGCCTGCGATAGGAGTAGATTGTTCGTAACGGAATATTTCTGGAGATCTCTGGTGTTTAGCCGATCATATTTTATTGAATGATCCGGGCCTTTGTTCTTGAACTTTCAGAGTTCCGCCCCTTTATGACTTTTTGCCCGATCTGCGGCGTTGAAGTTTGCGATTCCTCATCAGATTTTTCCAGGGAGGCGAGAACTAAACACGAAAATCAAGCGAGTTTCGAGCGAGGATTGTGATTGAACGAATATTTTATTTTGTTTTGGGAATGTCCAGTGATTAATGTTCACCCATGTATTTTTGGTTGCATTATGTGGACTTATGGCCGTAATTAGGTCAAAGGTCCGTGGTATCGGATGCCGCTGGTATTCACCGGTGACCTTGGTAATTATTGATCCGTCTCTGTGAGGACTGAATTGAAAAGACAAGCGAACGCAAAAGTTAGGAAAAATTCAATTCCGACCGCTCCCGCGGTGACATATTCGTCCACCGCATCACGAGTCTTACCGGCACGCGCCGGTGATCATCCAAATATTTGCAAAACGCCGGGCAGCCCTGCGGGCGTTTTCAATCCCGTGCTTAACCGTCCTGTTTTTAGGGACAGACGCAGGCTCGTAAACAACGGCAAGGCTGAATACCCTTCGGGTTTCAGACCGCCGGCTTAGCTTCGGGCTCGTGGTCGATTCAAATACTGATAATTATTAAGGAGATAAAATCATGAATAAATTAAACGTTAGAATTCTCGCCATTGGATTTGCAATGGCTCTTTTCATGTTCACCGCCTTTGCACAAGGGCAGGTGATTTACAACGCTGTGCCGAGCCCGCTGGCCCCGAGTTATCCGAGCCAGCCATTCCAGGCACAGCAAACCTCTGAATTCGGGGATTATGTTCACCTCGGAGGCACTAACCGTTTGCTAAATAGTGTGACGATGACAATGGTAACATGGGCATATGCGTCTGAAGCTGGCAACGTGACGTACTGCATGGCCAACCCGTCAAAATGTTCAATGGCCGGCTGGGATCACGATTTCACGCTTAACATATACAATATCGGCACCGGCAGCGTCGGAACGAGATTAGTAGGTTCGCAGATCGCAACCATCACTCAAACTAAAACGGTTCCGTGGCGGCCAGAGCCTTCTGGTTCATGCACAGGTAATAGATGGCTGGGACCGGATCTCAACTGCTATTACGGCTTTGCATACAACGTAACATTTGACATGAGCAGCCTCGGTGCGGTGCTGCCCAACGATGTCGTTGTCGGCATCGTTTATAACACCCAAACCTACGGTCCCGCACCAATGGGAGTAGGCGGGCCGTTCAATTCACTCAACGTCGGCACCCAGCCCGGACCGGCGGCGGTCGGAACGGACGATAATGTTGCATCTGTTTTCTGGAACACATCGACCGCGGGTTGGTATACTGACGGCGGCGCGGCCGGCGTTGGCGTTTTTCGCGAGGACACGGGTTGGGCCGGTTACGGTACTATTCCGATCCAGATCACCGCTTCAAATGTTCCAACCACTGCTAACCAATGCAAAAATGGTGGTTGGCAAACACGGACGCGTGCCGATGGTTCGATATTCAGCAACCAAGGTGACTGCATTCAGTACGTCAATACAGGCAAGTAGATTCCGAATTTGCTTTGATCCAAATCAGCGGGTGGCGCAGGCCGCCCGCCTTTTTTTGAATTTTCTTCATAAGTCATCGCCTTGCTTCAGTGGGAAAGTGGAGATATTGGGAGTTCACAGTGGAAACGGTGGCAGTAATCGAGCATGTGACCGAGGCGAAACGCGATAGTTATCGAGCGGACTAATACATCGCGTAGCGATGCGGTGAATGTAGCCGTGGGCCTTTAGCCCGCGCAACAGCGAACATAATGACCGCGTCGCGTCAGCGACTGACGTCTATGCAGGAATCGTCTCTGTTTCGAAGAGCGGTAGTGTTAACAGTTTCGCCCCGGTTGGGACGACTTTCCCGATCACTTATACAGCGACGGAGGGAAATGGTAACACCTCTACCGCTACACGCACCGTGAAGATCGTCAACCACCCGCCAGCAAACGCCAACGCTTGCAAGAACGGCGGCTGGCAGTTCCTGACTCGTGGCAAGCGGCACGATCTTTACCAATCAGGGTGATTGTGTCTCTTACACAAACACTAGTAAATAACTGCGACAGCTAATAGGTATTAGTTGATACTTAAGAGGCTCTTTCGGTAGCCTCTTTTTTTTGTTGGTTCATTTTGGTCCATCTTGGTCCACCTGGTCCGGACCGGACCAAACTATTTCTTTGTCTTTTCGATCTGTTTGATGAGCTTGGCGGCGCGGTTGCGGGCCATTAGCGGGAGGCGTTCGTCGGTCGTTAGCTCGGTGAGGAACGGGATGAGATGCGGCGGGTCTGAGATCTCTTTGCGGTTGATATACGCGGCGATCGCGTCCATCAGGCCCGGCGTCTGTAGCGGCTGATTTTCGCGTGCCAATATTATCTCAAACCGCCACAAGTTGGTTTTCAGGATTTACTGGACAACTTGACGGTTTGAGGATTGAGCTTGCCGATGGCTCTGTAGCAAATGTCAATTTTGAACCGTTCGTTGTCGCAACTTCACGCGATGCCTGCAAAGAGAACGGCTGGATGACCTTAAAATCGGGCCGACGGAACGACCTTCAACTCTGGTTGATGTAAATGGGGCCGCGGAGGGCGGATTTACGACGCTCGTTTTCGAGCCTGTCTATAATACAGCCCAGGGCGCTGTCGTAAACGGCCAGTGGCAGACTTGGGAAGCATTTAGTGGCGGAAACGCTATCTGGTGGTCATCGAACCCGATCCCAGGTGCACCGAACAGGGATACTTTCGTGACATTGGCTTCTATTATGGCAGCAAACCCTGATGCGGTCATCATTGGCGGAGTCGGCATCAACCAGGGAAGCGGTAATGGCGGATTGACCACTGCGGTCGATTCATTCACCTTTGGCACCACTGCAGCGTGCTACACCTACGACATTGAGCTCAACGAGGTTGTCGAACCGGAAGTTCCCACGACGCAAGAAGCTTGTAAGAATGGGGGATGGCAGACACTCGTGGATAATAATGGCAACGCTTTCAGGAATCAGGGACAGTGCGTGTCCTTTGTTGCTTCAAAAGGCAAGAGCGGCGGCAAGAAATAGTTGGATGCTCCGTTCTTAGTTTGGCTGTCTTAAGCAGAGGAGAGTTTTTAAACTTAAAGCAGTTTAAAGCGTTTAAAGCAGTCGATTTAAAGCGGTGGTTTAAAGCATTAGTTTAAACTTTCCGTTGAATGGTGCCGGTCCTGACGTGGGCCGGCATTTTCGCTTATGTTGACTGGGCTTGATGTGATTCCAGAGCCATCAAAGCTGCAGCTTCAGCCGGCGGCATTAACGGAGCCGTCAGGAATGCCTTGGGGGCCGCCGCCCGGATCACCTCTTTCATTGGGGATGTCAACAGATCACCAGCATTAAAAATGCCGCCTACGCAGCCGATCGGGATCTTTCGTTTGGTCAGGTCAAGCTTTTTAATTACCGCGACGGCCGCGATGCCGAGCTCGCGGCCCGCGTCCTCAATGATCTCGACGGCGATGGTGTCACCATCGATCGCCGCCTCAACTACGAAACGGGCGAATCCGGCAATGCGGCTATTGTCCATTTTGGGAGCATAAAGTGCTCCAATGAGATTGTCGGCTGATGAGGCGCGAAAATACT
>JBGTBC010000442.1:0-2698 GCA_041749555.1 Pyrinomonadaceae bacterium | reverse complement strand
GGTGGAACGGGCTCGTGACGTGGTAATGCAGCTTGATCCTGTGGGTTGTGGAGCGGTCGATGTGAAGGAATGCCTTATCGCCCAGCTAAAGGCCAGCGGAGAGGGTTCTAGTTTAGCGTGTACGCTGATCGAAGAGCATTTTGAGGATCTTCAACCGCATCGCCTCCAGCATCTTGCCAAGTCTACTGGTGTCGAAATACACGCTTTGGACGAAGAGATCGGAAAGATACGGCAGCTTGACCCATATCCCGGGCGTCGTTATTCGTCAGAGGAAGCAGTCTTCGTTTCGCCCGAGGTCTACGTTGAAAAGCTTGACGACGAATATGTGATCTACTTCGCTGACCATGGCGGTTCGCGCCTGAGGATCAGTCCGACTTATCACACAATGTTGGATAAATCCGATACGACTAAGGAAACAAAAGATTTTATAAAAGAAAAGGTCAGATCTGCTGTCGACCTACTTCGCAACATTGAGCATCGCCGTCAAACGATATATCGCGTTGTCGAGTGCATTGTTTCGCGGCAGCGTGAATTCCTCGACAAGGGTGTTGAGCATATAAAGCCGATGATGCTAAAAGACATCGCTGAGGACATTGGTATGCACCTCTCAACGATCTCGAGAGTGGTGAACAGGAAATACGCCCACACCCCGCAAGGAGTTATAGAGTTAAGGCGTTTCTTTAGCGAAGGAATGCTAAATGAAGAGGGCGATGAGGTTTCGACCCGTATCCTGAAGCTTCGTATCAAGAAGCTGGTCGAAGAGGAAGACACCAAATCACCTCTGACAGATGATCAGATCGCCAAGATCCTTATCAAAGAAGGAGTGAAACTATCAAGGAGGACGGTCGCGAAATATCGCGACCAAATGAGTATCCCTGGTTCCAGGGAACGCAAAACTATCATATGAAATTTGAAATTACCGGCAGACACATGGAAGTAACCCCGGCGCTCAAAGCGCATGTGGAAGAACAATTTGCGAAGATCGATGACATCTTTGACGGCAAACCCGCAAAAGCTCACGTGGTAATTGAGGTCGAGCGGGGGCGGCATCGTTCCGAGATCATCATCAACTGGCGAAATGAAGCGCTTACTGCAGTCTCGATAAATTCAGACATGTACCAATCACTGTCTCAGACAGTAGGCAAGATCGAGAAGCAAGCGCGTAAACTGAAAGACAAGGTAATTGACAAGTCTCATAAGGCCACGAAAGCTTCGGCAGTAATTTCTGAACCGCCTGATGTGGCAGAGAAAGTAATCAAGTCGCCGAGGATAATTGAGACTAAAGGACTGGCTTCAAAGCCAATGTCGCCGGATGAAGCAGCAATGGAACTCGACGGCAACAAACAGCAGATCCTGATGTTTAGAAATACAGACGGTGGTGGGGTCGGTGTCCTATTCCGCCGGGAAGATGGCAACTTTGGACTGATCCGGTCCACTTGACGGCGTCTGGAATTGGGAATTCTGAGGTTTTTGATCATGGCAGATCGTCGAGGAATGTGGCGACGGTTCGATCAGTCGGCGCTTGCGGGCCAGATCGAGTTGTCGCCGATTTATGGGTAATAATAAGACAGATAAACCGGATCTCCCGACATTTTTGATAATTACCGGCCTCAGCGGTTCTGGGATGAGTTCTGCCACGGATTCACTTGAGGATCTGGGTTACTTTTGCGTCGATAACCTGCCCTTGACGATGCTTTCGACTTTCGGAAGACTGCTAGTTCCTAAGGACGGAGGCCTACCTGCCATCGAAAAGGCGGCTTTGGTTATCAATATTCGTGAGCGGCACTTCCTGTCGGAATTTCCCGGCGAGCTCAAGAAACTGGCAAAGAGAAACCTTTCTCCTTTTGTAATTTTTTTCGAGGCATCGGACGATGTTCTTCAGCGGCGATTCTCTGAGACCCGCCGCCCCCATCCAGCAGACAAGGGGAAAGGCCTCGTAGCGGCCATTAGGGCCGAGCGTAAGGAACTTAGTAAGATCCGTAAAATGGCGGATCTCATAATTGATACCTCCGAACACACCGTTCACACGCTCAGGCGTTTGATCGTTCAGAAGTTCAGCGGGTTGGATGAGGGGGTTCCGTTACGAGTCGAGATTATAAGTTTTGGCCACAAATATGGCCCTCCGCAGGCGATCGATCTCCTCCTCGACGTTCGGCACTTACCGAATCCTTATTTCCAAAAGGAACTGCGGCATCTGACCGGCGAAGATCCGGCAATCGTCGATTTCCTTTTGGCTGAGCCCGAGGTTAGCGAAACGATCAACCGATTCAGCGATCTGCTATTTTACCTCTTGCCGCGATATAAACGAGAGGGGAAGTCGTATCTGACGATTGGCATTGGTTGCACGGGCGGGCGTCACAGATCGGTCATGGTCGCTAACAGTATTTGTACGGCGTTAAAGCAGCAGGGCTTCGACGCAACTGGCAGCCACCGCGACGTAAAGAAATAAAAGAAGGGAACTATTAGTATGAGTGAAAATGAAGGCAGAAAGATCGGCGGGGTAGTCATTTCCCATGGCCAAGTGGCCACTGAACTGGTCGCGGCGGCCGAAGCCGTGGTCGGCGACGTGAGTCATATTGCGGCAGTTTCGATCGGCTGGCATGACGATGTAGAAATGGCGAAAGACGAGATCGCTCGGGCAATTTCTAATGTGTCATCAGGGGGCGGTGTGCTTCTTTTGACGGATATGTTTGGGGGG
>JBGTBC010000441.1:0-4948 GCA_041749555.1 Pyrinomonadaceae bacterium | reverse complement strand
ATGACGACCTCCTGACCGGCGGTACCGACAAACATCGATGGGCATATGCCTGTGCTAAAACCCTTGACGAATTCCTCGCATTGGCCCATTGGAAGGAAACTCAGTTGCCGGTCGCGGTCACACGGCTATTTAATACGGTCGGCCCAAGGCAAACGGGCCAATATGGAATGGTCGTGCCGCGATTTGTCCAGGCTGCCCTAAAGAACGAGCCTATAGAGGTACACGGTGACGGCACCCAATCACGGTGTTTCGGCCACGTCGCCGACGTCGTAGAGGGGCTTGTAGGTTTATTGGAAACTCCGGACTGCTTTGGAAAGGTCGTTAACCTGGGAAATAATGAAGAAGTCTCGATCAACGACTTGGCCAAACGTGCTATTTCTCTTACCGACAGCACGAGCCAGATACGGTATGTACCCTATTCCGAGGTCTATGGAGAAGGGTTTGAGGACATGCAGCGGAGGGTGCCGAGTCTTAAGAAAGCAGCAGCAGAACTGATCGGTTACAAGCCAACCCGAAGCCTCGATGACATCATCAATGATGTAGCGGCCGAGTTGCGCAGTGCTCTGCCGGAATCGAATATTCTTCATGCCCAGAACAAACATTCTTAAGTACGTCTACCTGTCGGCTACATTATTGGTGCTCCTCCTTGCGGGTCTGGCGGCGCCGATTTCTGCACAAAGTACCGGAGGCGTGAAAGGCAAGATCCGCAATATGGCCGGTGAAAGGATTCCCAACGCGACCGTGACGGCCAGGCAGGATTCAAAAGACATTCGATCGGTCCGTTCAAACACTAAAGGCGAATTCCAGCTCGAGGGACTCTCTCCCGGTACATACAATATCGTTTTCGATGCCAAGGGTTACTCGTCAGGCATCAAATACAGTGTCGACGTAAAAGCCAAGAAAACCGCTGATCTTGGAGACCGCCTAATAATGCAGGTGGACCAGGGTACTCAGGTGATCGTCCGCGGGAGCGTTTTCTTTAAGGATGGCACCAGCGTAACGGCCGCTAAGGTCCTGGTCGAATTGGTTGAGTCAGATGGTTCGGTACGAAAAATGGACACCGTTATGACCAACATATACGGCGAGTTCGTTTTCAAGCGGCCTGAGGGTGCCGCGAAATACCGAATGACCGCCAGCTACAGGGACGTAAAAGCCAGCAAAGAGATCGAGGTCGATTCAGCGGCCATATATCGCCTTGCGATATCGCTGGATACTACCCGTCAGCAGAAATAGCCTGAATCCGCGCCGCATTCCGCCAAAGTGTAATTCGCCTAAATCTTTTATTTTCAATACCGTGCGACACCGCACAGATGCGGGCGACCGCATTGGCGAAACTAGAGGAGTTGCTGTTACTTTATAGTGGCCGACCGCTTTATCTTCGAACTAATCCAAGATACCTTCGCGATTGAACCGTTATTTCGCAGAAACGGGAAAAAGTCTTTCTATGTTAACGACTGACGGCAGCACCCGATCTGCGTGCCGAATAGGAGATTCTATCCCGAAAAATATTCTGCGGCCCGAGATCAGAAACGGACTTCTCGCTTCACTTCCTCTTAATGAACTAGAGTTGCTTCGCCCTCGGCTGGAACCATTTGTGCTTGAGTTCGAATCGATCCTTTATGAAGTAGGGAAACCGATAGAGCATATTTATTTCCCCTGCAGCGGTGTCGTTTCCCTTCTTGCGAAAGTCAATGGAAATTCAACCATCGAGGTCGGCCTTATAGGCAACGAGGGAATGGCCGGTGTGTCAGCATTTCTTGGGGCCCCGCTTTCACCGTCGAGGGCTCTAATTCAGGGAGCCGGTGATGCTTTCAGGATAAAAACAGCGGATCTCGATCGATACGGTGGGGCGCTTAATAGGCATCTTCTTCTCTACGCCCATTATCTGATGGTGCAGATATCGCAATCCGCGGCGTGCTATCGCTTTCATCCGATCGAACAGCGACTGGCGCGTTGGCTCCTGATGACCGGCGACCGTATGGAATCGAACGAATACAGCATCACCCAGGACTTTCTTTCAAACATGCTCGGCGTACGCCGCGAGGGTGTGAACCGCGCAGCGGGCGTACTACAGAAGAAAAATCTCATCAGCTTCAGCCGCCGCAATATCGTTACGATCGATCGATCTGGCCTTGAAGGCACAGCGTGTGAATGTTATGAGAAAATTCGAGAAGAAGAAAAGAGCCTTCGATAAGCGTCGATACCGGAGCTTTCCGGCCTAGGTCAATTTATGGTCTCGGTGATCTCGTCGGCGGGCCGCATTGAATCCATATTGGCCGTGTCAGTGACGATCAGCGGAAACTCGTCCAGAACCACAGTATTTGCGATCGTCTGTATCCAGTAGGTACCAGCGTTCGGGAATACTACATTCACAAAAAAACTGACGTTGTCGGTAAAGCCGCCTTCAGCGAGTTCAATATTTGTCGGCTGCGATGTCACGACAAGATTGGATTTGTCGGGCGTCAATATCCGGACCTCTGTCTGATGATTCCCCTGGCCGCGCCAGTGGTTTATGACGGCAAATTTTATCAGGCTGACGGGCAACTTCTCGACCATGATGTTCTGAAAGATACCCATAAGGGAGATCTTATTACCCATTTCGATCCGCACGTCATCGCACAGCAGCGTATACATTAGTCTTAAATTTGGAGTGCTCATTTATTTCTTTTCCGATAGTCAAAGCATAAATGCAGTGGCTCAAGTGCCGGCGGCAAATATCCAGGCGTTTTCGTCAAGATCTTTGTCAAGTTACCGGCATTGCTTAGATTTTACTTTTCCTGAATGCGAGGTCAAGGTTATAATCAGATATTACGGGTCGAGTTTAGGGTTCAACGGGCAATGTTGATGTACGCTCTTATCGCTATTTCGTTGGTCCTGCTTGGAGTAGCAGGCCTACAATTCACGTATTTGTTCTATATCGACCGTGTTTACGGTGAACGCAGAAAATATCTTCAAACCCTCGAGCAAAAATATTCCAAACTATCTGCAAAGCTTGAAAAGGCCGAGCGGCGGATCGCGGAACAGAATGAGATGCTTGCGATCCTGGAACCGCCTTCGAGCAAGGATGATGAGTTATGGGCTGACGTGATCGGTGATTCTTAATCGTTGAATTCTACGATCGTCGACCCCCAACTGCCTGAAAATTCAGGGGCATTCTTAAATGTTTTCACAAAGTCCGTTTCAGACAGCACTTTCCTGACGATTTCCCGTTGAACACCAACGCCTTTGCCGTGTATGATCCTGACGAGCCTAAACCCCTTCTTGTGGGCTTCCGTCAGATACTCCTCTGTTACTGCACGCACATCGGCAGGATGAAAAGCGTGCAGATCCAGAGAATCCGTTATTTCGATCTCGACAATTTCCGGAAACGGATTTTCGTTTGATTCATTCAATCTATTTCACCTTAGTCTGATATTGACCAATGTCCTCGGGCGGGGTTACCCGCAAACGGTTTCTGTCTCTGAACACCACAAAGCGTTTCTCATCCATCTGGCCCGAAGGATTTCGCAAAAGCAACTTGAAGGTTTTATTGTCACCTTTACCATCGACTTTCAGCGGCAATCTGCCCCAAACTTCTGTACCCGGTGTGCTTCGCCACGCCGTATAATAGCTTTGCTCATATTTGTCGAAAGCAAGCACTACGATGCCGTCAAAATCGGGCTCCACTCCGTCAACAGGTTTTGAAACATTACTACGCGAAAGCACGACCCAATTGCCCGGTGCGAGCAGTTTATCACCAACGCCGACTTTGTTAGCCGAATCGGCATCGAGCCGCTGCCAGGTCACGAACTTTCGATTATTTGCCTGGAAAAAGACGATGTCTGTTGGAACCTGGAGTTCGACCTGGCGGCCGAACAGCCAACCGGCGGGTGCCGGCGACACAGACGGATCCAACCTTACCTGGTACCACACATCATACTTCTCATCCATCTTTTCAGGTTCGCCGACTTCTCTTGCGGCCTCTATCTCGTCGTTCCTGGACCTTTTCTTTGTAGGCCGCTGCCCTTTAGCCGCGTCATCGACATCAGGAACTTCCTGCTTAGGAACAAACCGCCACGACATGATCTCAAATGTCGACCCGCTCGATAGCCTGAAAAATATATTCTCCGGGGCCATATCCGGAGCTGAACGCAGGTTTGACGCTGACCGTACCATACCCGCGGCTTGCGGGGGCTGGTCTTTGAATTCTTCTGCGATCTCTTTGGATTTCTCCAGTGTGTCGCTGGTTATAATATTTTGAGCCTCGATCCATCCCTCGGTTTGAGCGTCGTCCCGAGCGCGAACGCGATACCATCGGACCTTTTCAAAATCGAACTCGTCGATGACATCCAGACGTTCGCCCCGCTTTACTTCGAGCAGGTCCGCTGCGACGACCGAGTACGATGTGCGGATCCACGCACTCTGTGCGATAACAGTTGCCGTATCGTTCTGACCGAGGACACCCGCGTCGAATACACCACAGCCGGACTGAGAGAACAGACCTAAAGCAACACACAAAATCACAGCCAAACGTTTAATCATTTATCAGTTCTCGGCAAGTTACGCCAACTATTATAACCTAACCGATCCAGGACTTCCCTCTGGCGGCCCGACGGTTTGTCCACCACCTTTATCCTCTCGAGCTGGTCACGAGTATACATTTCAAGCCCGCCCGAACGCAGCAGATCGGGCCAATCGATTGAGCGTGAGTTCGTGATGCTGCTGTCAACGATCGGGCGAAGCTCGGTATGCAGACGAAGGATCTCTAAAATTCCGTCATTCGCATTTTGCGGCGGGGACGCCCGGTGACGATCAAATACTTTTCTGAGCACGTCCGAGATCGACCGTTTACCTTTGGAAGCACGCAGCATCGCAAGGTCACAGGCAAATGCGATCATGATGCCGCGGGCGTATACCTGTGTGTTCGAACCATTCCATCTCGCCTTTGATTCATCGATAAGTGAGCCTC
>JBGTBC010000440.1:0-4054 GCA_041749555.1 Pyrinomonadaceae bacterium | reverse complement strand
ACCTTGGGTTCTCCAAACTACGGGCAAGGCGGCGGACAGTGATCATCTCTTCGGTGCGTTGATCGTTACTTTCGCCGTGATCGCGATGGCCGAAGTCGGCCGCGCGGTGCGATTTATTAATCTCCTGTTCGGCGCGTGGCTAATCATAGCGCCGTTTTTGTTGTTGGGCTTTACGATGAGCGCGACTTTGAACGATATGATCGTCGGCGTGCTCGTGATTCTTCTCAGTTTTCGGCGCGGCAAGATCAGCGAGCGGTATGGAGGTTTTGAAAAAACTTTTATACGGTGATTCTCGAATAGAAACGAATTAGCCGATTTCCGCCACAAACTGCATCAATTCATTCATAGATCTGCCCGGACCCGTCAAAATGACTCCGTCAAGATTAACGTCGAATTCGTAAGACTCGAACTGTAACCGCTTATTTCCCTTGTAAAGAAAAATGCCGGAATAGAAGTTGGCCGTAGAAACATTACTTATGCGAGACCGATAATTTTGAGATCAAGGCCTGCGAGTGCACTTTTACCGCAACCGCCTCAGTTTCGCCGATTTATGCAGAATGACTTGGATACCTTATCAGTAAACACGATTCGGACGCTTTCGATGGACGCGGTTCAGGCGGCAAACTCCGGTCATCCGGGAACGCCGATGGCTCTTGCACCGGTCGTATATTGTTTATGGCAGAGGCTTTTGCGGTTCAATCCCGAAAACCCGATCTGGGAAAACCGTGATCGATTTGTTTTATCCGCCGGACACGCTTCGATGCTGCTCTACTCACTGTTGCATCTCACGCAAGTTAAGGCCGTTAATAAAGAATACGAGCAACTCGGAGCTTTAAGCGTTCCGCTTGACGATATCAAAAAGTTTCGGCAGCTCGATTCCAAATGTCCCGGTCATCCCGAATATCGTTGGACTTCGGGTGTAGAGACGACAACCGGGCCGCTCGGACAGGGAATAGCGACGAGCGTCGGAATGGCGATTGCGGAACGCTGGCTGGCGGCAAATTACAATACTTCGGAATTTCAGATCTTCGATTACAACATTTATGCCGTGTGTGGCGACGGCTGCATGATGGAAGGCATTTCGCACGAAGCGGCAAGTCTCGCCGGGCATCTTAAACTCTCGAATCTCTGCTGGATCTACGACAATAACCGAATCACTATCGAAGGCAGCACGTCTTTGGCTTTCAGCGATGACACAGCGACGAGATTTATCGGTTACGGCTGGAACGTCGTTCGCGTCGGCGACGCCAATGATTTGGAAATGCTCGAACGTGCTTTTCATACATTTCAAAATACAAATGACCGTCCGACCCTGATCATCGTTGACAGCCACATCGGTTACGGCTCGCCGAACAAGCAGGATTCGCATTCTGCCCATGGCGAACCTCTCGGCGAAGAGGAGATCGCTTTGACGAAAAAGGCTTACGGTTGGAATTACGAAGAGAAGTTTTTTGTGCCTGAAGAGGTGAGAGAGAACATCCGTGATGGAATCGGCAAACGCGGGGCAGATTTAAATGAAGCGTGGAAGAAAACATTTGCCGCGTATAAACAGGCTTTTCCCGAAAAGGCCCTGCAAATCGAGCAGATGCAGAAACGCGAGTCGCCTACGCTCTGTGATAAAAACTTGCCCGAATTTCCAGCCGACGCAAAAGGCGTAGCGGGACGCGACGCCTCCGCGAAGATCCTGAACCTGATAGCGGAAAACCATCCTTTCCTGATAGGCGGATCGGCTGATCTCGCTCCTTCGACAAAAACCCGTCTGACGTTTGACGGCGCGGGCGATTTTTCTTCTGAGAATTACGCAGGCCGAAATTTTCATTTTGGTATCCGCGAACATTTAATGGCGGCTGTTTTGAACGGCCTGTCGTTATCTAAGATCCGGCCTTTTGGCTCTGGATTCTTGATCTTTAGCGATTACGCACGTCCGTCTATCCGGCTTTCGGCTCTAATGGAACTGCCCGTCATTCACATCTTTACGCACGATTCGATCGGTGTCGGCGAAGACGGCCCGACGCATCAGCCGATCGAGCAGCTTGCGTCTTTGAGATCAGTCCCCGGATTGATCGTCATGCGGCCCGGTGATGCCAATGAGGTTACCGAAGCATGGCGCTTTATCATGCAGCTCCGGCATGAACCGGTTGCTTTAATTTTGTCGCGGCAAGCGATGCCGACGCTTGACCGCACCCGTTTCGCCCCCGCGTCCGGTTTGCAAAAAGGTGCTTATGTCCTCGCAGATGCCGAGGACGGCAAGCCTGAAGTTATCTTGATAGGAACTGGCAGCGAGGTTTCGCTCTGTGTCGAGGCATTTGAATTGCTGAACAAAGAGGGAATAAAAACGCGTGTCGTTTCGATTCCTTCGTGGGAGATATTTGAACAGCAAACGCTGGAATACCGCGAAAGCGTTCTGCCCGATTCGGTTACCGCACGCATCTCGGTTGAACAGGGCGGCATTTTCGGCTGGTCGCATTACGTCGGACGGCACGGAAAACGGATCGGGATGGAAACCTTTGGAGCGTCGGCTCCGCTGAAAGCATTACAAAAGAAGTTCGGCTTCTTACCCGAATCCATCGTTAAGGAAGCAAAGAGTCTGATCGGGAGATGATCGAAGAAGGGCGTCGAAAGCAGACTGTCGACGTTTGAGAAATGGTAACTGCTTTGCAAACCTTGGATCCGAGGGTCTTATTAAAATGAAAATCGCCATCGCTTCGGATCACGCCGGATTTCAATTAAAGCAGCAATTGCTCGTGTTTCTCGAAGAACAACATTGTGCCTCTATTGATGTCGGCACTTACAGCGAGACACCGGTTGATTATCCGGATTTTGCGGAAAAACTCGGTATGGCGATCATCAGGAAAGAGGCGGACCGCGGCATTTTGATTTGCGGCAGCGGTGTCGGAGCGAGTGTGGCGGCAAACAAGATCTCGGGTATTCGCGCCGGACTCTGCCACGACACATATTCGGCTCATCAGGGCGTCGAGCACGATGCCATGAATGTCCTGGTCCTGGGGTCGAGAGTGATCGGTGTGGAACTTGCTAAGGAATTGGTCGGAGCATTTTTGCCAGCGAAATTCAGCGATGAAGAACGGCATCGGCGCCGATTGGAAAAGGTCGCAGAACTTGAGCGACGATTTGGAGAGATTTAGATAACCGCGGGCCGATATCAAGGCCGCAAACCCGTGTTGAGGAGACAATTATGACAGCATCAACGAAAACAGAACAAAATCCGCTTCAGAAACTTGCCGAATACGGCCAGTCGCCGTGGTTTGATTTTATTAAACGCGATCTTATTACCAGCGGCGAACTAAAAAGACTGGTTGATGAAGAGGGCTTAAAAGGTATGACCTCAAATCCCGCGATTTTTGAAAAGGCCCTTTCCGCCGGCGACGATTACAAACTTTTCATTGTCAAAAATGCGGAGAGCGTAAAGAATGCGGTGGAGTTGTATGAACTCATTGCCATCCGCGATATTCAGGATGCGGCGGACATTCTCAGATCGGTCTATGACGAAACGAACAAGCGCGATGGTTACATCAGTCTTGAGGTCTCGCCATCACTCGCCAACGACACGGAAATGACATTGGTCGAGGCCCGACGGCTGTGGAAGGCCGTTGACCGTTCCAACCTGATGATAAAGGTTCCCGCAACGCCAGAAGGAATTCCGGCCGTTCAGCAACTGATCAGTGAAGGAATAAATATCAACGTCACTCTCCTTTTTTCACAGGACGCATATCGCAAGATCGCAGAAAGCTATATTGCCGGTCTCGAAAAATACGCCGATGATCATGACGATCTAAGCTCGGTCGCGTCCGTAGCCAGTTTCTTCGTATCGAGAATTGATTCGCTGATTGATTCACAAATACAGGAAAAACTGGAAAGTGCCGACGGTAACGAACGAAAGCTGCTCGAAGGACTTCTAGGCAAGGTAGCGATCGCAAATGCAAAAGTGGCTTATCAGATCTACCAGAAAATGTTTACCGGAGAACGATGGGAAAAGCTTGCAGAAAAAGGAGCCCAAACGCAGCGGATACTGTGGGCCTCGACGGGCACAAAGAAC
>JBGTBC010000439.1:0-14196 GCA_041749555.1 Pyrinomonadaceae bacterium | reverse complement strand
TAGCCCTGACGGCCGATGGGCGAGCTATGTGCGGGGAAATAACCTATTTGTGGTCGAGGTCAGGACCGGCAATGAAAAGCAGCTGACCCGTGACGGCCGCGAAGGTGACAAAGCGATCTATAACGGTTATCTCGATTGGCTTTATGAAGAAGAGCTGTACGGCCGCGGCCAAAAGCGGGGTTACTGGTGGTCGCCTGATTCTAAGAATATCGCATTCCTCCGCCTCGACGAATCGCCGGTCCCAACCTTCGTCATCACAAATGACATCGGAAACGAACAGGTCGTCGAAAAAACTTTTTATCCCAAGGCGGGCGAGCCAAATCCGCTGGTACGCCTTGGGATAGCGGACGTTATCAAAACGCCTCTAATGCCGAATCCGGGCCGCATTCCCCGTATTGGCGAGCGGCTGCCCGCAAGGGTCCTACAGCTTGGCGATGCGGTCCGCTTCGTCGATCTCGCGGCATATAAGACCGAGGACCTGCTGATCGCCCGCATCGCCTGGGCGCCTGACAGCCGCAGCGTCTTGTTTCAGGCACTTAATCGCGAACAGACCTTTCTGGACCTCAACGCCGCCGGCCTTGACGGCAAGGTAAGAAAGGTTTTGACCGAAACGACGCCCGCATGGGTCGAGGTATATGACAATCCGAATTTTGCGGAGAACGTCGGCGGCAACACGACGTTTGTCTGGCAGTCGGCCCGCAACGGATGGCGGCATCTATACCTCTATGAAACGTCCGGCCAGATGCTGCGGCAATTGACAAGCGGCAAATGGGAGTTGCGAAACCTCTATGGCGTTGATAAGGCAAATGGCTGGGCATATTTCTCGGCGACGAAGGACAGCCACATCGAGGAAAACATCTACCGCGTCAGGCTGACCGGCGGCGAGGTCGAACGGGTCTCGCAGGAAAACGGATGGAACGCGGCTAATTTTAATGCTACGTTCACACACTTCGTCGGTACCTGGAGCGATGTAAGAACCCCACCGCAAATGCGGCTGTTTTCCGCCGACGGGCGTCTGGTACGGGCGATCAATGAGAACCGGGTCGATGTGCTCCGCGAATACAAAATGAGCCAGCCTGAGTTTTTGACCGTTTCCACGCGCGACGGCTTTGTGATGGAAGCGATGATGATCAAGCCCCCCGATTTTGATCCGTCGAAGAAATATCCGGTCCTGACATACACATACGCGGGGCCGCATGCGCCCTCGGTCTTCAACCGCTGGGGTGGTAATCGCGGGATGTGGTTCCAAATGCTCGCGCAAAAGGGCTATATCGTTTGGGTCTGTGATAACCGGGCGGCGAGCGGCAAAGGCGAAGAATCGGTTTGGCCGTCATATAAGAATTTTATGGTGCTCGAGCTCCGCGATATCGAGGATGGCGTGAACTATCTTAAAAAGCTGCCGTACGTAGACGGGTCGCGAATCGGCATATTCGGCTGGAGCTTTGGCGGGATGATGACAGGCTACGCTCTGACGCACAGCCAGTCGTTCAAGATCGGCATCGCTGGGGGAATGGTCTCCGACTGGCGGCTGTACGATTCGATCTACACCGAGCGTTATATGTCGACGCCGCAGAATAACCCCGAAGGATACGACCGGACTTCGGTTCTAAAGGCAGCAAAAAATCTGCACGGAAAACTTCTGCTCATCCACGGAGCGATCGACGATAACGTCCACGCCCAAAATACAATGCAGCTAGCGTACGAACTGCAAAAGGCCGATAAACAATTCGACCTGATGCTCTACCCGACACAACGCCACGGCATCACCGACCCGCATCAGGTCAGTCATTGGTATACGATGATGACGGAGTTTATTGAGAGGAATTTGTAGAAGGTTTAGCTCTCAATCAAGAGTTAAAATATTTGGTTCGCCAGAACGGAATTTCGATAGATCTTCTAGTATTTGCTCAGCAAACGGACTGAGGTCCTGAAAGCGATTCGAAGCGGCCCGGAGTACAACGACCCGAATGTCGAATTTTGACAAATCTTGTTGGAATGATAGGTTTCGGTCAACCGTAACGAAAACGTCAAAGTCTTTTTCCGCGAGAGTCATCAATGCCCCGTTCTTGATGCCCGCCCAACCCAGTTTGGGAACGGTCATGACATCGTGTCCGACCAACGATCAGGTAAAGCGGCGGTCAATACATTCGTCGAGCAAGATCCTCACGCGGCAATCTTTTCCATTTGTTTCTCCGCCTGCTGTAGAAATTCGACAACTTGTTCGCGGCTAACGGTAGGAAAGCCTTCTAAAAAGTCGTCAATGCTATCGCCCGCCATTAGAAAATCAAAAAGTGTCTGAACGGGAACGCGGGTACCAGTAAAGACTGGCGTACCTCCCATGACTTCTTTAGAAACGGAAACCACTGAATTCTGCATATATCAAAGTTTACGAAAAAAAGTGGCAATCGCGAAGAGATTTGTTTCCTGTCTAATCCCCATCGAAATCCTTTTCACATGATCATGAACTAAATTTTTGCCTTCACGATCTTCTCACTCGCCTCTTGATGCTGTTCCGGATCGGCCCGCAGCTCGTCCTGCTCCACCTTCGCATCAGGTTCCAGACTGAGTTTTATGTACACGGGAAAGTGGTCCGATCCAAAATACCCGAGCCGGCGAAAATCTACCAGCCGGAAATGATTTGAGTGAAAACAATGGTCGAGCGGGAAACGCATGAAGGGATACTTCGCGTGAAACGTATGGTAAAACCCCCGGCCCACGCGAGGGTCGAGCAATCCGCTGATGTCTTTGAATAGGTAATTGGTGCGCGACCACGCCACGTCATTCAGGTCGCCGAACACTATGACCGGCTCATCATCAAGGTCCTTTACTTCCTTACCCACGATCAAGAGCTCAGCATCACGATTGGTCGCGGATTCCTCGACAGTCGGAAACGGCGGCGGAGGATGCAGGCAGCGGATTACAACCAGCTCACCCGAAGGCAATCGTACCCGCGTCTGTATCGACGGCACATGATCTTCGACCAAAAAACAAACCTCGTGATCTACCAGCTCAAGCCGGGAATACAACAGCATTCCATACGTGTTGTCCATTGGCTGATGGACGATATGCGGGTGAGATCTTTCATATCCTTTTAACTGCTCCAACCACCACTGGTCCGTCTCGACAGTTAGGATAATATCGGGATCGGCTTTGTCGATGATCTCGCGCAGCCGCGGAGCGTCCCTGTTATCCTGGAGTACGTTTGCGAAAAGCAAAGTGATGGTCGATTCCTCGCTTACTCGTTGGCTCTGCTGCACCTGTTTTGATGCCAGCCGCGTGTACGGAAACATCATGTAGCCCTGATACGCCATGCACATTGTCAGGACGGTAAGAAAGATGCTTTCAGCAAGGGTCGGCTCCCACATCAAGGCCGCATAGGCTGCGAATGTGACGATTAAAAGGATGGTGATCTGGAGGCGCGGGAAATCAAATATGCGGATCCACCACGCATCCTTTTTCAGCATCGGCAGGACGGTGAAAAGGATAAGAATTATCCCGAAAATTATGAGGGCTGTTTTCACCCACATACCTCCCCTAGCGTCATCAGGTCTTCGGGAGAATCAATATCAAAGGCAGCGTCCGGTACGCTGATACGGATTACATTTGGGCCCACCTTGCGGATCACGCTTTGTGCCCCCTTATCGCCCTCCAATTGTAATAGGTCATCAAACATTGCGCGTGAAAACAATGCCGGCACACCGCATACATTATTATACTCAGCGGCGACCACGGGTGGACGTATTCGGCGATACTCTGCGATAAAACTATCAACGATGTTCGCGGTTACGTACGGCTGATCGCAAAGTGTGATGATGATCGCCGACGTTGCGGGCTCGATATCCAGGATGCGGCGTAATCCTGCCTTGATCGAACCGCTCATTCCCTTTTCCCAGTCAGAATTGACACAGGTACTCAGGTCCATGCCGCGAAGTTCTTTCAGGCATTTATTGGCCTCGGCCCCCAGGACGACGACCTTTGTCTCGCACGCAGTGGCAGCCAGCGTTTCCGCGGCCCGCCACAGCAGCGTGCTGCCCTCAAAATCAATAAGTTGCTTAGGCTGCCCTAATCGGCTCGAACCGCCCGCGGCGAGCAGCAAACCGCCAATTTTCAGATCACTAATTCCGGTCATAGATCGAGCCTTCGCGATCACGTAGGTTGCCGCCATTTCGTGATCTCAAAACGCTTTGGATCTCACCGACGATCGACAGGGCGATGCCCTCGGGCGTATCAGCACCGATATCTAGTCCGACGTGTGCGAATAGGCGGGCGAGCTGTTCATTGGAGAATGTCTGGCCCTCAGCAGCGAGTTCGGCGAGCAGATCATCGGTTCGCCGTTTCGGGCCGAGGGCTCCGATGTAAAAAACGTCCGAAGTAAGCAGAGCGTGCAAAACATAACGGTCGCGGGCGTAATTGTGGGTCATTATCACGCCGGCTGTACGCGAATCGGCGATGATCGGGGCGGGAGGTTCATCGACGTTTTGCAGGACGAGCGTTTTGGCATCCGGGAATCTCTCGCGAGTCAAAAATGCCGGACGATGATCGTGGATCGTGACTTGCCAACCGAGTTCGGACGCAATCCGCACCAGAGGTACGGCGTCGGCCCCGGCTCCGAAAAGCATGATCGCCACCGGTACCTCAAACTCGTCCGAAGCCTCACGATCTTCGTAGGCGGCCCGCATTGCCGCGATCACCGCGCTCTCTTTGCCGACCGGTTCAAGCATGATCTGAATAACACCGCGGCAACCCATATTCATACTAAATACAGAGGTTTCGTCGCCGGTCGTGTCGTATGTAAAAACCTCGGCCTGGCCCGATTCCAGTACTTTTTTTGCTCGTTCGAGAACGTCGGCCTCAAGACAGCCGCCCGAGACGGTGCCGAACGTATCGCCATTTGCGAGCATCAGCATCCGCGCTCCGGGCAAACGATAGCCAGAGCCGACAACGTCGATGACGGTCGCGAGTATTGCCTTTTCGCTGTCCGCGAGCTTCGTGACGTTGGCCAATATCTCTTTGATCTCTTTCATAAAAATCGCGACTCGATCACCCGAGCCGCGTTATCCTGGTTTCGAGAAAATTTGATGCCTATTCGGGACAAGCAGCCCCGCTGGCAGCCCATTCGTTCATTTTCTTCAAGAAGTCCGCATGACTCATTGGCGGTATGGTTCTTCCATTTCCGGGAGCCCACGCCCACAGGACCTTGGGGTCGGTCTCGATGTGTTTTACCGCGTCCCTAGCCGATTTGCGTCCGCCGTTCTGCATTGGATCCTTCAGGTTACGGCAGAGTTGGCCCGCCGAAATGCCCTGAAAAGGCATTTTCTGGTCCGCAGGCGGCATATGCCAATCGGGTGCTCCGGGCGGCATTTGATCGCCGTCAAGATTGATCTCCTGATGGCATGTCGAACAGCTAAGCTCACCAACGCCGCGGCCGTTCGGCCCGCGTTTTACTTCCATCGTATGGATGGTCATCGCATCGCCCTGGGTTGGAGCGTCGCCGCCGGGATGGCAATTTGCGCAGCGGGCCGAAAAGAACACCTTTACGGCCTCATTGAATGCGGCACGGGACTTCACAGGATCTGCCGAGGCCATTATCGTTTCTTCGCTTAACGTTGAAGCCGCGACCATCTCCGACGCCCCTTTCTCATCCAACGAGAAAAACATCAAAAGCGCCGCAAAAGCAGCCGTCACCGACGTTAGTTTCACCCAGTTCTTTCTCATCGATGAACAAAATATCATTACGCCTTACCTACAAGCTCCTGAGGTTTGATCGGCAGGCTGCGAATGCGCTTACCGGTCGCTACGAAGATCGCGTTGACAACAGCAGGAGCGATCGGAGGCGTGCCGGGCTCGCCCACGCCGCCATGGCTTTCTGTGCTCGGTACGATATGGACCTCGACCTTGGGCATCTCGTTCATTCTCAGCACTTTAGAATCAGTGAAATTCTTTTGGTCCACGCGGCCGTTCTTGATAGTGACCTCGCCATAAAGAGCGGCGGACAAACCATATACTATGCCGCTCTCCATCTGCGCCGCAACGGTGTCCGGATTGACGACCTGGCCGCAATCGACCGCACAGACCACGCGATGGACCTTCACCTTTCCGGCCTTGTCGACCGAGACCTCGGCAACCTGAGCAACATAACTGCCAAAACTCTCGTGAACCGCCACACCTCTCGAAACGCCTGCGGGCGCCGGCTTGCCCCATCCAGCTTTTTCGGCGGCGAGTTTCAATACTCCCGCATGACGAGGGTGCTTTTCGAGCATCCCCAGACGGAAGGCCACCGGATCTTTCCCGGCCTCAAATGCAAGTTCATCAATAAAACACTCGGTCGAGAATGCGGTGTGTGAACTTCCGACCGATCGCCAGAATCCGACGGGCACGCCCGTGTCCTTTCGTATCCAGTCGCATTGAAAATTAGGAAAATCGTAGGGCAGATTATGAGCGCCCTCAAATGACGAGTCATCCAGTTGGTCCGGTTTAAGGACAAAACCGAACGCCATCCCCGCACGTGCCATAATGGCGTCGTTGACAACCCGATGATGCCAAAAGATAGGAAGTCCTGTAGCGTCGAATCCGGCGGACATCTTGTTATAGGTGGCAGGACGATAAAAGTCATTCTGCATATCGTCCTCTCGCGTCCAGACGACCTTGACCGGCTTTCCCGCCGCCTTTGAAAGGAGAGTCGCATCGATGACGTAGTCCATTTCGAACCTGCGTCCGAACCCTCCGCCGAGCAGCGTCGTATTGACCTTAACCTTATCGGCCGGCACCCCGGATGTCTGGGCGACCACCCCCTGGACCAATCCCTGAGCCTGAATGCCGCCCCAAACTTCCACACCATCCTTGCGAACATCCGCTGTGAAATTCATCGGTTCCATTGTCGCGTGAGCGAGAAACGGAGCCCAATAGACCGCATCAAAAGTCCGGGTCGATTTTGCTCGGGCAGCCACAACATCACCGATCTTTTTGGCTTCCAGCCCTTTCTCTTTATCGGCAGCCGCGGCAAAGGTGCTGTAAATACTCTCGCTCGACACTTTAGCCATCGAGCCCTCGTCCCAGACAACCTTTAGGGCCGACCGGCCTCTTCGGGCGGCAGAATAGTTCGTGGCCACCACGCCTACGCCGTATTCGAGCGGCACGATATTCGTCACTCCCTTTACAGCTTTGGCCGCGGCGTCGTCAACACTTTTGACCTTGCCGCCGATCACAGGCGAGCGGAGGATCGTGGCATAGAGCATTCCAGGAACCCGAACGTCCATTCCAAAAATTGCTTTACCGCTGACCTTTTCGGGCGAATCCAGCCGCTTGACGGCTTTACCGATAAATTTAAAATCCTTTGGGTCCTTGAGTTTCGGGTCTGACGGCGGGGTGATCTTTGCCGCGGCTTCGAGCAGATCGCCGTAGGCGGCCGAACGGTTTGATGCGGCGTGAATTACCTTACCGGATTCCGCTTTACAGGTACCCGGCGCGACCGACCAGCTCTGGGCCGCCGCCGCGATCAGCATCTCACGCACTGTGGCTGCAGATTTTCGAAGCGGGTTATAAAAGCCCTTTACGCTGGTGCTGCCGCCCGTGCCCTGCATACCCATGAAGGCCGGATTGCCAAAGGCCTTGTCTGCCGGTGCCGATTCATAAGATACGTTTGCCCATTCGACCTCGAGTTCGTCAGCAACGATCATCGGCAGAGATGTCAGGACACCCTGGCCCATTTCGACCTGGCCGACGGTTACAGTGACTTTTCCGTCTTTCGCGATCCTGATAAAGGCGTTCGGCTGAAAATCTGCCGCCGGATCGGCGGACAATCCCAGCCGCTCTTCGGCCCGCGTCAGGATGGGCAGGTTAATACCGAAAACGACGGCACCACCGGCAACGATCGTTGCCTTAAGGAATGAGCGTCTATTGAGTTCTGTTTTTTCAGTCATCTCATTTACCTCCGTTGATCGCGGCCATTTTGATCGCTTCTCTTATGCGGTTATAAGTGCCGCACCGGCAGATTATGCCCGTCATCGCTTGGTCGATCTCCGCGTCCGTAGGGGATTTCTTAGCCTTTAGCAAAACGGCCGCGGCCATTATCTGACCGGATTGGCAGTAGCCGCATTGGACGACATCCTGCTCGATCCATGCTTTTTGCAACGGGTGACTTACGTCAGGCGAGAGGCCCTCGATCGTTGTCACCTCTTTCCCGACCACCGAGCTTAAAGGTGTGACACACGAGCGTTTTGCCTCGCCGTCGACATGCACCGTGCAAGATCCACACTGTGCGATGCCGCAGCCAAATTTGGTTCCCGTAAGACCAAGCTCATCCCTCAAAACCCATAAAAGCAATGTGCCCGGATCAGCATCAACGTCGTATTGCTCACGATTTACGCTCAGCTTTGCCATCTATTTAGACCTCAACTTATCATCGAAGATTTTGCAGGGAGTTATTCAGAAATTATCTGAATTATGCGTCGAGTATAACACCGTCATTAAATACGATAAACGCAAGAGGTACGGGAAAACACAAACCCAAGAAATGGGCGGTTTGCTATAAAAGCTTATCCGGCGTGATCGGCAGATCTCGGACCCGTTTGCCGGTTGCGTTAAAAACGGCATTTGCAATAGACGCCGCAACGCCGACTATGCCGACCTCGCCAATGCCTTTTATGCCCAACTTGTTGACGACAAAATCTTCCTCCGGGATAAACGCAACGTCGATCCGGCCGACATCGAGGTTTACAGGGATGTGGTATTCGGCGAAGGAGCGGGTCACAAAATTTCCCCACCGCGGATCCAGTATCGATTCTTCTGTCAGAGCCATGCCGATGCCCCAGATGCAGCCGCCGTATATCTGCGAACGCGCGGTCTTCGCGTTCATGATCTTACCGGCACCTGTAACAGCGACGTGGCGCGGTACTTTGATCATGCCAGTCGATTCATTCACCCAGACCTCTGAGAAATTTGCGTTAAACGAATGACTGGAATACTGCGAAGCATTGGCCGGCGGCTTGGCGTCGACGCGGGTCTCGAAGTCGTTCAGTTTTGCCGCATCCATCAATTCGGCAACTGTCGGAGCCTTTACCCATTTCACATCGGATTTCGCCTGGAGTTCGATTTTTGCCTGTTGGCAAGCCTCGCTGACAGCATTGCAAAAACTTGCTGCTCCGATGGATCCCACGGACCCTGCGGCAGGAGGCAGCGTTGAATCGCCGATCTTTACGTCAATGGCCGAGATAGGAAGTCCGAGAGTTTCGCCGGCTGTCTGGGCAATGATCGTATATGTTCCTGTGCCGAGGTCGCTGGCCGCGAGCTCGATAACTGCATTGACATCATTGCCTTTCCGCATGAGTTTGACCCTTGCCGAGGTCGGGGATTGACGAGCGGGGTAAGCACCGATCGCGGTACCATATCCAACGAGATAATCGCCCTTGCGGTTCTGACGCGGCTCCTGATTTCGCTTGCTCCAGCCGATCATTTCCGCACCTTTTCGCAGCGCAGCGGTCGTCGCCCTTGAGGAAAAAGGCCTGCCATTCGACGGGTCTTTAGCCGGTTCGTTCTTTATTCGAAACTCGACCGGGTCCATTTTTAGCTGATAGGCCATCTCGTCGATCGCGGATTCGAGCGCAAAGCTGCCGGTCGATTCGCCCGGCGCGCGGCAAAATGTGGGTATGATCACGTTCATCGGTGCTACGCGATATGTGATCCGGGCATTTGGCGACTCGTACATAAAACCCGACAGGAAACCGCATGGCTCAATGAATTCACCTGTCGTTGCAGTATGCGTGATCGTGTCATGTGCGAGTGCGGTGATCTTGCCGTCTGCCGCAGCAGCGATCTGCAGGCGCTGTTTGTTTTGCTGACGCAGGCCGACAGAATCGAACATATTTTGCCGCGTAAGTGCCAATTTTACCGGCCGGTCGAGCATCTTTGCCGCCATCGCCGCCAGGACGACATTTCCCCACGCACCGCCTTTCGAACCGAAACCGCCGCCGACATGAGGTGTGACGACCCGGACATTCTCCGGCTTGAGCCCAAACGTACCGGCCAGTGCATTCTGCACGGCACCGACGATCTGCGAGGCATTGTAGAGTGTAAGGTTACCGCCTTCCCAAACGGCGATCGTCGAGTGAGGCTCCATCGGCTGATGATGTTCGATGGGCGTCGTATAGTGAACGTCGATCTTATGCTCGGCTCCTTGCAGAGCTGCGGTTACATCACCGCGAATTGCGTCGGCCCTGCCTTGTGACCTCGGGACGGTGGCTTCTGCAGAGCTTTTTTCAAAGTCCGTCTTCGCCTCGGCCTTATTGTACGTGACCTTGATCAGCCGGGCTGCATGACGGGCCTGTTCATAGGTTTCCGCTACAACGACCGCGATGTGCTGGCCGTAAAAATCAACCGTCGGTTCCTGAAGTATCCCGCCACCGCGCAGATTGCCGCCACCTGTCAGTTTGAAGGCATTTTTATACGTTATGACACCTACCACACCCGGGCTTATCGACGCTGCGTCTGTTTCGATCTCTGTTATCTTTCCCGCCGCGATCGTGCTTTTAAGGATGTAGCCGTGAGCGACGTTCTTGATCGGAAAATCGGTCGAGAAATTGGCCGTACCCGTGACCTTTAGATAACCTTCGATCCGGCTGATCGCTTCGCCAATGATTTTTGTTGTCATAAATACCTCAGTTACGCTGAGCGGCTTTTCATTGCCCGCTGAAGGGCGTGCACCATCGCCCGCCTGGCAAGCTCGGGCTTGAATTCATTGTGTTTCAATGTCCTGGCCGCTTTCATTTCGGCCTCGGCCGCAGCCTTAAAATTTGCCTCGGTCGCTGCCTTGCCTTGGAGATATTTTTCGGCTTCGATGGCACGCCACGGTTTGTGTGCAACGCCGCCCAAGGCGATCCTCGCCTGCTTGATATTCCCGCCGCTCATGTCCAACGCGGCCGCTACGGACACTAATGCAAACGCATAGCTCGCACGGTCGCGCACCTTCAAATAATAGGAGTTGGCCGCGAAATTATTCTTCGGAATATCTATCGACGTGATCAGCTCGCCATGCTCCAAAAGATTGTCTTTTTCAGGCGTGTCGCCTGGCAGCCGGATGAAATCGGTAAACGGCACCGCCCTCGTTTTCCGCCCTGCCCCCTCGATATTTACCACGGCATCGAGCGCGGCCAGGGCAACGCACATATCCGACGGATGGACCGCCACACATTTATCGGACCAGCCAAAGATCGCGTGTATCCGATTGACACCTTCCATCGCCCCGCAGCCGGAACCGGGCGAACGTTTGTTGCACGGCATCGAGATATCGTAGAAATAGGTGCACCGCGTTCGCTGGAGCAAATTCCCTCCATTTGTCGCCATGTTCCTGATCTGCTGCGATGCTCCGGCGAGGATCGCCTGGGTCAGCAGCGGGTAATCTCGGCGGACTAGGGGATGATTGGCGGTCACGGTATTCCTTGCCATCGCTCCAACCGAGAGGCCCGATGAGGTCGAACGGATCTGGGTCAATGCAAGACGAGAAATATCGACCAACTCGGTCGGATTTTCCACGCCCTCTTTCATCAGGTCAACAATATTGGTCCCGCCAGCCACGTAGCGGGCAGCCGCATCGCCGGTAACACTCTGGATCGCTGCTGTAGGCTGCCCGGCCCGTGTAAATTTAAACGGCCGCATTTGATTCCTCCATTGTCATTTCGGTAATTGCCATATGGTCGGTCGCTTTTCCGGTATGGACCTCGCGAATCGCAGCAACGATATTTGGGTATGCACCGCACCGGCAAAGGTTACCGCTCATTCGCTCTCTGATCTCGTCGTCCGATAATGTTACCGCCCGGGCTGCCGACCTCACGTTCTCAGTCACGTAACTGAGCTCCCCGCTCTTCGCCTCTTGCATCATCGCGACGGCGGAACATATTTGTCCCGGCGTACAAAATCCGCACTGGAAACCGTCATGTTTAACAAAAGACGCCTGCATGGGATGGAGCTCCGAGCCCTTGGCCAGCCCCTCGATGGTGGTCACATCGCGGCCCTCGCATTGAGCAGCCAGCATTAGGCACGAAAGGGCACGTTCTCCATCGACTATGACGGTACATGCCCCGCATTGGCCGTGGTCACAACCTTTCTTTGAACCCGTCAGCCCGAGCCTTTCACGCAAAGTATCGAGCAGCGTCATCCGCGAATCGATCTCCAGCGATCTTGCCGCACCATTGACCTTGAACCCGACTTTAAGCGGATTTTCCAACAGCCCGGTCGGCTGAAGTGCCTCGACTTCGCTGAAGGCAAGCGCTTTTTGTTCCGCCAGCAACTGGAAAGCGACCGCCGCCAAACCAGCCGCCGACGCGTGTCCGAGGAATTTTCGACGGGATTCGCCGAAAATGCCCAGCTCGTCGAGCAGCTTTTCCTCGTCAGCCGTCATCTCCAACTCTTGCTCGACCGGCTCGATCTCTTCGCATCTGTTCTTCATAATTCACTTGTGATTTCCTTCGTAAAGTGCCCTGCGGGGCGCGAAAAATGCCCGACTGTTAATAAAACAGCTCGGGCACCATTCTAAACTTCAGCGGGCCGCAGAATTGATCATACACCGCATGTCCGGCGTCGAGTCGACCTAAATACTGGCTCGTCGGTTTCAGCTAGCGCCCCCTTTTTTACAGATTTTATCCACTATACGCGATTTAGGCCCATTTCCCAAAAGTGCGGCTACTGTATTCGTCCCGGGTCAGGCCGGGATCTAGGGAAACTAAATAGCTTTAGCGTGAACGGTATGAAATTTGCATTTAATAATTCTTCTATAGGTGCCCACACATCTTAGGCGATCCAAGAGATCGCAGGGAGGTTGAGATGAGACGTGCAAAAGTTCTTACGGTGGAGCTTATATTAGTGATAGTGTGCCTCGCCGGAGTTCTATCTGCCAGCGGACAAGTAGCGGCTCCCACTGTCACGACCACGGATCCGACCAAGCTGGCCATCCTAAAGGCTCTGGAAGAATATTTCAATCAATTTTCTGATGCATGTTTTGCCAAGGAAAGGACGTTCAGCTTAGGTGAGAAAGACCTGTACGCGCGGGCGCTCGAGCGACAGATCGAAAAGATTATTTTCGGAGTCGCTGGAGAAAAATACATAAAGGATATGGGCAGCGATGCAATCGCTTTCCATCATTCGTGGAACATAGATGTAATAGAATTTAACGCCAACATCGCCTTGCGTTTTGACCCCACTAATCTAGCCCCTCTTCCAAGGGATTACCGAAATCGGCAAACCCTTGCTCATGAGATAACCCACCACATGGAATTTCTCGAGGGAGTTAAGGAGAGTTCTACAGGTAATCCTCGGGCCGAAAGGAATACGGAATACCAGGACCATATTGTAGATCTTCTCTGGCAGTTATATGTGATCGAAGATCCGACAAGAATAGCAAGGGTGCCTATACGGCAAAAGACCGACATCAAGCCTGCGGTCAAGGTATTGAGGCCGAATTCGATGGGCGACAAGATCTTTCACTGGCAGAATATTGAGTCGGACATAGCGGCATTCTTGAAGGGCTCTGCGGCAGGCGGAAATCCCCCCGACTACATTCTTAACCATACTGGATTTAATGTTGATCTCCCCAATATTACACAGAGATACGCCGCAGGGCTGTGCGGACCCGAGATGCTTGCTTTGGTTCGTATGTCTCCACTACTTCCCGACCTCAACCCAAACCTGCAATTTGAGGACACAGATACTGCGGCTGGCGTTAGGGTTAAAGCGGTGCTGGAGACGAGGTCAGGAACAGAGATCAAGGTGCCGGCGTACCTTCGGCCCAGGGTTGTTTGGAAGCTTCCGGGAGGAAGGTCCTTCACGGGCAATCCGGTGAAGCTTACGCGAGGTTCGACCGACCAACAGATCCCGACGGAGCTCGTCGTTACGTTTAACCAGCGCAATTACGTCATCGGAAAGGCGTCCTACACCCTGGCGGTAACGTCGCCGGAGACTTCCGTCAAGAGGCACGGGGTCATCGGTAAGTACCGCGGTCGCTTCAGTGGCGACCTGGAGGGGGCTTTTGAATTTACGGTCCAGGAATCTTCTTCTCCATCCAAACTCATTAAGGCGGTCGAGGGCAAGTTGTCACCCATCGAACGCCAGATAGTTCTCGGATGGACAACCGAAACTGCACCAGGTGAGTTCGAGATCCGCGCAACGATCACAAATGCTGATGGAAGTTCCAGCCCGAGCAGTAACTTC
>JBGTBC010000438.1:0-7349 GCA_041749555.1 Pyrinomonadaceae bacterium | reverse complement strand
AGCAGCTCGTCTTCGCTGAACTGGATCTTCTCAAGGACTTCGCAAAGCTGTTCGTCAATCAGCTCTTCTCGCAGCGGTTTCTGCCCGCATTTTCTTGAATGGCAGCGATAGTAGACGTGTCCCTTCTGACGTTCGGCGACCAAGACCGTATCGCAGGTTCCGCATCGGATGCGACGGCGATACACGAAGAAGTGGTTCGTTTTTTTCTTAACTCTTTTCCCATCCAGCATTTCCTGGACCTCATCGTAGAGAGCCTTTGTAATAATTGGCGTGTGCCGGCCGACGAAGGTTTCACCCATTGAACGGATTTTCAGCAGGCCCATGTAGAAAGGATTCCGTAAGCAGATGTTCACAGCGTTCTTCGAGAACCTGGCCCCATTCCGATTACGCAGCCCGAGCTCAAAGAGCTTTTCGGTCAACGCGTGCAAACTGAAGCGGCCTGTAGCGTAGAGTTCAAAGGCCGTCTTGATCAGCGGGCCTTTGACCGGATCGATTATTTTGGGCTGCCCCGACCCGGAGTTCCTATAACCGGGTGGAGCCGGGAACGGGAATAACCCCTGTTTGATCCGTCCGCGAATCCCTTTGACTGTCTCTTCCCGGAGATTTCGAATATAGTCCGAGGCGACGACTGCCTGGATGTCCGCCGAAAGCCGCCCGCCGCGGGATTTGAGATCGAGGCTCTCGTTGACGAAGTGGACCTCGATCCCAAGATCTAGAAGTGATCCCAGTTCCGCCCAATCGCGAAGATTACGGGCACTGCGATCGATCTTGTGGATCAGTACGCCTAGAGCACGACGCTGCTTCAGAGCTTTAACCATATCCAAGAAGACTGGGCGGCCGGTCTTGGCGGCCGTTTCGCGCTCTTCAAAGCGTTTGGTGATCCCGAGGTTCCACGTCTTGGCGTATTGGTCGATAGCGGCGTTCTGTTCTGTAAGCGATGTGCCGTGTTGTCCTTGTCTCTGCGTAGAAACACGGACATAGGAAAAATAACCCTTTGACATCAAGCGAATTTGGTTAATAAGGCCGAGGCGGTCGAGCCTGGTCCCATAAATCTAGCGGGAGTTGGATTTTCTGTCAATAGACTCAGTTCGACGGCGTTGATATATCGCCCAGACCACGTGCACATACCGGTTAAGGTTTTGCCGATCGCTCGGCGTTACCGTAATGGAAGTGGCATAGTTGCCCGTCACGTTTGCGTTGATGCTTTTAGAAGTATTGATTTTTGTCATTCGATGACTCCCTCCCGAGAACCGGCTGCGGCAAAGCCCGCGGCTACCATGCCGGAGGCGATAGCCGTAAAAATATGATCATAGTATCGTCGCTCCCATTCGATGCCGCCGCTCGAAAATCGCTTGAGTTCGGGAAAGATCTGGAGGAGGCGGGTCCGGACATTCTCCTTCGATGGTTTGTCATCTCCTGTTAATTTTCGCCGCATTTGAACGGGATCTTGCGTTATTACGGCCAGATGGTTCTTTTTGCAAAATCGTCGGACTGCTCTGTAAAGGCTGCCGAGCTGCTGGGAGTGCCGCTGCTGTTTATTCAACTTTGGGAAAGCAAGCTTGCTAATGGTGTGATCCTTGACGAGCGTATCAAGGGTAAGATTTATTCCCCGATTGCGGTCCCGAGCGGTACGAAATCTCGTCAGTGTCCTGGTGGCATAATAATCCAGATGTCCATGCCGAAAGATCGCGAAACCAAAGCGGTTTTTGCTAAATGAGAGGGATAAGATGTTTTCGTTGGTAGGAGACATGGGAGGTTCGTTAGAGGTGAAGGGGGCGAGCCGCTATAGCCTGGCAAGGAGCTTCGCGAGCCTTGTTACGTGGTCACGGACCTGTGGAAAAGAGTTCGGTTCCGAATTTGATTCGAGCAGCGTCTGTTCGTAGCTGCAAACATTGATCCGGCTTAACAGGCTTTCGGCTGAAGCTCTGGAATGGGATCGTATCGCTATCACTCTCGAGGAAAGTTCTTGGCGAAACGCCGCATATTTGAGCGGAAAGAGGTCTTCCAGAGGATATCCGTAGATAACCGATAGTTTTAACGCATTATCAAAATTAGGCTCAGCCTCGCCACGCTCGTATCTTGCGAGTGGGCCCGGGCTTTTGTGGCCAAGGAGCCATGCGGCCTGTTTTCGTTCAAGACCGCTTTTCTGGCGGGCCCGCCACAATGCCGTGTTGGGAGCCTTGGCCGCTATCTGGGTCGTTTTCATGATGGAAGAAAAGAAAGTTAATGGTGAATGACGCTTCTTGAAGCCTAGACCGAAATACCCGTTGAAAAAAGGGGTAATTTTAAGACGGCCGGCTATCAAGGCTAATGCCGAAGAAATAGGCTTGTCTGAGCGGGCTTTAGCTTGGGGTTAGTCAGCCATGGGAGATTAGTATCACGTACGTCCCAAGCCGACCGGTAACAGTAGCGGCAATTTACGATCCTGTCAAGGGTTTCGAGGTGCGGGTTGAGGATAGTCTTCTGCAAACCATAACATCCTTACCTTGATCCTTACCTTGCGAAAAGCCACGGTGCGGACAAGCTTGCCGAGATTCTTCTTCCGAAGTAAACGTTAGACAAGCATCGGGTCCGGACATTCTTACTTGACATTCGACCAGTCTTGGTTATAATTCTAACCTGATAAGGTTAATGTTAGAAACTTGACGGATTCAGGAGCTCGAAAACAATAGAGAACGACCCGAGACTGGCAACGATTGGAAGGCTGTTTTACGAACAGCAACTATCTAAGACACAGATCGCTGACCGTTTGCAGATCACGATAACGCATGTCAACCGGCTACTGAAAGAAGCAGTGCGCCGGGGGGTCGTGAAGATTACGATCGAGCCGGACAACGCCGGCACATTCGAACTCGAATTAAAGGAAAGGTTTAAGCTCCGGGATGCGGTGGTCGTTCCAGCTCCCGACGACGCCGATTTCCTGCGTAGCGAGTTGGGAAACGCCGCTGCAACATACTTTGATAATAATGTGCGGAAGGGTGACCGCGTAGGCATTGGGAGCGGGAGAACCCTATTTGCAATGGTGAGCGTACTTGATGATTTGGCCCGCGATATAAAAATCTTCCCCCTCGCGGTCGTCGCACAGCAGAATATTTCTGTAAAAGGCATCGATGTCAACACGGCCGTTAACGCTTTGTGGTTTAAGAGCCGGCCCGTCGCGACCGCCAGCCGCTTTGAGATCTTTTATCCAGGGGCGGCGATGGTGGAGATCGACAAATATATAAAAAGCATGCTTTCAAAGACAGTGATCCGGGAGTTTGTGGAGGAACTCGCGGACCTCGACCTTTATTTTTTTAGCTGCAGTAATTTGAGAAAAGACTCGCAGTTGATCGAAATCGCCGCATCCTGCGGGGTGGGTTTCGATGATCTGAGGAAAAGCGGTATAATCGGCGACTTTATATTTAACACCGTTGATCGTGAAGGAGGGCACGTAGCAAACTGCATCGAAAAGAGACGCATAGGGATCGATCTTGATGGGCTGCGGAATGCGGCGAGGCACGCAATGAAGAAAGTCGTGCTTGTCGCCGGCGGAAACGAAAAGGTTTCTGTTATCCGTAGCGGGCTAAGGTCAGGCCTCTTCAACGTCTTGATCACCGATGCGCAGACCGCCAAGGGGCTTCTGGCGGCGGAGTAAGAGGGAGGAAGCATGGACGGTATCGGTCAAAGAATCCAGATTTTTAAACATGATAAGTTGGCTAAGATCGCGAGTATAGATTACTCCTATAAGGAAAGACCAAGACTTTCACTTGAGTATGGCTGCTATCTATGCGCGCATTTCTTATTTCTAGTCGAATACTCTTCGGATGGGCGACTGTTCGAAGGTCAGCAAGCGATATTCCGTTTAAAGGAAAGTGGACATCGCTGTTGTCCGCCTGGGGAGCCAATCTTCTATGGAGATATCGTTCTTTGGCCGGAGAAACTTACCATAATGTTCGAGCGTGAACGCGGGATGAGTGAGGAAACCTTGGTCGATTTCCTTCGTCGGACGTTTGCTTACGAGCAGTTTAAGCCCGAAGGCGAGCAAATAGTTAGGGCCGATCCCATGATTGTGTTCGGCGGAGAGAAACTCGGTCGTCTGGGGAAAATAATCACGTCGGATCTGGGGCTAAGACTGTGAACAATCGGATTCAGTCTCTCTGCGAGAGAGCAAATACGAAAGATCCAATTGTCGCCATACGGCGAATGGTCAAGGATCTTCATAATCGATACCAAGCTACGCAGCCGCCGTTCCGGGCCGAAAGATTTTGTGAACTCACCAATGTGAGAATCGAACGATCATACCTTTCGGATTGTGACGCGCGGCTGATGAGGGTCAGAGACGGTTGGGTGGCTGAAGTTTCTGTGGACGTGTCATCTGAGCGGCACCAGTTTGCACTCTGCCATGAAGTCGGACACACGTTTTTTTCACCGTCGGATGTCGGGATGCAATCCTCTGTGAATTGTTCGATGAATTCGATCGAAGGGAAGGGCGAAGAGCAGCTATGTAACCTGGCCGCGGCTGAAATGCTAATGCCGACGAGACTGTTTACACGGGCAGTCGCAGGCAAGCCGATCGAGCTTGCGACGGTCTGGAGTTTATCGCGAACATTCGGTGTCTCGGCTCAAGCGGTTCTCTCCCGGATCATCGATCTTGACCTATGGGAGGTCTTAGTCGCGTCATTTTATGCGGTTGACACGACGTATTACGACAAGTGTTTTTATCCGTCGCACTGGAGGGCGTCAAAGTCGGCATTTTCAAACTATCTTCGACCGGACGTTGTGATGAAATGTCTCGAACAGATGGCCCGCACCGACATGAGCGCGGGTCCACTCGGTATCCTCGAGGCCTATACAACCGGTCATCCGATCAAAGGCGAGTTTACGATACAGCCAGTCGAGAAGAGGTTTTCAATTGAATCGTTCAAAAATAGTTTCAGCCGGACACCAACGGTTCTGTCAATGGTCGCGAGGCATTACTAACGGCTTAACAAATCCGAGCAAAATTTGAAATTTTAATAGAGCCGCGTCATAATAAAGGTTCATCCTTGGCTCTTTGCCAACGGCCGCGGCCTTAAAGTTAAACATCATTATTATTGTTATGAATAAGCATGAGAGAGCGTTCGGCGCTCGTCAGGAAGAGAAAATTGTCATTTTGGACGCCGGTGGTCAGTATTGCCATCTGATCGCCCGAAAGGTTCGTGAGCTCGGTATCTACGCGGAGATCGAGCCCTGTGATGTTTCGCCGGAGAAGCTTACCGACTACAAGGGGATCATCATCTCCGGGGGGCCGGCGAGCGTCTATTCCCATGACCGGCCGATAGTTGATAAAGCCATATTTGAACTTGGAATTCCGACACTGGGTATTTGTTATGGCCATCAAATAATGACCGAGATGCTGGGCGGCAAGGTTGAGCGGGGAACTCGAGGCGAATACGGTGTCGCCCGCCTCTCGGTGTCGACCGAGGATTCGATCTTTCAGGGCATCACAAAACCGCAGCAGGTGTGGATGAGCCACCGTGATGTCGTCGCAAAGGAACCGCTGGGTTTCGAGGTCCTTGGGACAACCCCCGACTGTAAGATAGCGGCGATGGCGAACTTTGCGAAGAAGCAATTCGGCCTTCAATTCCACCCGGAGGTTATGCACACGGAAAACGGGCGGCAGATGCTTGATAACTTTGTGTATAAGATCTGCGAATGCAAGAAGGGGCAATGGATACCCGCCGACCGTCTACAGGAATTCCACGCAAACATTCGAAAAACGGTAGGAACAAGAAATGTTTTCTTTCTAATAAGCGGGGGCGTTGACTCTACCGTCGCCTTTGCCCTATGCGTTGACGCATTGGGGAAGGACCGTGTGAGAGGGTTGTATGTCGATACAGGTTTTATGCGGCAGTACGATTCAGAAGCCATCGATAGTCTCGTCGCGGCCGGGATGGACAACATAAACGTCATCGATGCAAGCGATAAGTTTATGGATATGTTGAAGGGCCTTGTGACTCCTGAAACAAAGCGGAAAAGTATCGGTAAGAAATTTCTTGAGATAACCGAGCAAGTAATGAATCGGGATATGAAGCTCAATCGGGACGACTGGGTGCTTGGTCAGGGAACAATTTATCCGGATACGATCGAATCGGGCGGGACAAAGAATTCCGCTCACATAAAAACACATCACAATCGAGTGAGCATTATTCGAAAACTGATCGAGGAGGGAAAGGTTGTCGAACCTTTGTCGGAACTATATAAGGATGAGGTGCGAGATATCGGGCACCTGATCGCTAAACGGCTTAGGATCCCGACACACTTGATCGACCGGCATCCTTTCCCGGGCCCTGGACTGGCCATACGGTGCCTGGTTTCCAAGGCAAAATTGCCTCTGGAAAGTACGGAAGATGACAAGCAGCAGGCGTCGGCCGTTAGGGACAGCATAAAGCAACACAATCTTTCCGCGTTGACACTGCCTCTAAGGACCGTCGGTGTCAAAGGCGATGAAAGAAGTTATGACTCGATCGTCGTCCTGGCCGGCCGGATACCCTCAAAAGGAAAAGAAAAAGTCGGGGATCTCGCTAAGATCTCGACTTCGATAACAAACGCCGATCTCAACGTAAATCGGGTCACTTACGCCCTGACCGAGTCTGTGCTCCAGGCGGCGGACTGGCAGATCAAGAGAGCCTTTATTACCCGCAAAAGGGTCGATCTTCTGCGTGCCGCGGATAATTTTGTCTTTCGCTTTATGAACGATCGAAAAATTCTCGGCAAGGTCTGGCAGTTTCCGGTAGTGCTCGTCCCCCTTAGCAGAAAGTCAAAGGGCGGTGAGACGATCGTTCTCCGTCCGGTCGACTCGATCGACGGGATGACAGCTCAATTTAGCCGGCTGGAGGTATCTCTCCTGCGCGAACTTGCGTCGTCGATGATGGAGAAGATCGCAGGGATCGATGCGGTTTTGCTGGATGTGACCAATAAGCCGCCTGCGACGATCGAATGGGAATAAATCGAATGACTGAACGATAATTGTGTCTGATAAATCTCAGCAATTAAGAAAACGTATCGCTGAGCTCGTAGAGGGATCCCGCACACGTGCCGGTGTCTACCCTTGCGAGGAATATGAGCGGGCGTAAATCTGATCTCCTTCGTAACAATTATTACTACAAGTGCGCTCCCGGAATTGAATGGCTATACGACCCTGACAGTCAAAAGGACGATATTTTTACACACGCCAATTGGGGAGTGAATACCGTTATGTTGTCATTCTGGAGGTCGGTCGTGAGGAATTCATGTATCAAATAGCGACCGATCTCCTTGCGGCCGCTTCGGATATCGGTCTCGTGTACATTGTTACGTCTTAACACCCGCCTTTTTTAAACTCTTTAGAC
>JBGTBC010000437.1:0-8829 GCA_041749555.1 Pyrinomonadaceae bacterium | reverse complement strand
AGCTGGCGATCCACTATCATGACACTGAGTGGGGCGTGCCGCTGCACGATGATCGTGGGCTATTTGAATTCCTGATTCTGGAAGGTGCTCAAGCTGGATTGTCATGGGATACGATCTTGCGAAAGCGGGAGAATTACCGTGCGGCGTTTGATAATTTTGACGCGGCAAAGGTCGCAGCCTACGACGATGCCAAGTGTGCCGAGCTGCTGTCCGATGAAGGCATCATCCGAAATCGCCTCAAGATCGCATCGGCGGTGCGCAATGCTAAGGCGTTCCTTGAAATTCAGAAAGAATTCGGGACTTTCGACTCGTATGTATGGGGATTCGTGGATGGTAAGCCCATCGACGGCAAACGACTAGCATTGTCCGATGTGCCAGCAAAAACCGACGTTTCCGACGTTCTTTCCAAGGACCTGAAGCTGCGTGGGTTCAATTTTATCGGTTCGACGATCATGTATGCTTTTATGCAGGCCACCGGGATGGTAAATGATCATGTTGCCGATTGCTTTCGATATGAGGACATTTCGGAAAAGTCTTGAGTTTTTCTGATGAATCGTGCTATAAATGCAACAGCATTTCGCAGATGGAGGAAGCGAAAACTTTTTTTCACGGTGAAATGCGAGACAGAGCCGAAAATGGACGTTAAGATCAATATTATCAATGTGTTACGTGTCTCGTTTCATGACCGAGACAAGACCGAGACAGACCGAGACACCTGGAGTAAGATTTGCAATACCCGATCACACCGGCGGTCCGATTTTTGCGGGGCAAGAACGTAGATTTTGTGCCGCACCTTTACGATTACGTCGAAAAAGGCGGTGCAAAGGAATCGGCGAGGCAGTTGGGTGTTGACCTTCACGCGGTCGTAAAAACATTGGTCTTTGAAACAAATGAAAAAAAGCCTTTGATCGTCTTGATGCACGGCGATCGGGAGGTTTCGGCAAAGAATCTGGCGCGGTTTCTTGGCGTTAAATCGGCGGAACCGGCAACGCCCGAAAAAGCATCAAAATTGACAGGATATCTTGTCGGCGGCACATCGCCATTCGGTATAAGAACGCAGATGCCGATCTATGCCGAGGCGACGATCTTTGACCTGGAAAAGGTCTACGTCAATGGCGGTAAGCGTGGTTTTTTGTTGGAGATCGATCCAAGCTCTCTTCGAACGCAAGGCGTATTCGAAGTAAAGGTCGCAATATAAGCGAATTACTTAGCCGTAATACTAACTTTTAATGGGGAATTTGGGGAAATGGTAAAATCGGTTTGAGGTAAATAATATGCAGAACATCTATAAGCTCCTGCTCGTTTTAGATCCCCAACCTGAAGGTGGATGGACGATCACCTGTCCGATCCTGCCCGGTTTGATAACGGAAGCAGATACGATGGACGAGATCGTTCCCAATGTGTCCGATGCACTCGAAGCATTTATTGAACTCTGCGAGGACCTAAAACAGCCGCTGCCCGGTGTATTACAGCCGATCGAAATGCGAAATCTGTCCTACATCGAGACGCTCATTCCGATAGCCGCGTGAAGTACAAAGAGGTCGAGAGAAAATTCGAAAGATGGGTTGCATCGAGGTCGTTAAGCGAGGCGGCGGCTCGCATCGAAAATGGCACTATCCGGAGTTAAATACGAAGCCATCGTGCCGGATTGGGGTAGCAAAGACCTGAAGGGCGGAACCCTGCGAAGCACTCTTAAGGATCTGGGTTTTGAGTGGGAGGAGTTTATCAAGGCGTAAGCCGTTTATGTAATGCTGATAGACGAATTCTTATCTGAATACGATTTTGAGGAAAAGCATTCGATAGCGATCCGGGCGGATGCCGCGACGGTGTATGAAGCGGCCCAGGATGCGAATTTTAGTGAATCCTGGATCGTGCGGCTGCTCCTGACGCTTCGCGGTATGTCGGCGGACGCTTTGACGCTTCGAAATTTGAGCTACTCCAAGTTTCGAATTCTCGGCGAGCGGCCCGCGAAGGAAATGCTGATCGGCCTGGCCGGGAAATTCTGGACACCGTGGGGTGATCTGCAGGATGTGAACGCTGAGAACTTCAAAGCGTTTGACAAAACCGGCTACGCAAAAGCGGTGTGGAATTTTTCGATCGATGCTGACGGCCCTAAGGGTGAAGCTACGCGGCTCACAACCGAAACCCGAATCAAATGCCTCGACGAAGGCAGCCGCCGTAGTTTCGGATTTTATTGGACGTTCATTCAGCCATTCAGCGGTTTGATAAGAATGGAGATGTTGAAGACGATAAAAAGGAAAACAGAAATAGATATTTCTTCTGTTTGATGAAGTAGGTTTCTTGAATATGAAAACTATCATCTTTAGCTTTGGATTTATCGTACTCTTTGGAGTCCAAGCCACCCTTGGTTGTTCTTGTCCCTCGAGTGAGAAGCAGCTGGACCTTAGGAGTTCTTACGAGACCGCTGACGGAGTTATTCTCGGCAAGATCGTTTCACGCTCTAATGAACTATATCGAGTGAAAGTCGATATAGTATGGAAGGGTAAAGTCGAAAACGAGATTCTTGCTATTGACATATATGATGGAACAAGTTGCGGCGCAAGTCTGAAAAGAGCGTCGTTACGGTATTTTTTCCTTGCATCGGCCAATTCTGAATCTGGTGGTCGCAGAAATGAGATTTACAGAAATGCTCTATCCCCGATTCGAATTGAGAATAAACAGGTGTTCTTTATTAGGCCTTGTGCTCCAATCGTCGAAGTATCTGTCTGGAACCGCTATCGGAGTGAATACGATAAAAGTGGATTTTGGCTGACTCTTGGCGACGGAAGGGAACCATTACAAACGGCGAAAAATAGGTGAATATATGAAAGAAGCAGTAATAGTTTCGGCCGTGCGTACGGCTGTGGGTAAGGCTCCGAAGGGCACGTTGAGGAATACACGTTCCGATGAATTAGGTGCGGCGGCGATCAAGGATGCTGTGGCTCGTTCCGGCGTGGACGTGTCGCTGATAGATGACGTGATCATGGGCTGTGCTTTCCCTGAGGCTGAACAGGGGATGAATGTGGCACGGACGGCCTCGATCCTCGCTGGGCTGCCGGTCGAAACGTCAGCGATGACCGTCAATCGTTACTGCTCATCGGGTTTGCAGACGATCGCCCTGGCAGCGGAACGCATCATGGCCGGCGGAGCTGACGCCATCGTCGCGGGCGGTTTGGAATCGATGACCGTTATCCCGATGGGTGGAAATACCTTTCGTCCAAACCCGCGGCTGGCGGACACATATCCTGATTATTATTTGAATATGGGCCTGACGGCCGAAAATCTCGCACGGAAATACGAGATCACGCGCGAGCAGGCTGATGAATTTTCGTATAATTCGCACCGCAAAGCCCTGGCGGCTATCGCCGAAGGCAAATTCACGGATGAGATAGTGCCGATGGATGTCTTTGTCGATGAGATCGACGAAAAAGGCCGCGTTCGCCGTAAAGAGATCGTCTTCGCTCAGGACGAAGGCCCGCGTGCCGATACGTCGATGGAAGGATTGGCGAAACTCAGGGCCGTATTTCACGTCAACGGAACGGTCACCGCGGGCAACGCTTCGCAAATGTCTGACGGAGCCGCCGCAGCCGTCGTAATGTCGGCTGACAAGGCCGCCGAGGTCGGCATCAAGCCGATGGCACGATTCGTTTCTTTTGCCACGGCCGGATGCTTGCCCGAGGAAATGGGTATCGGCCCGGTCTACGCTATCCCGAAAGCACTAAAGCTCGCGGGGCTGACGCTCGATCAGATCGACGTGATTGAACTCAATGAGGCATTCGCCGCACAAGGCCTTTCAGTGATGAAGGTTCTTGAAATGGACCCGTCAAAGGTAAACGTCAACGGCGGCGCCGTGGCTCTCGGCCATCCATTGGGATGCACCGGAGCGAAATTAACCGCCACCGTGTTGCAGGAATTGAAACGCACAGGCAAACGCTACGGCATGGTCACAATGTGCGTCGGCGGCGGCATGGGGGCGGCGGGAATTTTTGAGAGATTAGATTAAGAAGGGAGTATTAGCCACGAATAACACGAATTACACAAATGCATTTATTCGTGTAATTCGTAGCAGGAGATGGTTATGGAAGCACAAATGGAAAAAGAATATATGAAAGGCGGCGAGTTTTTGATCGCTGATACTACGACGGCAGCGACCTTTACGCCGGAGGATTTTACCGATGAGCACCGGATGATCGGCGAGACCTGCCGCGATTATATAGATAACGAGGTGGTGCCCAATCATCCCGAGCTTGAGAAACATAACTGGGATATAGCCCGCGATCTGCTGAAGAAGGCAGGCGAACTCGGCCTGCTCGGGGCCAATATTCCTGAAGAATACGGCGGGATGGAGCTCGATCAAACAACCGGGGCGATCATTGCCGAGATGGTAGGCCGCGGCAGCGGGTTTGGTTCGACGTACGGCGCCCAGACATCGATCGGGCTGCTTCCGATACTTTATTGGGGTTCGGAGGAGCTCAAGAAAGAGTGGATACCGGGCATCATTTCCGGCGAGATCGTGTCGGCGTATTGTTTGACAGAATCCAGCTCGGGTTCGGACGCACTGGGAGCCAAATGCATTGCAAAGCTAACCGACGATGGCCAGCACTATGTTCTTAACGGCGAAAAGATGTGGATCACGAACGGTGGCTTTGCCGACGTGTACCTGGTTTTTGCAAAGGTTGATGGTGAGAAGGAGAAGTTCTCGTGCTTCCTGGTTCCGCGTTCGGAAAACTGCCGACCCGGTGCCGAGGAACACAAGCTCGGGATCAAATCGTCATCGACTACAGCGGTGATCTTATCGGACGCAAAGATCCCGGTCGGGAATCTTATCGGCAACGTCGGCGACGGAGCCAAGATCGCCTTCAACGTCCTGAATGTCGGCAGGTTCAAACTTGGAGCATCGGTGACCGGCGGAGCAAAGCTGGCCATTCACGAATCGGTACGTTATGCCAACGAAAGGCACCAGTTCAACAAGCCCATTTCGTCGTTCGGTGCCATTAAACACAAATTGGCTGAAATGGCGATCCGCACGTGGGTCTCTGAGGCCATAACCTATCGAACGGTCGGAATGATCGACGCACTGATCGGTGACGGTGCGGACAATGCCAAGAAGCTGCAGTCGATCGAGGAGTATGCCGTCGAATCGTCGATCAACAAGGTCGCGTGCTCGGAATCGCTCGATTATGTCGTGGATGAAATGGTCCAGATCTATGGCGGTTACGGCTATTCTGCAGATTATCCGGCGGAAAAGGCTTACCGGGATTCCCGCATCAATCGCATTTTTGAGGGCACGAACGAGATCAATCGAATGCTCATTCCGGGCCAGCTTATGAAGCGTGCAATGAAAGGCAAGCTCGGCCTATTGCAGGCGGCCAAAGCCCTTCAGGATGAGATCCTCAATCCGCAGATGTCATTTGACGATGACACCAGCCTGCTTGCAGCGGAAACAAAACTGGCGCAGAACGCAAAGAAAATCGCCCTGATGGTACTCGGCACCGCTGCCCAGAAATACATGATGGCCCTCGCCGAGCAGCAGGAAGTGCTTATCAATTGCGCGGATATTATCATGGACGCGTATCAGATGGAAACAGCCATTTTGCGTGCCAAGAAACACGCCGAGGCTAATGGCGAAGAGGCCGCCGGGCGTTATATCGATATGGCATCGGTCTTTTGCAACGATGCGATCCAGCGTATCGATGCAAAGGCGAAAAATACGATCGCCGCCATCGCCGAAGGTGATGAGGGTCGAACACTTTTGGTAGCACTCAAGCGATTTACCAAGAACAATTCACCGGTAAACACGATCGCAGCACGGCAGCGGATCGCCGATGTGATGATCGCGGCTAATACCTATACTTACTAAACGGGAAACTGAATAGTGCGTGTTGGGCTGAAAATACCGGAAGGATTTGCTCCCGGGATCGCTATCTATGTAACTGGGCTCCAATACGGGCGTAACCAAACTCTTGAGGTCATTAAAGATCTTACGCTCGAAGAGATCGCCCGGCGTGTGCTGCCGTCTGTGCATTCGATCGGTGCTCTTGCCCTGCATTTGGGCGAGACCGCTTTCTACTGGATCGAATGCGTTGTTGCGGGCCGAGAACCTTCAGAAGAAGAAAAACGTTTTGCCCACTTCTTTGACACAATGGAAACCGATGTGGATAAGGGTTATGATGCCGAATACCTTAAGTCCAGACTGGGGGCTATCTCGACGATTACCTGTAAAAGGTTGAAGTTATTTAGTGATTCGGACCTTGACCGATATTTTACCCGGCCCGAACTGCCCGCAACGACAGAACACACTCTTCGAGAGATATTGCAGCGGATGATAGATCACGAGGGCCATCACCGCGGCCAGATGGCGATGATGAAACGCCTGATCCGCGACGGTTCACCGGCGTCTTGATATTTGACAATCCAGAACTGATTTTTAGGAATCTCAATAAAAAAACCACGAGAACCATATGGCCCCCGCGGTCTTTCCGTTACGCTTTTGGCGAGCGTTCCCCCTTGAAACCCAACCCTTAATAGTTGTAAGGATATTGATTACGGTAGTAGTCGTTACTATTCGGGTTTCGCGGCTTCTGCTTTGCTGTCACGATCGCCCCGCCGGCCATTCCGGCTGCTCCGCCGATCAGTGCACCCTTCTTGCCGCCTATCAGTGCACCGATTATGACTCCGACACCTGTTCCGACGGATAGGTTCACCGCCTTGCGGTGCTTGTCATATGTGCTGGGCTCTTCGTAACCATAGCCGTAATACTGCTGGTTGTTCCGATTCACCTGCTGGTTATTCCGATTGACCTGCTGATTATTCCTATAGATTTGCTGATTGTTCCTATACCGGTCTTGGTTGTAGCTGGTCCGCCTCTGTGCCGAGGCACTACCCGCAAGCATTGGAAGCGATATTGCTAACATCGCGATCGTAAGGAATGTAGTCATAAATTTTTTCATTGCTTGTCTCCTGTCTTTTAATCTATAGAGGCTTACCTCGTCACTAAGTATGATGGCAATCAGCGTGCCACCGAGCTTATACTACTGTTTATACAGAGCTTATGAGTACAGGAGAGGAATACGACAGGGTTCGGCCATACGTAATCGGCGATAGCATTGCGCAATTGACGCAAACTTCAAGTTCGAAGGAAAAAAAGGCCCCGGCGTTTGTGCCGGGGCCTTTTCGATCTATCAGATGGAAGCCAAATTAATTTCGACGATAGGTCGTAACTCGCCTAACATAATTCTTCGGACGCTGCTTGTGTGTAAAAAGTGCTCCGCCGCCGGCACCTGCCAATCCGCCAATGACCACGCCCTTCTTGCCGCCGAGCAGTCCACCGACGAGCATCCCAACGCCTGTACCGATACCGATATTAAAAGCCTTTCGATGTCTTCGATAGACGTTCGGCTTTTTATACCGTGTCCTGTTACTGCTCCGTACGATCGAATAAGTGTTCGTTCGTGAATTATAGTAACGCTTTTGTGCATCCACCGAGGTTGCACTTGCCAACGGGAGCATCACTCCCACCACGGTCGCCATCAATATTGTCGCAAAGTATTTCTTTAACATTTTGTTTCCCCCAATTTCCCTTGATATGAATAATGCTATTCGCTATTCGGGGTCGCAAGCATTGTGCCATAGGGGCAAATCCTTTTAGAATTGGTGACTTCCATGTTTTCTCGACTCGTTATCGTTTTTGATACATACGATATCGGCCCTTCGATCAACCTTATGGTGCCTATTCACTCAAGCCCCAGGCATTCCGGTTTTATCGATCAGGTCGATATGGTAAACTTCGGCTTGGATCAGCCGATACTTCTATAGACCTGTCTTTGCACCTTCTCGATGCTAAAAAGCCCACTACCTGAGTTAGCCTTGTTTTACGACCTTGAATGGGTGCCCGATGCCGCCGGAGCCAAGCGGCTATTCGACCTGAATGACGATGTAACCGAACTTGATGCTATGCAGCGCCTTTGGGAGCACTCGCCTTCTTATAGCGAGCAGAATCCTCGCCCGTTTCTAAAATATATGTTCTCCCGGGTTGTATCGATAGCGTTCTTGTCTCGAAAATCGGTCTATCGCGATGGTGAACCGGTAATCGAATTCTCGCTGAACTCGCTTCCGAAACTGCCGCTGGAATCGGACGATGTCGATGAAGCTGCGATAATCGATCGATTCCTCTATATTGTGGGTGATCGATGCCCTCAGCTCGTCGGATTCAATTCGTCGGAATCTGATATCCAGGTCCTTATTCAGCGCGGAATGATCAACGAGATCCGCTCACCGGGTTTCTGCAAGCGGCCGAATAAGCCCTGGGAGGGTCCGGATTACTTTGACTCCAGAAACAGTGAGGCACATCTTGACCTGATACTTCGCTTTTCACGAGGTAACATGGCTCCCCGCCTTGACGAATTTGCCAAGCTCTGCGGCTTTCCGGGTAAGATCGATGTAAAGGGTGATCAGGTAACCGATCTGTGGCTGGATCGGGAGATAACCAAGATCGTCGAATACAATCAGATCGACACTTTAAACACATATTTATTGTGGCTCCGAATGGTATATTTTGTCGGACAACTCGAAGAAGAAGATTATTTTAACGAGCAGGAACAATTTCGTGAATTTCTGCAAAGCGAGTCAGAGAAACCTGAAAAGGCATTCGTAGCCGAATTTCTTGATAAATGGCCGGTTTAGAAATGCCGCGAGTCGTCCAGCAAAGTACTACAAACCTGATATGGAGCTTAACAGGATCTATCATGAAAATTGCATCGAAACGATGAAGCGTCTGACGGACGAAGTCGTCGACATGACAATAACGAGCCCCCCATATGACAACCTGCG
>JBGTBC010000436.1:0-6823 GCA_041749555.1 Pyrinomonadaceae bacterium | reverse complement strand
GTATTGTTTCTTAGCCTGTTGCTGCCGATACCGGCCATAGGACAGGCCGATTCGGTGATCGCCCAGCTTTCCAATTCAGGTTTTGAGGCTTTTGCGGGTGGAATCAGCGGGGACGGAAGGTTCATAGTTTTTGAATCCTCGGGCAATCTCGCGACCGAAAACCCTCGAAATCAAGACGGCAATTCCGAGATCTTTTTATTTGATTACGCTCAGCGGAGGATCTTTCAGATCACCGATACGAAGAGTGTCCTATTTAATACAGCAGAAGCCGCTACGTTTAATAATATACGGATAACAATCGTCAACACGAGGCCTGTGATTAGTAATGACGGCCGATGGATAGCATTCAGTTCCAATGCCACGACCGCCAGGCCCCAAGCTCCTGACTCAACCAATCCAGGCTCGTTCGACGGAAACGCATTTACGGCACCGACCCCGGTCCCGACTCCGACGCCGTCTGCGACTCCGACCCCCACTCCAACCGCGAGCCCGACGCCTACGCCAGTGCCTCCGGCAAACCCGCTGGCAGATGATGGAAACCTGGAAATGTGGCTATACGAGATACCGGCATATTCGAATGTGGCTGATCTGTCGGCCGGCGATGAGATCCCGTTTGCACAATTGTCGGGCGGGGCTTTTATACGTGTTACTAATACCGATCCGAGCCAGTTGCCGAGGCCGGGATCATCAACGAGTGGGCCTTTTATTGCCGAAGACAACCATGATGCCAGCATTAGCGATGACGGCAATGTTATAGCATTTGTCTCGACTCGTGACCTTGTACCCTCGGTCGGCAACCCGTTTCCGACGGAAGACAACGACGAGATCTTTACATATACGCGAAGCAACTCAACGATAATTCAGGTCACAAAGACGCCGCGGGGCGTGATATCAAATCCCATATACAACAAAAATCCGACGATCTCGGGGAACGGCTTTAGAGTCGCTTTCGCCAGTACCGGCAACAATCCCGTGGTCGGGATGACAGGCGGAGACAATGAGCTTGGGAGCGGCAAAAACGGCGGGAACAACCGGCCTGCGAGCCGGGCTGCAGCCAGTAACCCGCTTGATAGCCGAAATGAGGAGATCTTTTACGCCGATCTAAACGGATCAGGCGAACCTGTCGGCGGGAAACAAGTAACTACGACAACACCGACGAATCCGGGTGATCCCGTCAACATACTAGACCTCGGCCGCAGGATGAGCCGTGACGGGCGATTTATTGCGTTTGATTCGTACGCGGACCTGGCCAATGAAAACAACGGCACGAATTACACTTCCTTCGCTTTGTATCTTTTTGATGCAGTCGCGGATACCTTTCGCCGGATAGGCCCTCGCAGCACAGATGATACAGGAGCGCAGGGCGGAGATGTCGCACATTACCCAGGCTTTACGGATTACGACGTGAACGGGATTCCACAGACCCTGGTCTTTACCAGCAGGCAGAATTTCAAGTCTGACGGGACTATACCGACTGCCGCATCGGACGGCTTAAACCCGAACGAAGTGCGTCCTTCCCAGCTTTATTCGTATCCGCTCGACATTCCGCCGGCCGCGGCCGTCTTCACACGGCTTGCCAACTTCCCGGCGCCGAATACATTTATTGCTTCGACTCAGTTGTTAACCAGCGACGCGCTTAGAAGGAGCGCGTTCAACCTGGCATTGACAGAGCTGGGAACCGGCAATTTCGACTTGCAATCAGAAGTTTTCTATTTTCTTATCCCGCCTGTTGTGACTGATACAACCGCGGAGATCTCTGTAAAAACCGGGGCTAGTGGTCTTGAAGTGATCCCTGCCCCTCCTCCAACCCCGACTCCAAGTGCGACGCCAACGCCAACTCCAACTCCAACAGCGACCCCAACTCCGACTCCAAGCCCCACTCCAACGGGAAGTCCGACACCGACGCCGCCGCCCGTGACCGTTCCGGCAATAGGTATCTCGCCGGGCAGCCTGGCGATCATCGATTATGTGGCTGAGCAAGACCCGCCGATCGTGCCCAGAACGGCGGTCGGTTCGCTCAAACGAAGTCCTACGCTTCCGATTGAATTGAGCGGAGTGTCGATGTCGATCAACGGAGCTGCGGCGGGACTGAAAAGGGTCAGCCAACAGCATATCGAATTCGTCGTGCCGCTCGGCATCCTAAGCTCGGTGACGGGCACATCGTATCTAGCGGTGATCAACAATAATGGCGTTGAGATGAAATTCTTCATCTCGCTCGTTCCGTCACAGCCGGATATTTTCAACCGTGCGATGATCGCGGAGCCCGGTGGGCGGGCACGGATCTTCAATGTTACAAATACGATCCAGACTACTGAGCCCTTTGTGATACGGACCCATCAACGAAAGGGCAACCGGCTGGTGCCGTCGGTACTTAGACTGTTCCTGACCGGGGTGGAGAGGGTCCCGGCATCACTGATAACCATACGTGTCGGGGATAAGGTCCTAAGCGGCGCAAACATAAAATCTGATCCGGTTATGGTTGAACCCGGGATCTACGCTCTCGACTTTCTGCTGACTCCGGATCTGTTGGGAGCCGGGGACCGGCCGATTGTCGTTACGGTGAACATTGACGGGACGGTTACAACCTCCCGACAGGACGACACTTCCGCACGTGTCGAGATACTTTGACCTCCGCTTTATTGCTAATTAAGGCGGGCTTCGGCCCGTCTTTTTATTGGAAATCAAGGCTTTTGCAGGAAATTCGGCCGTGAGATATAATGTAAAAACAATTTCCCTTTTTCAGAAACGGATGTTTTTTAGCTATTTAGATTAGTAATCGAGCGAATGTGCTCTTGATAATTCACAGATCGATTAGAAGAAACCATTATGGCAGGAAAAGACGTTAGCACGATGAAGATTGCCCCGCATGTATGGAAGAACGGGAAGTTTATTAATTGGGAAGATGCCAGGATCCACATCATGTCCCATGTGGTCAATTACGGATCCAGCGTTTTCGAGGGTATCAGGTGCTATGAGACGAGCAAGGGCTCGGCGGTTTTCCGGCTTACCGAGCACATGCAGCGGCTAATGAATTCAGCCAAGATCTATCGCATGGACCCCGCGTTCAGCCGGGATGATTTTTGTAATGCAACCGTCGAGCTTATTGAAAAGAGCGGCCTTGAATCGTGTTATATCCGTCCGCTAGTTATTCGCGGGCTTGATATGGAAAAACCAGCATTTGGCGTTTACCCACTTAACAACCCCATCGACTCATACGTCGCCGCCTGGCAGTGGGGCAAATATCTCGGCGAAGAAGCCCTCGAGAGCGGAATCGACGTGTGCGTTTCAAGCTGGACCAGGATCACGTCAAATTCATTGCCATCAATGGCGAAGGCGGGGGCGAATTATATGAATTCGCAGCTCATTAAGATGGAAGCCGTCCTAGGTGGATTTTCTGAGGGGATCGCTCTCGATGACCGAGGCTATGTGTCCGAAGGCTCGGGCGAAAATCTCTTTGTGGTTAACGGCGGACGCCTGATCACGCCTCCGCTAGGCGCGTCGATATTGCCCGGCATTACACGCGACTCGGTTATCCAGATCGCCCGCGAGCTCGGCATCGAGGTCGTCGAAGCCCAGATCCAGCGGGCGGCTCTCTATCTTGCCGATGAAGTGTTTTTCACCGGTACGGCGGCCGAGATCACTCCCATAAGGACTGTCGACCGTATCACTGTCGGTGCAGGAAAACGCGGCGAGATCACCGAGCGTATTCAGAACGAGTTTTTCAAGATCATCGATGCCACACGACCGGCCCCCAACGGTGCCGAGTGGCTCACGTTTGTAAATACCTCCGGCGAAAAAAAAACGGCGGGAGCATAGCTAACCAAACCGAATAGTTTTTTTTTCGATAGAATGAAGAGGTTGTCTGAAAAGACGGCCTCTTTTCAGTTGCGGCTAAGTTCAAGCACCGCAAACGCGGTTCCCTGCATTTCCAATGATCGCCAACCTCCACCGCACATACATTCTCGAAATCACCGTCTTTGTATGCGGCGCGCTCGTGATGATATTTGAGATCATCGGCTCTCGGATCGTTTCGCCATTTATCGGCACCTCGACGTATGTCTGGACCAGCCTGATCGGGGTCATTCTTGGCAGTTTGAGCCTTGGTTATTGGCTCGGCGGCAGGATAGCCGATCGGCGGCCGGATGCCAGAGTTTTAGGCTCAGTTATTTTTTTGGCAGGCGGCCTGATATCGGCTACTGTCCTGATAAAAGAAGTTTTCCTTTCCTCGATCGCGGAAGCATCGATCGGACTGGAGCTAAAGGCGGTGATCGCGTCTCTCGTGCTTTTTGGGCCCGCAAGCGTCTGTCTGGGCATTGTCACCCCCTTCGCAGTCCGCCTTAAGATGACCTCCCTCGACAAGACTGGGAGAACCGTCGGACGTCTCTATGCGCTATCGACGGTCGGGAGCATTGTCGGAACATTTGCCGCCGGCTTCCTGATGATCCCGTTTGTCGGGAGCGTAAGGACGCTTTATATCATTGCCGGTTTGTTGATGGCCCTGGCGTTCCTGGTCGCTCCGCTAGCGTTTTCGGCCCGTAATATCGCTGCCGGGGTACTCTTATTATTGGGCATAACGGCGAGCGAAACGTTTACTCACTTTCTTCGTGTGAATAGCGGTGTTTACGACGTCGATACGGCGTACAGCCGCGTACAGGTACTCACCTCGCGTGATCGCGTGACAGGCAAGCCGATCAGGGCGATCGCCACCGACCCGTATTTTGTCCAATCGGCAGCATTCCTCGATAGCGATGAACTCGTGCTCGAATACAGCAAGTTCTACCATCTGATACGGCATTTTCGTCCCGGTCATGAAAACACATTGATCATCGGCGGAGCAGGATATTCCTATCCGAAGGAATACTTGAGAACCTATCCTCAGGCCCGGCTGGATATAGTCGAGATCGATCCGCAGATGACTGAGATCGCTCGCCGATTCTTCGGCCTCAAGGACGATCCGCGGATGACGATCTTTCACGAGGATGCGAGAATGTATATAAACCGCGCCGAGGCGGGCCAATACGATGCTGTCTTGATGGATGCATTCGGTTCCCTCTTCAGCGTGCCGCACCACCTGACCACGATCGAGGCCGTTCGCGAATTGAGTCGGATATTAAAGGACGATGGCGTGGTAATTTTCAACCTCGGCTCGGCGATAACAGGCCCGAGCAGCAGTTTTCTCCAGGCCGAGCTGCGAACTTACAAAGAGGTTTTTCCCCAGGTCTACCTTTTCAAAGTAAGGCCGGATTACACTGAAGAACGCCTGCAGAACATTATGATCGTGGCCTTAAGGAATCCCGCTCCTCCCGCTCTCACAAGCGAAGACCCTCAGATCGCCGGTCTTCTCGCGCACCGGTATGCCGCCGACGTGCCCCTAACCAGAAACATCCTCACAGACGATCTGGCGCCGGTCGAATACTATAATTCCATTGCCCAGAACATCTATCTGACAGATCCACGATAGCAGCGGGACTAACCAGAATTATCTTTGCTAAAGCTTTACATACTTACTCGAGCCGGATAAGCATTCGGTAATTGGGAGGGCGGCCGTCGAAGCCGGTTCGAATATCTCCCTACGGAAAGGGTGGCGGATCTATCCTGGTCGGATCGCAGTTGCCCTGTGGGCTTAAGATGACCATTTCTGTCATTCCAGGGCCCGGCTTTCGGGCTGTAAAGAATTTCGATGGGTCAGTCGAGTCTCTAACCCAATCGTAATACATCAGAAAATCATCCGGGTGGCCCTGGCCCAGACAGTCGTTATCAAGCACGATCTCGAGCGTCTTGCCTGGGGTGTAAAGCGATTCGTAAACCGTGCTCCTCCCTTCGAGAAGCCTCAATGGACCGTTAACTTCGAACGTGAGGGTCGCATACTTTGCAGTTTCGTGATCGATAAGATCTTCGGTACCGTCCGGGTATGGCCGGAATCGGTAATCCGGGTACCACGCGTCGCCTCCAACTCCCATAGGAGTGCCTTTCACCGTACCGACAGGCACAAGTAGTCGTACAGTCTCTCGATCAGCCGGGGATTTGGGGGGATTCATAACCTCCAGGTTAGAATTCGCCCCTGTGTATCCGTGGAGCTCATCGTGCCCCATATTAAAGATCTTTTCGCGGTCGCTTCCCCACTCGCGCTTGCCCTCTGGGATTTCGATCCTCAATCTCCGTCGTCGGCCTGGTGTTCGAAGAGAAGCGAGTTCGGTGCCTCCGACAAAAAATTTGACGGGATGTTCCCCATCGGTGATAAAGACAAAATTCCAATTGCAGTCCTTGTCGTAAATGATGACGTCACCGCCAACTCTGATCTCTACAGTCATGCTCATAAGATATGCTCCTTAATAATCTCTAAAATCCAGCATGGCCGCCGAACACGGCGAAGGCGGACCAGTAGTACGGGGCCGTGTAGCTACCCGTGGGGTCGTTGAGCAATTCGAGCTGTGCAGCCCGAAGTGCGGCGGCCGTCTGCAAACGGCCAAGGCGTCTGTGTCGATGAAATCGGATCATGAGGTCGGCGGTGGCCTCGCTGTCAACGCTCCACTGGCTGCCGATTACTAGCGGGACGTTAGCCCCGAGAAACGTGCGGGATAGGCCGATCGGGCCTTCGCCCGCGGTGTAGGCCTCGGTGCCGGTCCGGCAGGCGGCGAGGACGATCAGCCGGAGCTTTGAGAGGTCTTGACCGGCCATTTCGGTATTTGAGAGCTTGCTGCTGTCAGGATCGCCATTAGCAGCCAACAGCAGGTACGAGGACATTGGCGAATGAGGCTCGGTGACATAGTGGCCGGCGAAGTGCAGCACATCAGCTTCGGCCATCGCGGCACGGACTGCCGGT
>JBGTBC010000435.1:0-3860 GCA_041749555.1 Pyrinomonadaceae bacterium | reverse complement strand
CTAGCAGGTCTGAGTCCGAGGAGCCGACGTCACAATTGCAGCCCACGATGCTAACCGTGGGTTAGGATAAACAAGATTCCGACCCATCGAAGACCGTGGTATAAGTTGCATGACTGGCCTCGATTCCTTGTCGCAGCCGGCGTGATCGACCCCGCAAAGGTCACCCGCTACGCTCTCCAGAACGCAGCCTCGATCGCAGGATTGATGCTCACCACCGAAGCCATCTTGCTCCCCTCCTGCCAGAGGAGGGGTGGCATCGGCTTCCGATGACGGGGTGGTGGGAGTGACGCCCCCGACGAAAAGGGCGGCGGCGGCATGGGCATGGGAATGTAAGACTGGAGCGGCAAGCATCCTTCTTGCCAACCCTGTCCTATCATCAACCGTTCAGCTGCGGGCTTGCCCGTCAGTCTCAAAGGCCTCGTCCCAACGGCGAGGCCTTTTTTGCCTGATCATTAGCATTTCATGTTAAGATGTGTTATGGCCTCGACAGTTGGCACAATTTTGAACGCGGTCCGTCTGGAAGAAGGCGTGTATAGGGTCGGTGACACCCGTGTCTCTCTCGATACAGTCGTTTACCATTTCAACAATGGCGCCGACGCGGCCGAGATCCACCGCGAATTTGACTCAATGTCTCTGGCTCAGGTTCATGCCGCGCTTGCGTATTATCTGCACAATAAAATAGATGTTGATCGTTATCTGGCAAGACGCGGGGTTGAACGTGAAAAGATCAGACAAGAGATCAAAGCCGAATTTCCACCAAAGGTTACGCGCGAAATGCTTCTCGCCCGCAAAAATGGAACCGACACAAATTGGCAAAAATGATCCGATTCCTCGCCGATGAAGACATTATGGATCAAATCTTCAAAGGCGTGTTACGCCGAGTGCCCGATCTCGATATAGTAAGGGTACAGGACGTAGGCCTACGCAGTTTCCGGGATGACCGTGTTTTGGAGTTCGCCGCACAGGAAAATCGCATCCTGCTTACCCACGACGTTTCGACAATGCGTGACTTCGCAAAGGCTCGCGTCCTCGCCGGCAAACCAATGCCCGGTGTATTCGAAATTTCACAAAACCTTCCGATCGGCAGAGCAATAGAAGAAATCGTGACCATCGCCACGTACAGCCGTGACGACGAATGGAACGATATGATTCAGTTTCTTCCATTGTGATACGACACCCAAATATATCGCCAAAACACATCGCAATCGCAGAAGGTCAGGGGGTTAGTCATGCGAAATTGCAATTTCGCATGACTAACCCCCAATTTTGTTGACACGGGAACCGTCTTTAGAGATGCAATATTGCATGACTGGCCCTAGATTTTCCACGAGATTTTCCACGCCATCAAATCTCCGACTTTATCGCGTCGGCGATAGGATCAAATCGTGCGGAACACCAGACACAGCAGGTGAATGCATAGAAGCATAAATCAGCTTACTGCTTAGGTTATCAATAGCGGCAAGTAATTTATCAGTGCCTTTGGGAGGGCTTGCGGCGAGAACTTCCACCTCCCGTTCGAGCCCTGCAAAGAGCGATGCCGACAACTTGTGGGAGGCGGCTGCCTCAGCGGGCCGAATAAAAAGCTGGAGGCTACCAATTATTCCGGCGAGCAGGCTTACCAAAGCAAGTAAGTTCTTCACAAACCCTGCCGGACTAGCGAAAAGAGTGGCTCCGACCAAAGCTGACAAAATAATTACGGCTACCTGCAGCCCGACGTGCAATTTCCGCGATTTCTCTGATGCGATTTGGTGTGCGGACTTATTAGCGGCAACTCTTTCTTTTAGCGTTGAAAGATAACCGAGTAATTGTTCGTAGTTAGTACTTCGCGGAATTATCATATGCAGTGCAAACCTCGGAATTGTTCTTGTCAGTTCCGAGCGTGTTAAGAGGTCGACCCGTACTAAAGTTTTCCAACCAGGAGTTTCAATGACTTAGAAAAAGAAGGGGTCAGTCATGCGAAATTGCAATTTCGCATAAAATTGGGCCCAATTTTGAATTTTGGACCTCCAATTTTGGGCACACCACCGTATTTACCTGAAACGCCGGATTTCGCATTATCGTGGCCTTTCCTCGGGGCTAGCGGCTGACTTTCTTGAAGACGATGCCGCGTGCCCGTCCGTTGCCCGCTTCAAATCCGGTAACCTTTCCTTCGGCATCGCGACGGAAGGCGACCTGTGTTACGGGTAACGTTCCGGAGAAGTTGTCCCCATTCGTGTGGGTCAGCACGACTGGTCCGAAGCGACGGTGCCGGATGACCAGCTTTCCGTCCTCAACGCTGAGGTCATAGTATGTCTCCAGTTCCTCGCTGAAATAGCGGCCCGTGAAGCTGGCGAGATCGACTGACGGTTTCTCCACGACCGGTTTTCCGGGGTGGTCTCCGCCCTGCTGAAACGTGATCCCCTCCACTGCTCCATCTGCTGCTGTATTGAACGTTATCTTGGCCGGAGCTCCGACCACTTCGAAGGAGGTCATGGAGGTCGCTCGGAGCGGAAGCGCGGGCTGACCCGCGATCTTGAGCTGAAGCTCATTTCCCTGAAGTTCAACCGCCAGTAGCAGGCCGCCGAGCGTCGTCATCTCGTACTTGCCGGCATAACGCCGCAAGGTCGACGCCGGAACATCGACGCTCGCTCCTCCGGCCGTCGGAGCAGCTTGCGCTGGCGCGGTCATGTGTTCGCCGAAGAACGCATTAGCCACGACGTTGGCGATACCTCCGGGAACGCCCTGGTAGTTGCTGAACACGACGTAACCGGAATCGAGGTCGGGGTAGTACACAAACGTAGAGCTATGCGCAACATCATTTCCGCCGTGCTGCCAACGTTTTAGACCGCGATTCGTGTCGATAAACACACCGTATCCGTAATTCGAGGACTTCCCATCGTTTAGAGTAAACGGCGTCGTCAACTCCTTGATCACTGCCGGCCCGCCGAGCTTCCCGGTCTTTAGATTGCCCAGCCACTTGGCGACGTCGCCAGGCGTTGTGTAGATCCCGCCGGCGCCCGCCGACGCATGCAGGTCCCTCACTTCGCGGAAACCGAAGTCGCCCGCTATGTACCCGACCGATCGTCCGGGTATGATCTGGCCCGGATTCGCGCGCACCCACGTCTTTGTCATGCCGAGCGGAAGGAAAACCTCGTCCCTCATCCACTCCGCGAACGGGCGGCCCGTGACTCGCTCTACGACAACGGTTGCCAGGCTGAACGCCGAGTTGTTGTAGTTGAACTCCGCGCCGGGATCATTCTGCAGTGTCGGTTGCCGGTTGACCACCTTGAGTGCTTCGTCCGGAGCGACGTAATCACCTTCCAGCAACTGACGTCCTTCTATCAGCAGCGTATTGATAAACTCGCGGTAGCCCGTGGTATGCGTTAGAAGATGACGCACGGTGATCTTCTTTCCGAAGTCCTTGAGCTCGGGAATGTGCTTTCGCACATCGTCGTCCAGAGAGAGCTTGCCGCGCGAGGCCAGCAAGGCGAGGGCGAACCCGGTGAACTGCTTGGAGGAGGAACCGATGTTGGTTGGCGTGTCGGCGGTGAACGGCATCCCGTACGTCAGATCTGCGGCGCCATACCCTTTCACGAATACCAGTTGGCCGCCCTTGATCACTCCTACAACTGCTCCCGGAGTATCTTTGTACAACTGTGCGGCTGCCTGATCTACCTTGCCTTCTGGTGTGGTGGCCACCGGTTCCGAGCGGGTGAGCTGCACACGCACGGGGCCTCCTTTCCCCGCCGCCGCCGGCGTAACCTCGATCACGTAGCGCCCCGCCGTTTCGGTCGCAAACGCAAATGTCTCGGGACCGCCTCGCCCGACGCGTGCGGCCTTGGAAACCGGCTTGCCTGCCGGATCTGTGATCGTTACCGTTG
>JBGTBC010000434.1:0-5743 GCA_041749555.1 Pyrinomonadaceae bacterium | reverse complement strand
TGTCATCGTCAAGCCCGATCTGGCTGTAAATATTCATTGAAGCCTCTGGGATGATGGGATACAGCATTATGCTGAGCCAACGCAGAGTTTCGCAAGCTCGGTAGAGCACTGCATTTAGGGTCTGGGCCTGCTTTTCGTCTTTGATCAGCTCCCAAGGCTTTGAATCTGATATCAATTTGTCGACGCGAGCTATGACGGTCCAGAGCGTTTCAAGGGCAAGGCTCATCTCAAAGTTTTCGAACCTGCGGTTAAATTCATCCCGTGCATGTTCGATCACCGAAACGATGTCCTGTCCGTCAGGATCGATCCCGGCACGCCGGGCCTGCAGATAATTTTCTTCGCTGATCTTGCCGTCGGGGACCTTTCCGTCGCGATATTTCGTGATCATCGAGAAGGTCCGGCTCGCCAGATTGCCGAGGCCGCTCGCAAGGTCAGAGTTCGTCCGGTCGATCAGATTTTCATAACCAAATTTGCCGTCCTGCCCGAAAACCATGTCGCGAAGCACAAAATACCGGATCGCATCGATCTGAAAATGCTCATGTAGTACATCAACTTCGATGACGTTACCCATTGTCTTACCCATCTTTCGGCCGTCGGCATCGAGCCACATACCGTGAGCATAGACAGTTTTTGGAAGATCCAGCCCGGCAGCGTGTAGAAACGAGAACCAATAGACAGTGTGAAACCTGAGAATGTCTTTCCCGACCACATGCACGACATTTTGCCAATACTTCTCAAATCCGACCGCGGCACGCTCGGTATTACCGTAGCCGATCGCCGTGATGTAGTTTGAGAGGGCGTCGAGCCATACGTACATTACGTGCTCCTCGTCATCGGGAACCGGAACGCCCCATGAAACCGAGCTTTTTAACCGGCTGATCGATAGGTCCTGCAATCCGCCTCGAACAAACGAGAGGACCTCGTTTCGCCGGGCATCGGGCCGCACCAAGCCCGGATCGGATTCGATCGTTTCGATAAGAAAATCGTCATAATCCGACAGGCGAAAGAAATAGCTGTCTTCCGACACCTTGTCTAGGGGACGTTCGTGTATCGGGCAATGCGGTTGGTCCCCGCCTTCCGGGATGAAATATTGCTCTTCAGTCTTGAACTCGGCACACGGCGCACAGAACCATCCCTCATAAAAGCCTTTATAAATAGCGTCATTTCCCTTTGGCGTCTTATTTCTGGCTATCTCACGCCACAGATGCTGGACGGCCTCGTAATGAAACGGCTCGGACGTCCGCATGAAAATGTCGTAGCCGCCATTTTCGCCGTCGAGCCCGAAATCATGGAACATCCGTTTGAGCTCGCCAGAGATGTAGTCAGCCTGCTCCTTTGGGGTTCGCCCATTCTTTTCCGCGGCGCGTTGGATATTTATGCCGTGTTCGTCAGTTCCGGTCAGAAAATAGGTATCAAACCCACGCTGCCGCTTGTGCCTCTGAATGGCGTCCACGACGATAGTCGTGTACAGATGCCCGAGATGCGGCAGGCTGTTGGCGTAATAGATCGGGGTTGTGATGTAAAAGGTGCTTTGCATTAAGAAATTGCTTGAATTGTCAGTCTCTTTACGCCGTAATGATCAAAGACCTCATCGTTCGAAATAACGATCATGTCTTCCACCTTAGCCTGCGAGACCAATAGGCGGTCAAAAGGATCTCGGTGAATCAACGGAAGCAAATGAACTCGAGTGACGTGTCGGAAATCGATTGGCAGATGCCGGTAATTCGATCGTCTAACGCGGTCAGAAAAGAACGATTCCGGTTCCTCGGGAAGCTTTAATTTACCCGAACCGTATTTTATAGAGGCCTCCCAAGCGCTCGCATCGGACAAGTAAAACTGGTTCGATTCAGTGTCTTCAAAAAAATCTCGAGCACTCCGGGAAAATCCTGGAATATCTGAAAAGATCCATAAGAACACGTGAGTGTCCACGAGGAACCTCATTTGTCTTCAAGCTTGGGATCATCTGGAAATATCTTCGGATCACTCATTATCTCCAGGAGATCCTCATCCAGCTCATCAAAGTCCTCGGACAGCCAGATTTTGCCGGCATCCATGCCGAACCAATCTGATTGTTTCTTTTCGTACGCTACAATGCGCACCTCCGGCGTGCCGTTTTTGGCAATCACAACATCTTCACCATTCTTTGCGAGAGCGATCAATTTGCTAAGCTGACTCTTCGCTTCATGCACATTCACCTTTTTCATAAATCCTCTCGGCAATTATTTCATATTTAGCTAACTCAGACAATATAATTAGCTAAGCTATCTAGAAAACCGGGCTTTATCCGGGGCAGAAAACTCATCCGTTTCCTTATACCTCGGCATCGTCGGTGTGTTCGCCAGCTTTAAACCGATCGCGAGGGCGAATTCGGCTTCCTGGATCATTGCCGAGATGTCCCACCAATCGTGGTATTCATCCGTGACCTGATGATAATACTTAGCGTTGTAATCCTTGAAAAAAGCCTCGGCCTCCGGTTTGAGCGGCGTCAAAAACGTATCGCCATGCTGAAGAGAAACGGCGGGAACACCTGCTTTTGCAAAAGGAAAGTGATCCGAGCGGAAGAAAAATCCTTGTTCGGGTCGGTTGTCAGGCCGAAGTGTAAATTTTCGTTCCGCCGCGGCCTCGGAGATCTGGTCCATGATCGACGACCGGTCCGCACCGAGGGGCTTGAAATCGGATACTTTACCAAAAAAGTTTACGCCGTCGATGTTAATGTTTGCAGCCGTGCTAGCCAGCGGAAACAGCGGGAATTGGGCATAATATTCCGCCCCCAAGAGACCCTGCTCTTCGGCCGTCGGGAAGAAGAATACGACCGATCGTTTCGGCCTTTCTTTCTTAGGCATTTTGACCATTGCTTCGGCTATGCCGAGGATCGTGGCAACTCCCGAAGCATTATCATATGCACCGTTATGTATGCGATCACCCGACGCATTCGGCTCGCCGATGCCCAGATGGTCCCAGTGGCCTGAATAGATGATATATTCTTTTTTCAGCTTCGAATCACTGCCCTCGAGCATGCCGACCACATTGGGCGAATCAAAGGTATTAGTCTCACTCTTAAGGTCGAGCTTGACGTTAAGTCCCGTCTTTACCGGCTGAAAATCCCGGCTCTTCGCCTTGGCCACGAGGTCGGACATCTTCAGCCCGGCCTGACTAAGGATCCGGTCGGCGGCATCTTCTGTCGCCCAGGCACGATACTGCAGGAACGGCGTTTTATCAGCTGCGGTTCTTGCGATCTCGTACCTCCAATTACCGTTCGAAGTTCGGATGACGTTCCAACCATACCCGGCCGATTCCGTAGTATGGATCAGGATCACCCCGGCTGCTCCTCGCCGTGCGGCTTCCTCATATTTGTAGGTCCAGCGGCCAAAATAGGTCAGGGCCTTGCCGCCGAAAAGGTCTGGTTCCGCCGCAGTTGAGGGCGGGTCATTTACCACCATCATCAGTATTTTGCCGCGATAATCGTCGGCCGAACCTTTGTAGTCGTTCCACTTGTAAAGAGGTGCATCGATGCCGTAACCGACAAAAACAAGCTCTGCATTAGACGAAATATTCGCCGTCTGTGTGCCGGTAGTCGCAACGAACTCGTCAGCAAACTTATAGGTTTTTCCTGTCGGTTCACCGATTTTACCCGCCCGCAAAGTGGTATTTGGGTCCGCCTTGACTCCAACCAGCCTTACGTTCTGGAAGTAACTGCTTTTATTTCCGGGTTTTACGCCCCCGGCCTTTAACTGGTCTGCGATGTATTGAGCGGCACGTCGGCCGCCAGCGGTTCCGGGGCCGCGGCCCTCGAAATCATCGGCGGAAAGCCGCTTTACACGTTCTCGCATCTTATTTTCGTCAAAACTGGCGGTTCGGTCCTGAGCAAACAGCCCTAACGTTACAAATACGAGCAGAAGGATAGATGTAATGGCTCTTTTCATAATTTATTAACCTTTTATCAATGACATTGCCTCGGCACGTGTCCGCGGATCCTTGCGAAATCCACCTAGAACGGTTGATGTAATTGTGACTGCTCCCGGCTTCTTGACCCCCCTGAGCGTCATGCAAGTATGCTCAGCCTCGATAACGACCATTACACCGATCGGATCGAGTTCATCATAAAGCGTTTGGGCGATCTCCTGGGTCAGGCGTTCCTGAACCTGAAGGCGTCGGGCAAACACCTCAGCGATACGGGCAAGCTTGGAGAGACCTATAATGCGGCCGTTCTTTGGGATATAGGCAATATGGCATTTGCCGGTGAACGGTGCCAGGTGATGCTCGCAGACAGATGCGATCGAGATGTCCTTGACGATAACCATCTCGTCGTGCGAATCGCCGGGCAGCGGCACAATATGCTCGCGCGGATCGATCCACATCCCTTCCGTCAATTCTGCGTAGAAATCGGCCACACGCTCCGGAGTTTTTTTCAGGCCATCGCGGTCAGGGTCCTCACCCATTCCCTCGAGCATCATCCTTACGCCTGCTGCGATCTTTACGAGATCGATCTTTGAATCACCGTTGGTTGCCATAGCTAAGTCTTTGAGTTTAGCGTTTTTGTAGCCAAATCTAAAGCGACAGGGCCGGGGGGACTGGAAACTGCGGTTCTTTGCGAATGGCGCTTGTCGGGACTATAATTACCGTTTACTTTTAGCACGATTTTTATAACCTGGATGACCTTAACTGAGATACAAAAAGCATTGCGCGAAACGGTCCGATTGACTGCCGCGGCCGAATTCGGCATTGAGCTGGACCAGATCGCGGCCGAAACACCGCCCAAGACGGCATTAGGCGATATTGCGTTTCCGGTTGCCTTTGAACTGGCAAAACGAATAAAACAGGCGACCGGCGAAAAGCGAAATCCGCGTGAGATAGCCGAAGTGCTAAAAACCGCGCTCGAATCTGCCGGATCCGTTGGAAGGGTCGAGGTCGCCGGGGCCGGCTACCTGAATGTATTTTTTGACCGGGCCGCTTTTTTGATCGAGAACGCCGCGACGGAACCACTTCCCGCTCTTGCCCTGTCAGAAACCGCCGAAGCGGTTAAGGTATGCGTTGAGCATACATCGGTTAACCCTAACAAATCAGCACACATAGGCCATGTGCGTAATTCTGTCATGGGCGATACTTTTCAACGGATACTGAAGGCTACGGGAAAGAATGTTGAGGTTCAGAATTATATCGATAACACAGGTGTTCAGGTGGCTGATGTGGTGGTTGGATTCGTCTACCTTGAGGAAATGGACCTGGCCGCAATCAAGGAACTCGATTTTGAGCTAACCGCTAGCGGAAAGAGTTTTGATTACTATTGCTGGGACCTTTACACAAAGGTCGGTGTTGAGTATCAGACAAATGAAGAACTTAAGGCAAAGCGCGCCGAGGTGCTCCACCTGATCGAGGAAGGCAGCAATCCGACAGCTGAATTGGCTGATTATGTCGCTACCCGTAACGTCGAGTGCATCCTCGACACAATGGAAAGACTTTCTATTCGATACGACCTGCTGCCGCGGGAATCCGAGATCCTGCATCTTCACTTTTGGGACAAGGCGTTTGAGCAGATGAAGCAGCTCGGCGTCATACATTACGAGAACGAAGGTAAACATGCGGGCTGCTGGGTGATGCCCTTTGAAGAACATTCTGGCACGGACGATCATGAGAACGACAAGATCCTTGTAAGGTCAAACGGCACAGTGACCTACACGGGCAAGGATATTGCCTATCAAATGTGGAAGCTCGGCATCCTGGGCCTTGATTTCCATTACCGTTT
>JBGTBC010000433.1:0-5619 GCA_041749555.1 Pyrinomonadaceae bacterium | reverse complement strand
ATTTTGCCAAACCGCGGTTTGTTCGGGAGAACCTACTCTCCTCGGCAATGCCGCTTACCTCGGATCATCTCTTACAGGGTCAAAGCTCGCATCTTAACGCTTAAAGATTTACAATTGCCGAGATTCCGACAATTCTGAAATCGATTTTCGAAGGTATCTTATGAAATCAAAGATCTTTATAGGGCTTTTGTTGTTAAGCCACTATGTTGTTCTTGCCCAGGTACAGACGACCGAAACGCCTTTGGATCCTGCGATCCTTAAGGACTCGGGAGCATCGGCAAACCGAGCGATACGTCGGAACATTCCGCTAACGAATTCAATTGAAAGGGCTTACAGGGCCGGCACGAGAGATACCTCCGGTCGTCCGGGGGCGAATTATTGGCAGCTAAAAGCCGATTATTCGATAAATACCAGTCTCGATCCCGAAACGCAAACCATCACCGGAAGCGAAACGATCTCACTTCATAATAATAGCCCCGATAGGCTAGACCGGATCGTCTTGCGGCTCGACCACAATATCTATCGACCTCGTGTTCCGCGCGGTTTTTCCGTTCCGGCGGAAAATACCGATGGAATGGTGGTCACCCGGATCAAGATCAACGGCGTTGAAATTGATCTGAAGTTAAGCCCGCCAAGACAAAATCGCAGCCAAGGACCGCAGAAGATCGAAAGATCATTTGTGGTCGGGTTAGATCAAACGGTCGCTATTGTAAATCTCGCAACACCGATCGAGCCGCGCAGTTTAGCAACCATTGAAATTGATTGGAATACAAAACTTCCCGGTGGCGAGGGTGGTCAAGGGCATCGGATGACGCAGCGTTGGGAAAGCAAACTTTTCCAACCGACTCAATGGTATCCGCGTTTGGCAAAATACGATGATCTGCGTGGATGGGAAACAAACACTTATCTCGGCCCTTCGGAATTTTATAACAATTACGGCAAGTTTGACGTCAGGATCGAAGTTCCGTCGGGATGGCTCGTAAGCGGAACAGGTCTCCTGCAAAATGCCAGCGAAGCCCTCGCTCCGTTTGTTCGTGAGCGGCTGGCTGCGGCATTAAAAACCGATGAAGAGTTAATGATCGTTAAAGAAGATGAACGCGGTGTCGGCAAAGCTCTGTTGCCTCGCGACAAAAATATATGGCATTTTCTTGCAGAAGAAGTAAATGATTTTGCCTGGGCAACCTCGAATGAATTTATTTGGAGAAGCACGCGGGCAAACATTCCGACAAAGGGTTATGTTCCGGTTCATATGTTTTACCTACCCGAAAGGGCACGTTTGTTTGCTAACGCCGGCAAAAATTCCCGCCATGCTCTGGAGTTTTATTCTAAGCTTTTGATCCCATACGCCTTTCCGCAATTGACGCTGCAGGATGGCCCAAGTGCCGGAATGGAATATCCGATGGTTATCAACTCAAATCAAGGAGCCGCCGATCACGAGACTTTCCATCAATGGATACCGATGATGGTGGGAACTAACGAAACCCGTTACGGCTGGATGGACGAAGGTTTTAATCAATATTCAAATATACTTTCGAATGCCGATGCCCGTGGGAAACCTTTTGACCTTGATCGTTTGGGGCAGAGCTACGGCAGGATCAGCGGCAACGAAGATGAACCGACGATGATGTGGAACGCCAACTATGGTGGCACTTTCTATGGTTTTCAAACTTACAACAAAACACCGTTGATGTTTTCGATGCTGGGCGGAATAGTCGGCGACGACGCACTGAATGCAGCCCTCAAAAAATATGTGGAAACATGGAAGTTCAAACATCCGTCGCCCTGGGATTTCACCTTCTTTATGAACAAAGAGCTTGGTCGTGACCTGAATTGGTTTTGGTATTACTGGCTCTTCACCACTGAGAGCGTTAACGGCTCGATCAAAGAGGTCGTTTCGCAAGGCGACAAGACAAGAGTTACGGTCCATCAAGCAGGCGAAATGCCTTCCCCTGTCGTGCTCAAAGTCGAATTTGCTGACGGCAGCGAGAAGATCAAGGCGATGCCGAACGCAAAAATGGTCGATGATAAAACGGCGATCGTAAGATGGAACGAAGATGTCTGGTTTAACGGCGACCGCGATTTTCAAGCTGTTCTTGATTTGGGAAAACGCAAGATCAGCAAAATAACTCTGGATCCTTATGGGAGATTCCCCGATTCGGACATTAAAGATAATGTCTGGACCAGCAAAAAAATAGAATAGACTTTATTTTCAACCGTCTATTCGGAGGGCCCGACTCGCTTTACCAATTCCTTAAATCGCGGATCGTCATGCCGGACGATGCTGTCGAATGAGACTTCGCCGACTGGGCCTTCGAGCAGCACATTGCCGTCGTCGAGCCAATACAGCAGCGTGTCGTCGTAATAATCTCGTCTGCACTCAGGGCATCGTTTCATATTCGATTAATGACAACTATCACTTCTTCAGATGGCTGAGGTTCAGTCTGTCCAGGAACATATTGAATCGCGGATCGGGCCTCAGGTTCTCGAATATCCACTCGGTTCCAAGACCGGACAGGCTGGAACGCTGTTGGGCGGCCTTTTCAAGGAGCGCAAACGCAGCGTCACGGTCATTTAGCCCGGCATACACGCTGGCCCAGTAATAAGGGGACACATGCCGCTGCTTGGAAATATCTTGAAGCTCGCGGGCGATCTGTCGGGCCTCGGACGTCTTTCCGGAAACCGCCAGTATATAGCCGACATAAGAGATCAATACGGGAGAATTATTCAGTTCTCGGGCCCGGCTGACCTCGGCCAGTGCTTCATTAAGCTGTCCCTTACGCTCGTATCCGTATGCTGTGACCAGCCGCAGCCACCAGTCGTTGGAGTCAATTCCCGTGCCCTGTTTCGCGAACTGCAAGCCCTCGTCGACATTTCCGGCCTGAATAAGCACGTATGCCAGATCGCCGACCATTCCACTGTTAAGAGGTTCGATGTCGACGGCCTTCTTCATTTCATCGATCGCCGGTCCGGTTTGGCCGAGGACGGAGAAATACCATCCATAGAGCTGATGGGGTTTCGGGTTATCGGGTTCAAGCTCAAGAGCGCGTTTCACCTCCCGTTCCGTCGCCGGCCAATCCATGTCATGCCAGAGAGCAACAAGTCCGAGTGCGACATGAGCTCCGGCTAACGACGGGTCAAGTTCCAGGGCCTTCGCGGCCGCCGCCCGGACGCGCGGTGCGGCCTCGTCGGGTGGAACGAACCAATCAGCGGAGACCATGTGGGCCATGGCCAGCCCGGCGTACGCGAGACCATAGGCCGGATCGATCTCGATTGCCTGGTTGTAGTGGTCGATGGCCGTCTTGTACCCCTCTTCGGTCCATTTCTCGCGATGAAAATTGCCCTTGAGATAATGCTGATATGCCTCGGGGCTGGACGTGTAGGTCTTGGCGACCCGTGCGGTATCTCCTTCCGACAGCGTTGGCCGGAGTCTGCCCGATACATCGGTGGCGATGCTGCGTTGAAGCGTAACCAGCTCGGCCTGCTTGCCTGAATACTGGCGACTCCAGATCACTTTATCGAGCGCCACATTCACGAGCTCGACAAAGAACGACATCTCATCTCCGCGCTGCGAGACGCGGCCCGTCAAAACTGCGTCAACAGCAAGTTCCTTCCCGGCTGTCTCCGGGCCTTTACCCGATCCCTTATATCTAAAGACCGAGGACCGGGGCTTTACGCTCAAATGCTCGAGCTGCGAAAGGCTGCTGATCAGCGTCTCGGTGATTCCGTCAGAGAGATACTCGAGCTCTGCGTTGCCACTGTCGTTCACAAACGGCATCACTGCGATGGAATTGATCGCCCCGGAATTAGACGCCGAGAAATATCGATAGCCAAAGAACCCACCGACCAAGAGAAGCACCGCAACCGCCGCAATCATCAACGGCCTTGCCGCCCGATGTGCGGATAGACTCTGCCTTTCCGAAAGCCCGCCCAAAGATCTCCGAGGCTCCGCCACCGCTCCGTTGGGAAGAATGGCGGTCTGATCGGTTGTGAGAACTTGAGGTCGAGTAGGCTCACCATCCCGGAACCCAGTCGCTACCGCTCCCGGTTCTGACAAGATTGCCATCGCGGGTTCCTCCGGACCATCTTGAGGTGCGGGGACGGAACCCTGCACAAGCGCATTTCCGTCCTCAAGACAATACAGCAGTGTATCGTCGTAATAATCTCGTCTGCATTCAGGGCATCGTTTCATAACGTTCTATTCCGGCAAACCGACCTCTCGCACCAGTTCCTGAAACCGCGGCTCAGTGTGAAGCGGTGCCAAAACGGGGTTGGTTTTGAGCCTGACCAGCGCTTTATTGTGCTTATTGCTTTCAAGGGATTTTTCCAAAATATCTAACGCTTGCGTTTTGTTACCGACGTTGGTGTAAAGCTGCGCTAAGAAAAATATCGTCTCGTTATTCTGTGAACCTAGAATTTCATTTGCAAACTCAACACGTTTTTGCCAGTATCCCGGAGCACCGGACCTATTGAAAGCTTCCTTGAGAGCCGCCGTTCTCGCTACGACACGTTCCGGCGGCCAACCCTCCACACGACGCAGCTTAGCCATCTGCTCGATCGCCTCCAGGTACATTCCCTTTGTTTCATATACCTGAACAAGGCTCCGATTTGCCCCCATAAAATCAGGGTCGATCTCAAGAGCTTTCCGATATTGGACGATTGATTCATCATAACGACGGGCCACGAAGTACACGCGGCCAAACGACACATTGATGATCAGGGATAATGGGTCGAGTTTATATGCTTGGCTTGCTTCAGAGATAGACTCGTCGAAACGGCCCATGTTCATTAGATATTCGCTGTACCATTGACGGGCCGAGGCATAATTCGGGTCGAGCTCGATAGCACGCTTGAATTCTTTTTCCGCTTCCGCAAAGTTCCAATCGTACTCGTGCAGTATGACGCCAAGTGCGGCATGAGGTTCTGCCAGTGCAGGGTCTATCTCCAGGGCCCGCATGGCGGCCTTACGGGCATTTGGAAAGGCCGTTTCCGGCGGCGGGTCGTCCGTGTAGCTCGGGAGCACCTGCCACGCATCCGCCAGTCCGGCATAAGCGAGCGCATACGACGGATCGAGTGCAATTGCCTGATCGAAATACTCGATGCTGTTCTTTATCGCCTGCTCATTGCGTTTGTTCCAATAAAAGCGGCCCTGCAAATAAAGCCTGTAAGCTTCCGGGTTGACAGTGTAACCCTTTACTATCTTTGCCACATCGGTACCCGAAAGCCGTGTTTTTAGCTTATTTGAGACATCGCGGGCGATCTCGCTTTGGAGAGTAACAACATCGGCTTGCTTGCGATCGTATCTACCGCTCCAGATAACGTTTTCCGTCAAAGCATCGAGCAGTTCGAGACTCAGTGTAAGCTGATCCCCACGCTGGATCACTCGTCCATACAAAACCGCCTGAACTCCCAATTCCCTCCCCAGCGTTTTAGTATCCAGGTCCTTGCCCTTATAACGAAACACTGACGAGCGGCCCTTCACATTCAGATTCTCCAACTGCGACAAACTGCTGATCAGCGTCTCGGTCATACCGTCCGAGAGATACTCGACATCCGAATTCCCGCTCTCATTAACAAACGGCATCACGGCGATCGATTCGATCTGGTTGGTATTGGCCGTCG
>JBGTBC010000432.1:0-3628 GCA_041749555.1 Pyrinomonadaceae bacterium | reverse complement strand
GATTTTTGTCCGAGCAGCGTGACGAATATCCCGACATCGATATCGACCTGCCATCGGGTGACGACCGTGAAAAGGTCATTCAGCACGTTTACAAGAAATATGGCGAACGCGGTGCCGGTATGACCGCTAATGTGATCTCGTATCGCGGAAAATCCGCCATCCGCGAGGTTGGAAAAGTATTCGGGTTTGATCCCGACTCTCTTACACAGCTTTCCAGGATCAACTCGCATTACGAATTTTTTAAGGGCGAGGAATTGAATCGCCGTATGAAAGAAGAAGGATTTGATCCCGCCGACAATATACGCCTTCAAAAATTCTCCGAGCTTTACACGCGCATTCTTGATTTTCCCCGCCACCTCGGCCAGCACTCGGGCGGTATGGTTATCTCGCTCGGACGTCTCGACAGCATCGTTCCGCTTGAGCCGGCCTCGATGGAGGGACGAAATATCATCCAGTGGGATAAAGATGACTGCGAGCGATTGGGCATTATCAAGGTTGACCTGCTGGGCCTGGGCATGATGGCCGTCCTGAGGGATACGATCACGCTCATAGGCGAGAATTACGGAAAGCAGTTCGGCCTGTATGAATTGCCGTATGACGATCCAAAGGTGTATGAAACTCTGCAGGCCGCGGACACGATTGGGATGTTCCAGGTCGAGAGCCGTGCTCAGATCGCCTTTCTGCCAAAATCTAAACCTGCCTGTTTTTATGACATTGTTGTCCAGGTCGCCATCATCCGGCCCGGCCCGGTTGTTGGTAATATGCTCAGCTCGTATATCAAGCGGCGGCAGGGTATCGAGAAGATCGACTACATTCATCCGCGGCTGAAGCCGACGCTCGAACGCACGCTCGGTGTGCCCCTCTTTCAGGAACAGCTTCTCAAGATCGCGATGGACATAGCCGATTTTTCGGGCGGCGAGGCCGAGGAGCTGCGGCGGGCAATGGGCTTTAAACGCGCCGACCGGCGGCTGGTGGCCATCGAGGAAAAACTGCGAGCCGGCATGACACGTAATGAGATCAAGACAGAAACCCAGGACCTGATCGTTAAATGCGTAAAGGCATTTGCCAATTACGGCTTTCCCGAATCGCATGCCGCGAGCTTTGCCCTGCTGGCATACGCCTCGGCCTATTTTATCGTCCATTACCGTGCGGCTTTTATGACGGCGATGTTCAATAATTATCCGCTCGGGTTTTATTCCGCGGCCACACTGGTCAAGGATGCCCAGCGGCACGGCCTGCATTTCCGGCCGCTCGATATAAACCGTTCCCAATATCTTTTCACAATAGAAGACGAAGATGTGCGGGTCGGTTTGAAATACGTCCGCGTCCTGCGCGAAGAGATTGGGCAAGCCATCGTTGCGGAGCGAAGCCGGCCGTACACCAGCATCGACGATCTCATCAAACGTGTGCCCGCGATAAACAAGCGTGAGGTACGGTCGCTCAGCATGGCCGGTGCGTTGAATTTCGACAACACCGTTCACCGCCGGCACGCTCTGTGGCAATCCGAGCTCGCACTGCGGCCCGCGGGCGATCTGTTTGCCGACGATGATACGGCCATCACCGAGGTGCCTTTTATCCGGAGAATGGAAGGCCTTGAGCTTGTCGAGGCGGACCTTAAAAAGACCCGCATCTCTATCGGCCGGCACCCGATGGCGTTCATCCGTGAGGACCTGAATAGGAAAGGCGTGCTTACGGCTGAACAGACCAAACACCTGAAAGCCCGCGAGATCGTGACCGTTGCGGGTGCAGCGGTCATCCGCCAGCGCCCGATGACCGCGAAGAACGTTGTATTCATTACGCTTGAGGATGAAACAGGCCATTCGAATTTTGTGGTTATGCCCGATGTTTTCGAACGGTTCAGGGCAGTGATCAATCAAAATGATTTTCTCCTGATAAAAGGCATAGCCGAGGAACGCGGGCTGATAAAGGGGCTGTATTTTGAGGCCATTCACGGCGAATTCACCGCAGCGGTAGAAACGCACAATTTCAGATAAAATGTCCTGCCACTGGAATGAATCAGACAACGCCTTTCCACATGAATTTTCCACTGGAAAGACTCTTCAGTGAATAGGGGATAGTGACGAAGTGGATAGTTGGGCCGCTTCCGACACAGATAATGAAATTGCAACGAGATGACTAACCACTTTCCACTTGAAATTATCCACTGGAGAAAAAAGAACTCTTCAGTGTTGAGCGAGGTCTTACCGCGTAATGGCGGGGAGCGCCATTCCAAGCGAAGTTGCCCTTCACTATTGTTTTCGGCATACTTTTTTTAGACAGGTTTTTTACGCTGTCGATCATCGGCAGTTTTTATGCACAATAAACCAACACCAAACGCAAGTTACAGCATTACCCTCCGCGTACGGATCCATAACCAACCAGGCAAACTCGGCGAGCTTACCACGGCCATTGGAGCTGCGGGAGGCGATATCGAGGGCATCGATATCGTCAGCGTCGGCAAGGACTTCCTGATAAGGGATATTACGGTCAATGCCGCCAGCGAAAACCACGACAAGGAGATCGCGGCTTCGATAGAAAATATCGATGGCGTTGAGGTCATAAACATATCGGATAGGACGTTCCTGATGCACCTCGGCGGAAAGATCGAGGTCATCTCTAAAATGCCGCTCAAAACACGGTCGGATCTTTCGATGGCCTACACGCCTGGCGTTGCCCGTGTTTGTCAGGCCATTCATAATGACCCCGAAAAGGCGTTTAACCTGACCATCAAGAAAAATACGGTAGCCGTCGTATCGGACGGCACCGCCGTCCTGGGTCTCGGAGATATCGGCCCGGCCGCGGCAATGCCGGTGATGGAGGGCAAATGCCAGTTATTCAAGGAATTTGGCGGCGTTGACGCGTTTCCGATATGCCTTAATACAAAGGATCCGCATGAGATCGTGCAGACGATCAAGAATATTGCCGTCGGATTCGGAGGCATAAATCTCGAAGACATTTCAGCCCCGCGATGCTTCGAGATAGAAGAAAGATTAAAAGAAGAATTGGACATTCCGGTTTTTCACGATGACCAGCATGGTACGGCCGTTGTGGTACTTGCGGCGCTGATCAATGCATTAAAGATCGTAGGGAAACCTATTGAAGACGTTAAGCTCGTCGTCAACGGGATCGGCGCAGCCGGCGTTGCATGTTCAAAAATAGTTATGGCGGCTGGCGTCAAGAACATTATCGGCTGTGATACGACCGGTGCGATCTACAAAGGACGCAAAGAGAACATGAATTGGGTGAAAGATTGGTACGCACGAAATACCAATCCGGATAAAGAACATGGAACGATCCATGAGGTAATAAAGGGAGCGGACGTATTCCTCGGGGTTTCCGCACCCGGAATAATAAATGATAAGGATCTTGCAAATATGGCCGCCGATCCCATTGTCTTTGCAATGGCAAACCCGACGCCCGAGATCATGCCAGAGGACGCCGCGGGCCACGTTGCGGTTATGGCTACGGGCCGCTCGGACTATCCGAACCAGATCAACAACGTTCTGTGCTTCCCAGGTATCTTCCGCGGAGCTCTGAATTGCCGTGCCTCCAGGATCAATGAAGCCATGAAGTTGGCCGCGGCGAACGCTATTGCTGAAATAATCGGGCCGGATGAGCTTCATCCCGA
>JBGTBC010000431.1:0-2427 GCA_041749555.1 Pyrinomonadaceae bacterium | reverse complement strand
ATGAACTTTTTTTGGAGGAAAAATGAAAGTTAAAGTCTTTACAGTTCTAACTTTGGCCTGTGCGTTATTCATGATCGCATGCGGCAAGAGCGATGCCGATCTGCAAAAAGCTGCTGCCGATAAGCTGGCTGCTGATAAAGTGGTTGGCGTTACCGTCGCTGTTAAGGACGGCGTTGCCACACTGACCGGCGAAGTCGCTGACGCTGCCGTCAAGAGCAAAGCCGAAGCCACCGTTAAGGGTGTCGAAGGCATTAAGTCGGTTACAAACAACTGCACCATCAAGCCCGCTCCAACGCCGCCGCCGCCATCACCGGATCAGATGATCCAAGGCACGGTAAATGAAGCCATTAAGAAACTCAATCTCACCGGGGCGAACGTCACCGTTGCCGTTGCCAACGGTGAGATCGTGCTCACCGGCGAAGTCGCGAAAGCTGACTTGACTAAGGTCATGCAGGCAGCCAACGAGGCCAAGGGGACCAACCCGGCGAAGGTTATAAACAAACTGACCGTCAAATAGGCGTACAATAGGAGGAATTATGTCACTACAAGAGAAATATGTATCACTTCTAGAACTCGCCAATGCCAATGGAACCAGCTACGAGCTGACCGAGGGCGACGGAGTTCTACACATCAATGGATCTGCGCCGAGCGATGAAGCGAAGGCCGAACTCTGGGCGGAATACGAACGTCTCGACCCTGAATTTCGGACGGGCGATCTGATCCTCAACGTCACAACCGGAGCCGGCAACGCCGGCGGCGGTGCTGGCACATACACCGTTGTGTCGGGCGACAGCCTGAGCAAGATCGCCGGGAAGTACGGCATCCAGTGGAAAGCCATCTGGGACGCAAACCGCGACATCCTCAACCACCCGGACAAGATCTATCCTGGACAGGAATTGAAGATCCCCTAAAAAGAAAGTTATTGCTTTCAGATAGGCACTCTGGTAAGTTACTTGCGTAGCTCTCCATAGTGCCTTTTCCTTTCCCCAAGGAGTATCGAAATGATGCGTTTTCCCGTGGTCTTACTCTCTCTGATCTTCTTCTCATCCGTCCTTAATGCGCAAGAAATTTCGCGCGAACAGAAGTTCGATCAAATCAAGATTCTTACAGAACAGATCGACAAAATCGTCCAAGATCTTCTTCGGCCTTCGGCGTCCGATATTGAAGCTGCCGCCGCAGCTGGATTTAATGTTTTCCGCATTATGCCTCGAGAGGTTTACGGGCGGGCGATTGCCGTTCCACAGGGTGGTGGAGCCTATTATTCCTTCTCGACAGGTTCAAACGATTATCAAAAAATAGCTCAGCTTTCCCTTGAGCAGAATTCTCTTTCAACCGGATTCGCCGGCGCGGATTATGGTCTTATGGGCGACTTGGGCACGAGACCGCTTTCAGAAGTAAATGGTGAGACGCCGGAGATAGATTACCTGTTGAAATACAAAGCCCCGGGTAATATTGTGGATGCTCGAGTCGAACAAAGAAAGGCTCGTGAGCATAAGGCTGAGACTTTCACATTAAAGAATCGATTTCCGTCAGTAGTAGGAAATACATTCGTGCTTCGCTCGATTTCCTTTCGAGATGCTGACATCCTTGTCGCGTTCAAGATCATGCGAAAAGATGCTGATGGAAGCCTAATTATCTTCTGGAAGCCGCTCGCTGATTTCGGGAAACCCGAGCTTGATCCTAATATTCGGGAAAACTGATCGGAATCCGCATTAACTTCCTGCTCGAATATTTTGTTAAAGTCTGTTTGAATGCCACTCGAAACAGACTTCATCGTCATCGGCAGCGGAATAGCGGGACTGCGTGCCTCGATCGAGCTTGCAGGCTCGGGAGCCCGTGTCAGCGTTCTTACCAAAGACAAAACCAGCGAATCTAATACCGAATATGCACAAGGCGGCGTGGCCGTTGTGCTTTCGGACGACGATAATGCCGAATTGCACGAGGGTGACACGCTGATAGCCGGCGCGGGGCTCTGTGATCCGGAAGCGGTCGGAATTCTCGTCAATGAAGGCACCCGGCTTATTAAAGAACTCATCGAATGGGGCACCGAGTTTGACCGCGAGGGCGGCAAACTTGTCTTCACACAGGAGGCTGCACACTCCCGCCGGCGCATACTTCATTCACACGGCGATTCAACCGGCGCTGAGCTAGTCCGTGCGCTCATTGCGCGGGCCGCTCGGGAAAGGACCATAAATCTCACGCCTTTTGCACATACCGAATCACTTATCGTCAAAGACGGCCGATGTATAGGCGTACGTTTTCTCGATCCTGTTCTTCGTGCTCCCCGCGAGATCATTGCGAAGGCTGTCATAATGTGCACCGGTGGTGCAGGCCAGCTATATTTGCATACGACCAATCCTTCTGTAGCCACGGGCGACGGAATGGCAATGGCATATTTCGCGGGGGCCGAGATGGCCGACATGGAGT
>JBGTBC010000430.1:0-22292 GCA_041749555.1 Pyrinomonadaceae bacterium | reverse complement strand
ACGACAAAACGCCCTTCCTGCGAGGAATCAACAGCTTTCAGCTGCTCAACGACGGCAAACGCTGGTGGGTCGTCACGATCTACTGGCAGGCAGAGACGCCGGACAACAAGATCCCCGAGAAATATCTGACCAGCCGAAACTGAAAGATCGTTAACCGCGAAATACACTAAAGACACGAAAGAAGTTGGCCTTGCTTTTAGCTTCTTTCGTGTTTTTCGCGGTTGATCTAATTATGGCTGAACATATTCTTACGCGTTCGATGACACTAGATGTGCCTCGCGAAGAGGCCTTTGCATTCTTTGCTGACGCCGGCAATCTCGAACGGATCACGCCGCCCGAGCTGAACTTTCACATCATCACTCCACAGCCGATCCACATCAGACAAGGTACGCTGATCGATTATGAGCTTAGAATGCGCGGATTTCCCGTGAAATGGCGAACTGAGATCTCTGTCTGGGAACCGCCGTTCCGCTTTGTCGATCAACAGATCCGCGGGCCGTATTCACAGTGGATACACACGCACACTTTTACGGCAGTCGAACCCAACAAAACTCTGATTGAGGACGAGGTGCTCTACCGCCTGCCGCTGGAACCGCTTGGCGATATCGCCCATTTCTTTGTCAGGCGCGAGCTGGAGTACATTTTTGACTATCGGCAAGAGGCAGTCGCTGAGGTACTAGGCAAACGGTCGAGAACCCAATCATTCGGCGTCAAGAAATCTCGTGTAGTCGCGAGCCGAGTGAATTACCCGTAGAATGACTATTTCATCGGCTGATTCTGTGTAAAATATCAGGCTCTTTTCAAATCCCCGAATAAACCACATCCGAATATCGGTTTGATCTTTGTATCTTTTTACCGACCCGATTTTTGGCGATTTCGTGATGAGTTCAAGAGTCGATTCGAACTCGTCAAAGAACTGGTCGCGACCTCCGCATCGTCCTCGGCAAGATATTCTGCCGTTTCCACAAGGTCGATCAAAGCCTGCGGCAACTTAACGATCTTCATTTAGCCGCATTCCTGGCTTCTATTCGTGCTCTAACGATCCGTCTCGCTTCATCAATATCATCTTTCGTCAATGGTGATGGCTCGCCGCTCGCGTAAGCCTGAGCGATGAGCGAATCAAATCGCGAATCTTCGGCCTTTTGATCGGCTCTGATCAACTCACGCACATATTCGCTGATAGTTCCGTAGCCTTCGGAGCGGATCTTCTTTTCCACGAACTTCCGCATTGATTCAGGCAGTGAGATGTTTAGTGTCGATGTAGACATGTGTGGTTTCCGCTAAATAATGATAACAAATCTCAATAAATATCAATAATTAATATTGCTGATCGAGTTATCATTCCTCAAAGCTATTCCGTCTTCGAATATTTTCTTCACGGCCATCGAGTTTGGCCTCTTTGGTGAATCCTCTACGGCCATTCGCCGCAGTAGATGAAATCCGCTCGGCCTGTAAGGACTATTTCGTCGTCATTTCGCCATAGGACGGCTGTAATACCGCCCTCGGAATGGACCCGAACCTTGCGGCCGGTTTTTAGGAGGAAAGCGCTCAGGACCGCAGCTCCGCCCGAACATGTGCCGGATGCCGCGGTCTCGCCCGCCCCGCGCTCCCAGATGCGGATCTCGATGTTTTCACGGTCGATGACTTTTACGAACACGATGTTGGCGCGGTCGGGGAATTTCTCATGGGTCTCCATAGAGCGGCCGGGGGTTCGCCAGTCAAAATTAAGATCCTCAACGAATATACACGCGACAGGATTCCCGATATTTACGGCAGAGATCCAGAATTCCTTTCCGTCGACCATGATCGGCGCATTTACCACTGCGTCGAGCGGCTGCGGGCATCGGAACGGAACCTCGCCGCTTGCGAACTTCGGACGGCCGATCTCCGCCTCGAACCAGAATTCGCCATCACCTCGCCGATCGATCAGCTCATAATTCTTGACGCCGCTTCGGGTCTTTAAACGTAATCGCGGATCCGGCCAGATCCCTTTGTGGTGGAGATATGCCACCGCACAGCGTGTGCCATTTCCGGAAAAGCCGGCAGTGCTGCCGTCGGGATTTATGATCTCGCAGAAATAATCGGCCTCGCCGTCATCGAGTCTGTGTAAAACAGCTATGCCGTCGGCTCCCGCTCCGGTGTGGCGATCGCAGATCGCAGCACCGAGTTCGGAGAGGATCACCGAATCGTCAAGGTTAATCCGCTCGATCACTATATAATCATTACCAAAACCGTGAAACTTACAGAATGGGGTCGTCATATTTGGTTTCCTATTTGAGAACTCAGAACTATCTCATAGAATATGTCCTAAATTAAAGAAACCATTCATATCATGGCACCACTCATCATACTAATTTTGACTTTTCTGGTGGTCTTTGCGGGCAATAAGCTAATCGGCCGCGGGCGACTGAGCACGTCTCTGATCGGGCGTATCGCTCTCTCTGCCATGTTGGTCGTGACCGGTATAGCGCATTTTACAAATACCGACATGCTGGCGGCAATGATGCCGGACGCGATCCCAATGAAACGAGAGATGGTCTATTTCACGGGTGTCTGCGAACTAGCTGCTTCGGTGGGGCTGTTGTGGAATAAGACCTCACGGCTAGCGGCGATAATGCTGGTGATATTTTTCTTGATGATACTGCCGGCCAATATTGCCGGTAGCTTCAAACGCGTCGAACTTGGCGGGATGGAATACGGCCCGGTCTATCTATGGTTCCGAGTGCCGTTTCAGATTTTTTTGATATGGTGGACCTGGTATTTTGGGATCAGGCGAAGAGAACTAAAATAGCCCTAAAGATCACCTTTTATTTCTCACAATTTTATTGAACGATCGAATAACTCACGAAGCTCACGAGCCTTATCGATCATCTGTTTTGCGGCGGCGGCGTCTTTTGCGGTTGGTCGGTCGCGCATCTTTCCATCCTCGATCACACGTATGACCTTTGAAGCCTTGAGATATAGCCGTGTTTCACCGGCCGATTCAGCGTCGTTCTCGGTTCGCTGAAAATAGAAAATTAAGTCGCCCCGTTCGGCAAAAAGAAACTCCTCGTAATATTCCCGGGCCGATACCTTTCGATCGCTTATTACAAAAACAAGGCGATCGGGATAAAGGTGCTTTTCGCTGTCGCCGCCTGCGTAAAAGAACTTGTAAGTCTGTTCGTAAATGCCCACCGCCCGCCATTGATGCCCGAGCTTGTTGATTGACAACTCATTCATCACCAGGCCGCCGAGGCGACCGAGGTCTTCGTCAGATTCAGCAAGCCGAGCTTTTTCCGCTACTTCGTTATAACGGGCCCGTATGGTGTCGATCGCGGATGCAGCGGTTTGTGCAGCGATCGCCCCCGCCAAAAGCGGGATCACGGCCAACGTTAAGATCAACTTTTTCATGTCGCTGCCTTCGGGCTTAGTTCACCCAATCAGCTATAAAGACATTAGTATCGCCCTCTTTGACCGCGTTTCGATTTGAGGCAAACACGAGCTTTTTACCATCGGGCGAGAACATCGGGAATCCGTCAAATGTCTCGTTGAATGTCACACGCTCAAGGCCGGTGCCGTCGAGGTTAATCAGGACAAGGTCGAAATTACGCTTGCGCGGATCCGTGGCAAAGTAATTCGTGCAAAACAATATCTGTTTCCCGTCAGGCGTAAAATAAGGTGCAAACGATCCGGAACCAAGCTTTGTTACCTGCCGCTTGTTGCTGCCGTCAGCACTCATAACCCAGATCTCGAATACGTTTGGAACTATAAGATGCTTCTCCAACAGCGATTTGTATCGTGCGATCTCTGCGGGGGTCGTAAATGTCGAGCGCCGGTAAACTATCATCTTTCCATCCGGAGAATAAAAGGCTCCTCCGTCATAACCGACCTCATTTGTCAGCCGCTTAATGTTTTTGCCATCGATGTCCATCGAATAAAGATCGAGGTCACCATCACGCTGCGAGGTGAAGATGATCTTTTTACCATCAGGACTGACAGTCGCCTCGGCATCGTAACCTGGTGAATTAGTCAATTTCTTTAGCTTCTTGCCGTCAGCGGTCGAGGTATAAAGGTCGTAATCAGGAAACACAGGCCAAACGTAGCCTTGAGAAAAATCGGGGGTTGGTGGGCATTCTTTTGATCCCTCGTGGGTCGAGGCATATACAATGTTCTTTCCTTTATTGAAGAAAAAGGCACACGTCGTGCGGCCCGTACCGGTCGAAACCATCTTTGTCTTCGAGCCGTCGATGTTCATTGTGTAGATCTGATCGCATTCGCGGCCGTCGCGCTTCGACTGAAAAACCAGCTTTTTTCCATTAGGAGAGAAATATGCCTCAGCGTTCTCACCGCCAAATGTCAGCTGTTTGATATTGCGAATTCGCTTTTCGCCAGTAACCAGCAAATTACTGGCCTGGGCAGGGACGGTTGACACCGAGAGTAAAATGAAGAAAATAACTGGATACAAAAGTTTCATATTTCGATTATATTATTACCGCTGCAGTTTTGCGCATCCTGAATTAACAGTTTTGCGAATTAGATAAAGTAGGGCCGAATCCCATTGATGAATTCGGATCGATATTTAAGATTAATTTTGCAACATGAATTTTGAGACTAATCGCGACGTGCTCGAATGGTATGAACGTCAACCGCGCGCCCTTACGCCAGAATTCATTAGTTCGATCCCATGGCATAAGGTCAAGGATCATCCGATTGACAAGCGGTTCATTCCCGTATTGCTCTACATGCGGGACGTCGAAACATTGACCGATATGTACCACCGCGAACTGCTTCGCACTCCGACCGGCAAGGACCCGCATATCAGCAAATTTATGGAGCGATGGGGTGTCGAGGAGATAACCCACGGCGAGGTACTGAACCGCTTCCTCAACGAAATGGGCGTCGAGACGCCAGAGAACTGGCAGGACGAAGTGAGGCGAAACGTCTCGGCCACCTATAACGGCAAAGCTTATCTGTTGACTGCCCTGACAAATCTGATCGGAAAAAAATTCACCGCCGCCCATATGACATTTGGGGCCATACACGAGATGGAGGCAGCACAGGGATATCGCCGGCTATCGGCTCTATCAAACCACCCTGTCCTGACACATATCCTGAATGCCGTCATTAGAGAAGAGTCTGCCCACAATCAGTTTTATTGGAGCGTCGCCCGGCTCGAGCTTAAGAGGAACGAACTTGCACAGAAGCTTGCAAGATTCGTCGTTGAGAATTTTTGGGCACCTGTCGGTCAGGGATCACTAGCCCGGAAGCGCACGGAGTACGTCATCGGCGTACTATTTAGCGATGAAGATGCGCTCGCAGTACTCGATAAAACGGTGACGAAACGGGTCCGCCAGCTTCCGGGATTTGGCGATATATCGAAAATGACCGAAACGATCGGCCGTATTGCCGAAACCTCGTCGGCAGGGTTGGAGACCGCTTAGTGCGACCGGTAATGTTCTACTCCCGAATCAAATTCGACGGCTATCTTTCCTTCTGATTCCGCGTAGTCGAGATGAGCTATCGCTTCTGACAAGGCGAGGAATCGGTGTACTCCGTGATCGAAGGAATCAGGAAAGAGCCGCTTGGCTACGTCAAAGGCGGTTGCTCCCTGTTTACTAACCAGAGCGATCGCCTTTTTCTGACGCTCGTTGATCGCACGGACATATCGTTGAAAGATCTCTTCAAAATCCGTAACAGGTTCGCCGTGGCCGCCATACGCAAGAGTCGGAGAAAAACTTCGTAACTTAGCCAGGCTGACGAGGTACTCGGCGAGCGAACGAAAACGGCGAGACGGATCGAGCGGATCGGGCGAAAGGATCGGGTTCGGCGTGATGCGTTTCAGCACGCAATCGCCGCATATAAGTGTGCGGTTCGACTCCCGCACAAATGAACACGACCCCGGTGTATGGCCCGGCGTATGGAGGACACGAAGTGAGCCCGACGAAAATTCGAGTTCCATCTCGTCACGAAGCGGAAGGGCATCGCCATCGTCCAGTGAATCTGTAAGTAGGCTAACAACGTCATAAAGAGCTCGCATCTCGGAGATCACATCGTCCGGAACCCCCGAACGCGCCATAAGATCGCGGTGCTCATCATGGGCGAGGCGGCCAAAAAGATGGCCAGTTTCCCATTCATGTACAAATACTTCCGCGTCTTTGGCTTCGTCCCTTATCCGTTTTGCCAACCCGCAGTGGTCTTCGTGTGCATGCGTGAGGACGATCCGTCGAACGTCGGAAAACTGCACGCCGTTTTCCGCTAATCGTCGCCGCAATACCTCCTCCGCCTCTTTGGTTTTCGGGCCGACGTCGATGAGCGTCAAAGGGTCTTCGCGGATCAAGTAGACATTGACATCGCCGACATAGAACGGTGTCGGGATCGATAGCGGAATAATATTCATAGATGTGCAGTGGCGAGGCAGCCTTTTGCAAGTGTCCCGGCAACAAACCAATAGTAGCAAACCAAGTGATCCGATGACGGCAGCCGAGGGCCTGAAAGCCTACGGAATTGAAACATTTTGACACCTTAGCTGGTATTAATTGGCAATTTGGCACTTTAGAACGTCAAATCGTGGTTTTTAGTAGTACAATTGCTTGCCATACAGCGATTTTTGGGTTAAAAAGTTCAAAGCAAATCTGTTCGGTTTAAATATCTTTCGGATAAAGTTCAAGCTAATAGAGACTAACAATATCAATAGCCGCTTCTCAGCAGGTGAATCGATTTAGAGTCCAACAGGCCGTATCTCACTGGATCCGAAATATTTAGATATGTCCTACGTATCAAGGAGAATAAAAATGAAAGTATATTTGTCCAATGTTTCCGCTTTTGCGGGCAGGGCATTCATCTTATGCGTGGCAGTCGCCGCGTTCGCCGTTTCGGGGATTGGTCAATCTCAGTCCGCCGCTGCAGACCTTTCCGGCACCGTCACGGATCAGACAGGTGCCGTCGTCGCTGGGGCGACCGTGACAGCACGGGGCGTAGGGACCGGAATAAATCGCACAGTATCGACGCATTCAGACGGTGCCTTTCAATTCCTCAGTCTGCCCCCTGGAGATTATGAGGTCACAGCCGAAGCTCCAAACTTCAAGAAAAGTGTGGTTTCGGGCGTAAAACTTACGGTCGGGCAAAGAGCGTCGATAGGTATACGGCTCGAGGTCGGTGACGCAACCGCCATTGTCAACGTATCGGGCGACGAACTCGGTCTCGTAGAAACGACAATGACATCCGTTTCAAATACGATCGAGCAGGTTAGGATCGAAAACCTGCCGATCAACGAACGGAGTGCCACAGGATTTGCCCTTACTCTGTCGACCGTTGGAAGGGATAATGGCCGTCCGGTCGGCCCGGCGCCGACCTCGGGCCTTAACATCGGGGGCCAGCGAGGCCGTTCGACGCTCGTACAGGTCGACGGTGCTGATTTTACCGATAACTCGATCAATGCCGCCCGTTCTACCGTATCGCAGGAAGCGGTGCAGGAATATCAAGTTACGACGAACTCCTATATGCCGGAATTTGGCCGAGCCACAGGCGGTATAGTCAACGTCGTTACGAAACGCGGAACCGATGATTTTAGCGGCAATGTGTTCGGTTTCATTCGGCATAAGAGCATTCAATCGCGAAACGCATTTGCACCGGTCATCGACAACGACCCGGACAAAAAGCCGCCTTACACACGTGCCCAGTACGGCGCCACGCTTGGCGGACCGCTTGTGCCGGGAAAAACCTTCTTTTTCGGTTCGTTCGAGCAGCGTCGGCGGCAGGAGTCGGGATTTTTTACGGGTGATATCATAGGCGGGGCTACATCCAGCGCGACGATACCTGCTATCCCTGGATTGAACCCAAATTCAATTACGTTTAGCGGCCTAACGGCCGCACAGGCCACGTATGTTAACGGACTGTTGGCCGCTGGCACAGCCGCCGCTATTTGCACCGCAAGGACGTACGCATTTTTCGCATCAAGCGGGACGCAAACAGCCCTTAACGGGTTCAACAGCCTTTTCTCTCCGAATGACGGAAGTGGGTGCCCGGCAATCTCCCCGATCCTGCCGAGTGCAAGCCCCGTAGGACCACGATTTATTCTCTCCGGCGCCCCAGTGCCTTTAACTCAGAATTCGGACGGACAATTTGTCGCATTTCGTCCGCTAGCGCAGTTAGCACGGATCTTCCCTATATCGGAAAGCACTACCTACACTTCTTTCCGTATCGACCATACGATCAATCCAGACCATCAGCTTAGCTTAAGGATCGGTTACAACCCGAGTTTGATAAATGGCATTCAGGATGAGTCGCAAAATCAGGTTTTGGGCCAGAATGATTATTCCCGAACTGGAATTCAGGACCTCAAAGATTTTTCTTTCGGGACATCTCTCACGAGCATCCTATCCAGCCACATGGTCAACGACCTTTATTACAATTTTGGCCGCCGTGTCGCCAAGTTTGATTCACAGGTGCCAAGCGTTGCCCATCAGATCGCCGGTACCGGTTTTATAGGATCCAACCCGTTCTCTCCGGTAGACCGAACGGAAAGACGTCATCAAATACGTGACAACGTCACTTGGGCGAAAGGGAACCACACTCTAAAATTCGGTGCTGATTTTAACTTTATTAGCGGCCAGGCAAGTTTCGAACTGAATTTCCCCGCACTGTTCAATTTCGGGCAACAGTCTTGCAGTTCATTGATCACCGGATGTACCGGCCCGGCATTCACACCCATCCAGACATACGGTCTTGGCTTCCCAAGTGTTTTTATTCAAGGCTTTGGAGAACCTAACAGCTCTCTTAGCAATAAGCCGATCGCATTTTTCGGACAGGATACTTGGAAGGTCAACCGCCGGCTGACGATCAATTACGGCGTACGATACGATTATGAGTTTACGGAGCAGTTTGCTCCGTCACCCTTCACCGACCCGCTGACTGGCATCACCCTGAGCGAGTCAGATATTCAAGTCGCACAGGATGCGCTGAACGTCACACAGGGATTTCCACGCGACAATAACAATATTGCTCCACGTTTAGGATTTGCATGGGATCTAGCCGGCAACGGTAAGACGGTCATCCGCGGTGCTATCGGCCGTTTCTTTGACCATCCGCTTCTGGCCGTTTCGTTTAACTCTAATATCGCGGACGGATCGCAGCAGCAGCAGGCCACGCTGCTGCCGATCGGTGGACCGGCACAAACGGGCTTGCTTAATGCCTTCCAGGTTTTTCACGGAACGGTTTGCGGCGTACAGGGATCTAATGCTGCAATTTGCGGAGCCCTTCGAACGCAGGCGATAGCACCTACCGCCATATACCAGTTTGGCTTCCAGCGATTTGACTCAAGCAATTTCACCGGTTTTGGGCCGATCCTACCGTTTACGCTGCATGTGTCGAAGGACTTTCAGTATCCGGATGCAATTCAGGCTAATTTGTCCGTTGAAAGGATGATCGGCCGTGATATGTCTATATCGGGCAGCTATATAATGGTGAATGCCAAACATCTAGGACATCCTCAGGATGTAAATAATGTCAACAGCCAGAATCTGGTCGACAACTTCCGCAGGTTTACAGCAAACAACCCGGTAGCCTGTGGTGCAGTAGCTTGCGGCCCTAACGGCCGGGCCCCAACAAGCCTGAGCGAAGCGGCATTTTTCTCGATGCCGACCGCCAGCAACGCTCTCTACACTGTGATAGTTCCGGGTTTTATCGCGGTTAATAATACCACCGGACAAAGAATTGTAAGCCCGATCGCTGCCGATTTCTTCCGGAAACTGGGCCCGAATTACTTCTTCGTTCAGGCTTTGACAGGACTTAATAAGGCTACGTTTGACACACTTTTGGCCGGCACTCTTCGGGCTCCGGGACCGATCAACCCGTACGCGGATGTAAACTCTCAAATGTCCGATGGTAACTCGTCGTACAATGCGATGAATATCGAAGTCAAGAAACGATTCTCGAACAGCATGCAGTTTCTGGCGTCGTATACATGGTCACACTCTATCGATGATTCCTCGGACCTGCAGACACTACTGAAACCGCAGGATAATCTTAACTTCCGGGCTGAGAAGTCTGATTCTCTCTTCGACCAGCGCCACAGATTCGTTTTCAGCGGCGTTATCGGAGCTCCGGAAGCGTGGAAATCGGAGGGCGGGGCCAAAAGGTTCGTGCATGGATTCACTTTTTCCCCGATCGTCGAGTTCAGCTCGGGCCGGCCATTCAATATTCTGGCGGTCGGTGATGCCAACGGCGATTTCCAGAGCACGAATGAACGCCCGTCGGTTCGAGCAGACAGCACGTTATGTGCAACTGGTGTCGACGTTAACTGCTTCACCGGTGAATTTCCGCGTAGCGGCAACCTTGGCCGTAATATGGGCATAACCCATAATTACTTCTCATTGGACGCCCGCCTGACAAAGCGGATCGCCATAGGCGAACGTATGGGCCTCGACATTATCGTTGAGGGTTTTAACCTTTTCAACCGCTTTAACGAGGCGGCTGGAAATCCCTTTTACCAGGTTGTGAATTCGTTTGGTCAGCGTAAGAACGGTAATAAATATTACAGCCAGCCGACATCGGCTTTCGATCCGCGGCAGTTTCAGTTTGGTTTGAAGTTGAACTTCTAAAGACTGATCGTTCGAATAACTATAGCCGGGCGATTCGACCGCCCGGCTTTTTTGTGCCGTGGCACGGTAATCGTGGATAATCGTTAAATGGGTTCGCTCACGAACGGGATCAGACAAAAGGCAGTCGAGATCGGTTTTCAGAAGATCGGGATCGTACCAGCTGTGCCGCTCGAGGCCGAAGGGCGGCGACTAAAGGAGTGGCTTGCAAGAGGGTTTCATGGTCACATGACCTGGATGGAAAAGGAGCCTGAAAAACGAGGCGACCCGCGAGCCCTCTTTCCCGGAGCCAGGTCGATCGCGGTAGTAGCCCTAAATTACTACACCCCGCACACGCACGCAGACGATACGGCAAAAGGCAAGGTCTCTCGATATGCATGGGGTGACGATTATCACGATATTATTCGTGAAAGGCTCAACGAGTTACTCACTTGGATCAAGTCGATGGAACCTTCGGCCGATGGCAAGATATGTGTAGATACTGCCCCGATGATGGATAAGGCATGGGCAGTGCGTGGCGGGCTCGGATGGATCGGAAAGCATTCGAACCTGATCACAAAGGAGATCGGCTCATGGGTATTTATCGGTTCGATCATTCTTAATATCGATCTCGAATACGATAGCGAAGTAGTCGATGACCATTGCGGCACCTGCACCGCATGTCTCGACGCCTGCCCAACGCAGGCGATAGTCGAGCCATACGTCGTCGATTCGCGAAAATGTATTTCGTATGCGACGATCGAACTTCGAAATGAAACGCTGCCGCCCGACATCGCCTCAAATCTCAATGGCTGGCTTTACGGCTGCGATATATGCCAGGATGTTTGCCCTTGGAACCGATTTGAGGAACCGAGCGATGAGACCCGTTTTGAACCTAGAAAACAAGAAACCGACCTCGACCTGGACACAATTCTCGCTTTGACACCGGAAACATATGCCGAGCGGTTCAGGCGAAGCTCGATGAAACGTGCAAAGCTGCCGGGACTAAAACGTAACGCAGCTGCCCTGAAAGCCCAAGCCAAACCCAGAATCTGACAACTCATTTCTGATCATCCCGTTTCGCTTTGATGTATCATTAAGACAACGATGGCCCTTCGTGATGCTCACAACCGGACGATCCGCGACCTAAGAATTTCGGTAACCGACCGATGTAATTTCCGCTGCTTCTATTGTCTGCCGAACGGCGAGCCGCCGATGGCCCGCAAGGACACTATCCTTACCTTCGAGGAAATTGCGTACATTGCTGAGATCTTCGTCTCGCTCGGCATCGAAAAGATTCGTCTGACCGGCGGCGAACCGCTGCTCCGTAAAGACATCGCCAAGCTCGCGGCCGAGATCTCACGGCTTAAGCCAGCCCTTAAGGATCTTGCTTTAACCACCAATGGATTTATCTTTCCTATTCTTGCCGACGAATTGAAGGCGGCCGGCGTCAACCGAGTAACGATCAGCCTCGACAGCCTCGACCGCAAGAAATTTGAAACGATGACCGGCGTCGACGCTATCGACAAAGTCTACGCCGCGATCGAAGCCGCACGCACTGCAGGTTTTGATCCCATCAAGATCAACGCCGCTATAATCCGCGGGCACAATGACGACGAGTTTGTCGAATTTGCTCGATTTGCACGGGAATACGGTGTGCAGATGCGTTTCATCGAGTTCATGCCGCTTGATTCGGGCCACGAGTGGAGCCGTGAAATGGTCGTTCCCGGACGCGAGATCTACAACGCGATAAATGCCATCTACCCGCTCAAACTCAAGACATCTTCACGCGGCAGCGAGACTGCCTGGAAATATGAATTCGCCGACGGAAGCCCGGGTGAGATCGGTATCATTTCTCCCGTGACCGAGATGTTCTGCGGCCAATGCTCGCGCATCCGCCTCACAGCCGATGGCCAGATCCGCACTTGCCTTTTCTCTACAACAGAACACAACCTGCGAGATCACTTACGAAGCGGTGCCAGCCGTTCCGAGATCGTTGCTTTCATCGAAGACGTCGTGATGAAAAAAGAACCCCGCCATTACATAAATGATGGGGAATTCGTCCAACCCTCTAGGACGATGAGTTTTATCGGTGGTTAACCCTGTCTACTTCCCGCCAGGTCCAATCCCACAGCGGCCACAAGGATCGAGCCTTGAATAATGTCCTGCATAAAATCGCGGACGTTCATCAAGGACATTTCGTTGTCGACGCTGGCCATGATCGTAACGCGGCCGCCCATTAGCGAAGCCCCGCCGATCACTCAGGCCCCGATGGCTGGAGTTCGCCAGTATTGAGCGTCAGGCTCACGCCGTCAAGGGACCGCACACTGGGAAACTCCTTGACGATATTTCGCATTTCGACGAGTGACATAGACGGCTGGGGCGATTTTATACATTCCGCGTCCCGTTCCAAAACAGCTTTGGCTCGAATCGGGAAGATCCGGTCAATTTATGCTGGTTTCAGGTTGCAGGCAGTGTGACATATACTTTTGTGGTATGCCAGAACCTATTGCTATTGAATCGATCCTGAACGAGGGGCGAGTCTTTCCCCCGCCGCCGGAATTCGCTGAGAACGCTCATGTAAAAAGCTTTGCCGAGTATGAGCGGCTGTATGCAGAGGCCGCTGCCGATCCGCGGGCATTTTGGGCCCGCCAGGCAGAAGATCTTCACTGGTTCAAAAAATGGGACACGGTCCTTGATTGGAACGAGCCATTTGCCAAGTGGTTTGTCGGTGGAAAGATAAACGTTTCGTACAACTGCCTCGATCGTCACCTCACGACCGCTAGGAAAAACAAAGCCGCGATCATCTGGGAAGGCGAGACCGGAGAGATCAAAACGATCACCTATCTCCAACTGCATCAAGAAGTGTCGAGATTTTCGAACGTGATGAAAAGGCTCGGAGTGAAGGCGGGAGATCGTGTGGCACTGTATATGCCCCTCGTACCGGCGCTTGCGGTGGCTATGCTTGCTTGTGCGCGAATCGGAGCGACGCACACGGTGATTTTCGGGGGATTTTCGGCCGAAGCGATCCGCGACCGCGTCAATGATTGTGGGTGTAAACTGATCGTAACAGCAGATGGTGGTTATAGGCGCGGCTCTGAGATCAAGTTAAAAGATATCGTGGACGATGCAGCCGAGGGTTGCCCGACGGTCGAGAATATAATTGTCTTTCAACGTACTAATTCTAAGATCAAAATGCGGCCGGGCCGGGATCACTGGTGGCACGAGTTGACAAAAACTGTCGGCACCGATTGCCCGGCCGAGGAGCTTGATTCCGAGCATCCGCTTTACATCCTCTACACTTCCGGAACGACAGGCAAGCCTAAAGGCATTCTGCATACGACAGGTGGATACCTCACCCAGGTCGCGTATACGACCAAGATGGTATTTGATCTGAAGGACGAGGACATTTACTGGTGTACTGCCGATATCGGTTGGGTCACGGGGCACAGCTATGTGGTTTACGGGCCGCTGGCCAACGGGGCGACGGTCTTTATGTACGAAGGTGCTCCGAATTATCCTGACTTTGACCGTTTCTGGGACATGATCGAACGCCATAAGATCAACATTTTTTATACGGCCCCGACCGCGATCCGTGCGTTTATCAAATGGGGCGAGCAATACCCATTAAAACACGATCTCTCCAGCCTTCGCCTTCTTGGAACCGTCGGTGAACCGATAAACCCGGAAGCATGGATGTGGTATCACGAGGTTATCGGCAAGAGAAAATGCCCGATCGTCGACACATGGTGGCAGACGGAAACCGGAGCCATAATGATCTCGCCGCTGCCCGGTGCAACACCGACCGTGCCGGGCACTGCAACCAGGCCGCTGCCCGGAATCCTGCTGGACGTGGTAACGAAAGCCGGAAAGCCAGTTGGCCCGGGCGAGGGCGGCTATCTCGTCGCAACGCATCCATGGCCGTCGATGCTTAGGACCTTGTGGGGCGATGACGAGCGGTATAAGCAGGCTTATTGGTCGGAGATACCGGGATTCTATTTCGCGGGGGATGGGGCCCGCCGCGACGAGCATGGCTATTACTGGATCATGGGCCGCGTCGATGATGTTATAAATGTCAGCGGCCATCGCCTGGGAACCGCCGAGATCGAATCCGCATTGGTTTCGCACGAGGCTGTCGCAGAGGCTGCCGTGGTCGGGCGTCCAGACGAACTTAAAGGCCAGGCGATCTCGGCTTTTGTAACACTTGAGGGCGGCCGCAAAGGTGATGATGATCTTAAGGATGCCCTTCGCATTCATGTCGCCAAAGAGATCGGAGCATTAGCGAAACCGGATGACATACGATTTACGGACGCTTTGCCCAAAACCCGCTCAGGCAAGATCATGCGCCGGCTGCTTCGCGAACTTGCCTCAAGCGGTATTGTGGCCGGCGACATTACTACCCTCGAGGACTATTCGGTCCTAGAAAAACTGCGTGAAGAAGAGGAATAACCTACGCGAGCAAGAATAGAATAACCCCATGTCAGAGAGAATTTACCGCGATTCGGTACATAATATAATCCGTGTAAATACCGATTCGGCGGAGGGCAAGCTGATCGTTTCGCTGATCGACACTCCTGAATTTCAACGACTAAGGCGGATCCGCCAGCTTGGCCTGGCTTATTTTGCCTATCAGGCGGCCGAGCACTCGCGATTTTCGCATTCGCTCGGGGCCTTTCACCTTGCGGCACGTATGATCGCGAAACTGAGGCTGGATTACAACATCCCCGAAGAGGCCCAAACCGCGGTCCGCGTGGCCGCTCTATTGCACGATATCGGCCACGGGCCATTCTCGCACGTGATCGAATCGATACTTGATTTTCATCACGAGCAATTCACTATCGAAGCGGTGCTGAGCGATAAGACAGAGGTCGGAAGGCTGTTGAAGGGACATTCTTCCGAACTCGGCGACAACGTAGCTGCGATCATCCGTGGTAGTTTTCCTCACCGAGCGCTTTCACAGCTTGTTTCATCGCAGCTTGACGTCGACAGGATGGACTATCTACTGCGGGATTCGCTGATGACGGGAGCCAAATACGGGATATTCGACCTTGAGTGGATAATTAAGTCCATCGAGATCAACGAGGCGGACGACCACCTGTACGTTTCAGCCCCGGGCATATATGCGGTAGAAGACTATCTGCAGGCACGTTATTATATGTACCGGCAGGTGTATTTTCACCGGACCCTTCGTTCGGCCGAGGCCGTTCTGCGTGTACTGCTCAACAGAGCGTTTGCGCTTAAGGGCCGGGGCGACGTCGTCTGGAGCGCAGGCGGGACTGCGATGGATAGGGTGCTGGCGGGTGAGAAACTCGCGCTTGAGGACCATCTGGAACTCGATGATACTGACGTTATGTATTGCATCAAGCGGTGGCAGCGTTCTGAAGACCCGATCCTGACGGACCTCTCCAAACGATTTCTCGATCGACGGCTTTTCAAGGCTTTCGATCTCGACATGCCTGAGGACGAACGAGGCGAATTTATCGAGAACGCGAGGCGTCTGGTCGCCGATGCCGGTTTTGATCCCGAATATTATTTCTTCGAGGATAAGGCCGGAAATGCCCCTTATTCGTTCTATTCGAAGCAGACATCCGACACGAAGGACCTGATCTTTGTCGAAGAAGGCTTCTCACGGCCCGCGATCCGCGAGATATCGGCGGTAAGCCCGGCCGTCCGCGGGCTGCAGGAAGGCTATCGTATCCACCGCATCTGTTTCCCGGCCGAATTGAAGGACAAAATTGGCGAGCTTTATCATAAGAACTAATGCAGTGATCAACGCGGCGAGGGTAGAGGCTCGGAGGTTTCGCGGGGCCGGTTTCTTCTGCTTGCTCTTCATGGTATTTGCTCTGCCGACAGCTGTATGGACGCAGAAAACCGCAGTTCTTGCACCCGACAGAACTGAAAGAAGCCGGAGTTTTGCCGAAAAGCTGGTTTCTCACCTTGCCGGCAAAATAAGGGTTCTCGATATTGATCTGAGCGAAGCGGCGTATAATTCGGTCTCATCCCCAACGCCATTCAACCTGACTGTTGGTGAATCGAAGCGGATCGGATCTGTTACCGGGTCGGATATCCTTGTTTTGGTCCGTTCGGCTAACCAGCGTAGAAGCGCATTCGGGCGGGCCGAATATTACGAGACGTTTGCCGTTGTATATGTCGTGAGTACACGGACAGGCCGCTTGATCTGGTGGAAGCTATTAAGCTACGAAGCACCTGGATCCGATCAGTCCGACAAGCTGCTCGAAGCCGGCATCGCACCGCTGTCGGATGAGATAGCGGGCCATGTCGTTTCAACCATAAAAAACGAGATCAATGAATCTCCCCCTATATCGATAGAAGAGGTCCCGGACGAAGGATCGCCACTCGCCAAGGGCCTGCGGCCTCCAGTTCCCTATAATAGGATCAAGCCCGAATATACAACGACCGCAGCTCTTTATGAGGTCACAGCCACCGTCGAAGCCCTTGTCGATCTGGACGCATCAGGCATGATCCAGCGAATAGAAATAGTGCGTTGGTCCGGTTTCGGTCTCGAAGAATCGGTCGAAAGAGCGATCCGAAAAATGAATTGGAGGCCCGCGGAACGAAACGGCAAGGCATTGCCGATGCGGTTTTTGCTGCGATACAATTTCAAGAAACTCGACAAGGACCCTCCGAATCAATGAGAACCCTGCAAGCAGCTATCAAGACCGTGCTTTTCGTCGCGTCGACGCTCGGGCTTTATTCCGCTTGGTTCTTACTTAATTGGGCGGTACCCAACAAGGTGTATTGGCGGCAAGTGATATTTGAAGCATGGACCAAAAGCTTCGTTTGGATCTCGAGTATGAAGGTCGAGGTCACCGGCGTGCCGCCAAAACCGCCATTTTTTCTGGTCACGAACCATCTTAGTAATACAGACATTGCAGCCATTAGGGTCGTCGCAAAGGGCGTGTTCGTTGCCAAGGCCGAGATCGAAGGCTGGTTTCTTGCCGGCCGGATCGTCCGTGACATGGGCACGGTCTTCATCGACCGGACGAACCGCCGGGATATTCCGCGAGCCGGTGAGCTGATAATCGAGCGGCTCGACGCAGGCGAGGGCGTAATTGTGTTTCCTGAAGGGACCAGCACCAGGGGCGAAGAGGTGCTGCCGTTTAACTCATCATTTCTAGAATTTGCGGCCCGTCGTGATATCCCGGTTTCGTACGCGGCGATCAGTTACCTCACGCCCGCGGGCGAGCTGCCGGCCAGCCTCGCCGCCTGCTGGTGGGAGGACATCAGCTTTTTCGCTCATCTATGGCGGCTGTTCCATGTCAGCGAATATACCGCTGTTATCAGGTTCGGCGAGGAACCGGTGGTAAGTAAGGACCGCAAGGCCCTCGCGACCGAACTAACCCGGAGAGTATCGGAGTTGTTCGAACCGGTAATATGAGGCGCCGAATAACGTTTCCCGCCTGAAATTCGTATAATGCCAATAGAATAAAATCAGGAGTTGTAATTTATGCCGTCTAAATTTTGCCGATCTCTAACTGTCTTTGCCATCGTTTTATCGCTATGTACGATCACTATCGCTCAAAGCTCCGGCTTTGATACGGCCCGGATGGACCGATCGGTCGAGGCCTGCGGGGATTTCTTTCAATACGCTAACGGCACGTGGCTTAAAAACACACAGATACCTGCGTCCGAATCACGCTGGGGCACCTTTAACATGCTGGCTGATTCAAACAATGCGATCCTAAAGGACGTGCTTGAAAATGCATCGAAAACCCGCGGCCGGGCCGGCAGCGATCCGCAGCTTATCGGTGATTTCTATACATCCTGCATGGACGAAGCCGCAATAAATAAAGCTGGCCTCGATCCGATCAAGCCGCTGCTCAAAAGTATCGATGGTGTAAGGTCCGCAAAAGATCTTGAGGAACAGATCGCCGAGATGCACGATTCGGGCAGGCCGGCATTGTTCAGCTTCGGTGCCGGGCCCGATCTCAAGGATTCAAACGTAATAATCGTCCAGGGATTTCAGGGCGGATTGAGCTTGCCCAATCGTGATTACTATACCAAGGACGACGCGAAATCGGTCGAGATTAGAGCCAAATTCGTCGAGTATATGACCGGTATGTTCAAGCTGCTCGGCGATTCGCCGGAAGCCGCGGCTGCGAACGCAAAAACGGTTATGGACATGCAGATGCGGCTTGCAAAAGCTTCTCTCACGCCAGTCGAATCTCGCAACCCCGACAATCGATATAACAAGATCTCGCTGACCGCCGCGCAAGAGCTGACACCCGCGTTCTCATGGCAAGAATACTTGAAAGAACGAAGCGTCCCTGTCGTTGCAGAGGTAAACCTCGCACCGGCCAAATTCTTTACAGAGGTCAACGCGATGATGAAGGATGTGCCGCTCGAAAGCTGGAAGACGTATTTGCGGTGGATGACTGTCAATTCGGCAGCCCCCTTTCTCGCGAGCCAGTTTGCGGATGAGCATTTCAATTTCTTCAATCGCTACCTAAGCGGGCAAAAAGAAAGACAGCCGCGTTGGAAGACATGTGTCCAAGCGACGGACAATGTCCTTGGCGAAGCTCTCGGGATGGAATACGCGAAAAAGGCCTTTACACCCGCTGCCAAGGCCCGGATGAATGAGCTTATCGACAACTTAATGGCGGCCATGAAAGACCGCATCGACGGCCTTGAATGGATGAGTGCCGATACGAAGAAACAGGCTCAGGCAAAGCTATCGACGTTTAAACGAAAGATCGGTTACCCCGATGTTTTGAGAGGCTACAAAGGGCTCGATATTGAACGAGATTCTTATGCCGGAAACCTGCTGAGATCGAGCAAGTTTCAGGTCAAGCGAAATTTTGACGACCTCGGCAAGCCGCGTGACAAGACCCGGATGGGAATGACGCCGCCGACGGTGAACGCCTCATACAACAGCGTAAACAACGATATTACGTTTCCCGCCGGTATCCTGCAGCCGCCGTTCTTTAACTTCAACGCCGACGATGCGATCAATTACGGCGCGATCGGAGGCGTCATTGGCCACGAGATCACGCACGGGTTTGACGACTCGGGCAGCCGCTTCGACGCCGATGGAAACCTCAAGATGTGGTGGACGACCGAGGACCGGACCAAGTTTGAGGACAGGGCTTCCTGTGTCGTAAACCAGTTCAACGAGTACGAAGTGCAGCCGGGCCTATTCATCAACGGTAAGCTCACGCTGGGCGAGAATATCGGTGATTTTGCCGGCCTGACGGTCGCATACTACGCCTTTAAGAAATCGCTCGAGGGCAAGCCGCGACCGGCAAACATCGATGGCTTCACGCCCGAACAGCGGTTCTTCCTCGGCTGGGCACAGGTCTGGGCGGGCAAGTATACGGCGGAAGCGGAACGCACCCAGGTCGCCGGCAACTCTCACTCACTGCCGCGGTGGCGGGTTAATGGACCGCTCGCAAATATGCCCGAATTTGCCGCTGCTTTCAACTGCAAACCCGCGAGCCCCATGGTCCGCGAAAAGCCCTGCCAGATCTGGTAAGAACGATTCACATTAGAGAAAGAAGGCTGCCGAATGGCGGCCTTTTTCATATTTCGCCCTGCAGCCGCGATACACACTATTCGGGCTGTCCCACGTGGGACAGAAAGTGGGACAGATAAACCATTCAGACTCAGGACGTTAGGTCTGTCTGTCCCATTTTTCGAAAAGTGCGTAAAGTGTTTCACGGCGGCAGCGCGTGCCAGCCGAATAATTGGATTGTCAAAGAACAAACCTGCAGAGCAGGCTGTCGAAGAATATACCAAACGTTTCAAGAGAAAGCAATCGTTTTATCTATAATACACCGGAACTCACCGTCATGGCGGAATCAGCCCCGATCAAGGACGTTGACCCGCTATTTGTCTGTCGTGTTTTTTCGACCTACGATGAGAATACACTCCGCCATTCCGTTCAGTGCTTAGCGAGCCATCGCAACGCCATTTGGACCGTTTCCTTTATAAAGGCGTCCTTGCCGTCCATATAGTCGTTCATATTATCAGGGTATTCAGCGGCGAGTTTACGCTTCAGTTCGCTGTAGGCATTCGCACGTTCCGGATGCGCGTTCATGTAGTCGCGAAATGCGAGATGATGTGTGACCTGCTCGCTGCCAGCGGGAAACGCGTGGATCTGATGGGTCCGAACGCCATTTTTATTATCTTTTCGAAAGTAGCGCCGACCGAGTATACCGAATTCGCCCTTTACCTCGTACCCGAGCCGTTCCATCCGCTCGTTTGCGGCCTCGAGAACGGTTACGTCAACAAATTCGACAAGAATATCTATTACCGGCTTTGCATATATGCCGGGTATCGCCGTGCTGCCTATATGGTGGATGGCCACGGCATTGTAGCCGAGAGCACCGGCGACGAGTGCCGCTTCGGCTTCGAAGGCTTCCCGCCAACACGGGTTGTGAGGAACCACCTCAATCACGCCTGCCTCTCAGTGAAATAAAGCTTGGTCGCCGATGGCTCACTTGCGTCACGATCCTGAAATCAAACTCGATCGGAAGACGATCAACAATACGATAAAGATGACCGACAACACCGTTCCGACAGGCAGGTACCAGAGCGTCAGAACGGCCGTGATCACGGCGGCGTACCAAGCCCAGTTCTGTCCAAGAAGCATTGCGGAGGTAAAGCCGAGCCATAGGATACCTAATGTAATGAAGGAGACTCCAAACTTAAATGGGTCAAGACCCATAGCCGTAACCAGATCGATCCACGGGCCGGGCTTTTCGGGTCCGAAGTATTTTCCTGTGGATAGCACATGTATCCCGTCAAAGATCATCCAGCCTCCGACGAGCAGTGTGATTAAAGATATCGATAACTTCGCTACCATTCCGCTTAGAAAATTTTCACGCAGTAGCTATGCTACTTTTGAGACGCTAGGTGAAACCCGATAGAGCCTACTAGCCTTCGTTTATGATCTTCCTGATCTAAAGTTCCCGCCGCATTATGAGTTCGCCGTCGTCTTCCTCGCCCGTGTAGACGAAGCCCATTGTCTCGTAGAAAGGCCCAGGGCTGCCTTCGCCCGGGACGCAGCTTGTGTATAGAACAATCGCATCGGGGCGTGTTTTTACATGCTCAAATAACAGCTCAAGGGCTTTTTGCCCAATGCCGTTCCTCTGATATCGGGCATCGATCATAAAGCGCCACAAGAAGTACTTCCCTTCGGCCGCATTATCCTCCAGCATCAGAAACCCTACCGGAGTATCACCGGCATAGATTGCACGGAACCACGCTGTGTCAGGCGAGAAATAGGCTTCCGCGATAGATTCGGCGTTCGTCGCGACGAACCGCTCCTGTTCCGGATTCACCTTCAACCGCGTGATGGCTCGCACGGTTTCCTTTGTGATCTCACGCAGGGACATTTCTGTATGTGAATTGTTAACGGCTTTCATGATCGTCTTTATCTTGTTCGGGCGTCTCGTGAATAACGAAAGCTAGTTTTATTGATATGGCGGAGGGGACCTCTTCGGTTATCACTACCCTCGCGCCAGTGAAACCGCGCGTTTTGTGTAGGTAGTTCAATATTATACGATGTGCTTTTCGCACTTTTTCCGGTCGATAAGGACTCCCAACCACAATTTCTGCATTCTGCAGGCGTAACTCGGCCAGAAGCTCGTCTTTTGTAACGGTCCGCAAACCGTCAAATCTAACCTCAACGGTAAGGGGATATTCTCGAACTTCAAAAATAACGTGGACTCCGCCGCGAACGCCGGCATGAGCAAGAACCCTGGTGCTTGATGGATC
>JBGTBC010000429.1:0-1781 GCA_041749555.1 Pyrinomonadaceae bacterium | reverse complement strand
GCATACACGACAGGTTACCGCGTACTCATTAAACGAAGGCGAGATCTTGATAGATGTCGCCGAGCTTTCAGGTGAGGCGTCAGAAACTATGCGGCTCGTCCCCCGCACTCCGGCGGCCGACCTCGCCGCCGAGGTCGAACTCGCACGGCTCGAAAAAGCGAACGAAATGGCCAGGTTAATCGCCGATCACCTGCCCGGCACTAAGATCGGCCGAGTCGGGCTTAACTCGGAAAATGGCCGCCTCGCCCAGATAAACTTCGACCAGCCCGATAAAACACCCACCGCCGCTATTGCCGATGTGACCGGCTCATTAACCGTCGAGTCGGTCTTTACTGCCGCCATCCTCTGGCTCGAAAAACTCGGTATGCGGAAGAATCGTCCTGTGCTCGACATCTGGATCGTTTGTGAAAAGCGACAATCGCGAAGCGCACAGAAGCTTCACGCCCTGCTGACCGAAAGGTGGAAGAACAAGATCACCGTTTTTGAGATCATCCGCAAGGACGACCCGCCGCGGCTAGTGGGTCTTCCGAAACGAAAAGTGCGTGAGTTATGGCGAGAAAAGGCCCAGAAACTCGCACTTCCTTCCGGGGCCATAATTAGCAAGACCGCGGCCGCGATCGTTGAACTTGCCCCCGAAAGCATCGATATAGTCTATTCGCGAAACGGCGAAACGCTGAGATTTCATGGGCTGCCTTTCGCACGAGTGCGCGTTATGGCCAACGGTGAAAAAGGATGGTTCGGCGTTGGCCGCGAACGGAGCCTGCTGACGGACGGCACATGGGATGAATTGGAGGCATTAGTGGCCCGGCTCGAAGAAAACCGGTCACACTCTGCTTCAAATAAACGCCATGAACTCTCCCGCACTTCGCCTGAAGCTTGGCTCGAATCGATACTGCGGCGCAATATCTCGCTGCTCGACGCGAATCTGATCCTCTCACCGATCTACAATCAGTTTCGCTCGTCGAACGACAAGATTGACCTGCTGGCCCTGCGCCGCGATGGTCGATTGGTGATCATCGAGCTCAAAACCCAGCCCGACCGTGAAATGGTCTTTCAGGCCGCCGATTACTGGCGAAAGATCGAATTGCAGCGCCGCCGGGGCATTCTCGCTGACGCAAACCTATTCGACGGCCGCGAGATCCTGGACAGGCCCGCCCTTATTTATCTCGCGGCTCCGGCATGGAGCTTTCATCGGGATTTCGAATTCTTCGCTCGTACTATCTCACCAGAGATCGAAATGTGGCGTTTCGAGATCCATGAAAACTGGCGTGAAGAGATACATGTGCTCGCAAGGCACAACTACGCCGATCAGGCTGACGGTTTTACGTATCTGTAGCCGATGCCCCGGACCGTCTGGACTATCTGCGGACTGTTGGGTTCGTCCTCAAGGTGCTTTCGCAGGCGGACGATGAAATTGTCGATCGCACGCGTATCGGTATCTTCCTGAAGGCCCCAGACCTCTTCGAGGATCGCTTTCCGCGAAACGGGCCGCCCTTCGTTCTCGATCAGATATTGCAGGAGCTTTGCCTCCATTAGGGTGAGATGAACGATCTCATCGCCGTGTTTTAATTCTAGATTCTCAAGATCCACGCTCCTGCCGTTGATCAGCATCACACCCCCGGCGGACGGGCGGGATTCGGTGCGGGCCCATTCGCGGCGGCGAAGCAAGCCATTCAGCCGTGCAAGAAAGATATTCAGGTCAAAAGGTTTCGCAAGATAATCATCTGTGCCTGCCTCAAATCCCTGCAGCACATCCTCCGGACGCCCGCGAGCGGTCAGCA
>JBGTBC010000428.1:0-4867 GCA_041749555.1 Pyrinomonadaceae bacterium | reverse complement strand
AAACACTGGGCCGAAACCGTGAAATCGGCAAGCACTATTCTCCTTTCGCTGAGCGTGCCGAGGATCTTTTGAGCTTCCGTTTCGACCTTTGGTTCTTCGCCGGGAATATATGGAAAAACGTTATCCGTAATGTCCAGTGATTCTACGCCGGGGTACCCCGCACCCGATATCGCCTGCATCGTTGTGATCGCAGCTGATTCCACGCCAAACCGTCGGTGAAGGGCCGCCAAAGGAGGCGCAAAGCTGGCGACTGCACAATTCGGATTAGTTACAATAAAGCCGGTGCCAAAACCCCGTTTTTCTCGCTGAAATTCAATCAACTCCGTGTGCTCGGCGTTGATCTCGGCAATGAGCAGCGGTACATCCTCGTCCATCCGATAACACGATGAGTTGCTGATCACCGGATATCCGGCGCGAGCAAACGCCGCCTCTGTTTCACGTGCTACGCTGGATGGCAAGCTCGAAAACACAAGATCACAATCGAGCGGCGGTTCGATCGGCTGCACAACGATATCGCGGACCGCAGCCGGCATTTTGCCCGGCAGTTTCCAGGCGCAAGCCTCCGTGTACGGCTTCCCCGCGGAACGGTCCGAAGCGGCCATTGCCGTGATCTCAAACTGAGGGTGCCCCTCGAGAAGCTGGGCAAAACGCTGCCCGACAGTTCCTGTAGCTCCCAATATTCCTACTCGGTATTTTTTCACTTTTTCACTTTCAAAGCTTCCTTCATCCGGCGTACCCCTTCGACCATCTTCTCTTCGGTATTGCAGAAAGATATGCGAAGGAATCCTTTGGCTTCCGATCCGAAAGCAACCCCCGGCACTGTGATCACACGATTTTGCAAGCATTTTTCGGCAACGTCAATATCATCGCCAAGTGAGCGAACATCCAGCATCGTATAAAATGCGCCTTCGGGCGAGGTCGCATGCAAACCCATCTCTTTTTCAAACAGATCGACGAGAAATGCTCCTCGTTTACGATAGACATCGCGTGCATGCTGCTTTGCCGCTTCGGCCTCAGCAGTCCATCCGAGCAAGGCCGCTTTCTGCGTAATTGCCGAGGCACAAACCGTTATAAAGCCGTGAAGTATCTGGATCGCATTCACGATCTCGGATTGCGTACTTGCCGCCCAGCCGAGTCGCCAGCCGGTCATGCTGAGCGATTTTGACAATCCGCTGATAATGACCGTTTTGTCATAAAACTCCGAGGCCGAACGAGGGCGGTCGCCAAAAAACAGATCGGCATAGATCTCATCCGTGATCAGATAAATGCCGCTTCCCTCGAGCGCGTCGGCTATCTGTCGCAGATCACTTGGACTTAAGATCTTTCCAGTCGGGTTTGAAGGGCTGATCACGACTGCGGCTTTTGTTTTCGGTGTGATCGCGCGATTAAATTCGTCGATATCAAATGCGAACTCTTTATCTGCCGGTAGGCGATAATAAACCGGATTCCCTTCTGAGATCTTCACGCAGGCGTCGTATGCAGGAAAACTCGGATTGGGCAACAGCACATCATCGCCCTTATCGATGATCGCCAGAAATGCGGCCGTCATCGCCTCCTGTGACCCGCACGTAACCACAACATCGGTCATCCCGAGGTTTAAGTGTGGATATTGCTCCGCGATCTTAATCCGCAATGCGGGCATGCCGGGGTGCGATGTATACCCATTCTGCTCATCACGTGCGACCCGGGCCGCCTCGTCGCGGAGAAACTGCGGCGTTGGCAGGTCCGGCTCGCCCAAGCCGAAATTGATGCTATCCGGCAGAGCGCGTTCGAAGAACTGGCGGATAAGGGTCGGCTGCAGCCCCTGGAGCCGCATTGGCAGCCGAAACTCCGTCTTTTCAACAATTGCTTTCATTCAAAGAAGAAGGGTCGTTATTGATCTTCCCGCCTGTTTGGAGGCTCGCTGGCTTCAAGGTCCTCTTCGGTCTCGTCCCGGAGTTCGCCGACCTCGACGTTAAATTCGCCTTCCGCCGCCGTATTGGGATCAGCCGTGAGGATACCGCCGATCCGCTCGATCTCGCCGATGATCCGCTGACCAATGCCGCCGATGTGTTCTTTTAGACCGTGGTCCTCACCATTTTCCGCTTCAGGGTTTTCATTCACATTACTCATAACACTTAAATCTTAACAGTGTCGAAATACATTCTCCATTTAGTCAGAGCACGAATTCATAGAAACGGCAGCAGCCCGACGCTTTAACGTAAGGTATCCACCGGGCGAACTCTCATCGAAGGTAATCTTCCAATCTCGTCGCGACATCTGTCCTCTCGTCGCGATACTTAACGATGATCGGAGCGTAGATGGAGAGGCCGTTCTCTTGGCCGAAACCTTTGGTGATAGCGCGCGAACCTTGCACTACAACCGCTCCGGCGGGAACTTCCAACGGTCGGTCTCCATCGGATTTTATGATCCTTTCGTTTGGCAGATCGAAAAGTGGCGTTGAACGCGTGAGTATGACTCCCGATGCCAGAACCGCACGCTCGCGAACGACCGTACCCTCATATACGCCGGTGTTGCCGCCGACTAGAACATCGTCCTCGATAATCACCGGCACCGCCCCGACCGGCTCCAAGACCCCGCCGATCTGGGCCGCTGCCGAGAGATGGACGCGTTTCCCGATCTGAGCACATGACCCAACAAGTGCATGCGAATCAACCATTGTGCCTTCATCAACATACGCACCGACATTTATATACGCGGGCGGTACCACAACGACACTTGGAGCGACATAACTGCCGTCCCGTATAGCCGAACCGCCGATCACGATCCGTACACCGTCATCCAGAGTCATAGGACGGAGCGGAAATGTGTCTTTGTCAAAGAATTGCAGTGTCTCGGTCGGCTGAGAGATCTCGACCATCTTGCCCATCCGAAAGCCGAGCAAAATTCCCTGCTTCACCCACGTATTCGCATGCCAGTTGCCATCGACATCTTTTTCAGCCGAGCGGATCTCGCCACGGCGGAGCGCCGATTTGAACGCTTCGTATATCGCCCGGTCGGCCGCTTCGAATTCGGTCCTGGCAAATAAAGCTTCGATATTTTGTTGAAGTGACATGGGTCGAACTTTAATAATGCCCTTGCTTCGTGCGGGCTGCTGCAGTTTAACTGCGCGAGAGCCGCCCCATCAGGGTTTTTGCAGACGATTGTACTTCTTCAACACTTCCTGCAGGCGGTCGTGCGGCAGGGCGAAGATCGTGTTGCCTTTGTATCCTTTCATCGTTTCGGCAGCGACCATAGCATTGATGATCGCTTCTTCTGTAGCTTGAACTGTCGCTCCAAAGAGCATATTGATCCGATCGTTAGGAAGCATCTGCACGGTCGGTATACCTTCGTTCTTGCCGATCTCGTTAGCATTTGCTGTAGAAAAAGCGATGAAGATATCACCCGAAGAATTCTCCCCTCGGCCACCGACCCTTCCTATTCCCAGCGAGATCCGCTGAGCCATTCGCTTAAGTTGGTGGGGCAGGAGCGGAGCGTCGGTCGCGAGCACAACAATTATCGAGCCAGCACCTTCGTCAACCTTCTTAAAGGAATTCATGGAAACCTGCTGGCCAATTTTCATTTGCAGGTCGGTGATCTCTCGTCCGACAGGAACACCCGAAACTGTGAAAAATTGCCGGGCTCCATAATTCGCCTGGACCAGCACGGCCACTGTGTAGCCGCCGAATCGCACGTCGATCACCCGCGATGCTGTGCCGGTGCCCGCCTTGAACCCGTGTGACGCCATTCCAGTTCCGCCCCCGACATTCCCCTCCGCGATCGACCCAGATTTCGCGGAATCCAATGCCGCGAACACGTGTTCTTTTTTGACGTGGAAGCCGTTGATATCGTTGAGGTAGCCGTCCCACGTTTCGGCAACAACTGGCAGACTGAAATCACCCGAGTAGCCACCTGCGGGAAACTTTTTCGTGCCCCATTCGATCACGGCATCACGCACGATGCCGACGCTGTGTGTGTTTGTGATCAGGATCGGAGAACCAAGACCTCCGGATTCTTCGATCCATGTCGTGCCGGTCATCTCGCCATTACCGTTAAGCGTGTGCCACGCTGCGAACAGGCGGCCGGCGAAGTTCTTTCCCTGCGGAAGTATCGCGGTGACGCCGGTACGGACGGCTCTGTCGCCGGCTCCTGAAACGAGCGTAGTGTATCCAACCTCGACGCCTTTAACGTCAGTAATGGCATTGTTTGCTCCCGGTGTTCCGTCAAATGGCACGCCTAGATCGCGAGCACGCGGACGCACCTGGGAAAAGGCCGAAACCGTAAGGAAAACAAGGGCGAGAAGCGAAATAGATCTTTTCATACTTTGGGCCTACCCGTGCGACGCCACCGCCTTGGCGATCAATCCGATGCCACCCGCAAATAGGACGAGCATTACGATGGTATTAAACAGACTGGTCGGCTGAAAATATATCTGCAGGTTGATCAGTATTCCAGACGCGATCACGATCACGCTGATGAGTACAAGCAGCCAGCCGATCAGCGACCTACCGTTGAAGAAAACGATCCCGATGCCGAAGATCATAGGTACAAGCGACAGCCCGAAAGTGTTATAACCGCCCCAGTTCCAGAACGCGCTGGTGACCATTACACGGCTGATCAGCATGTAGGCTCCCGCGATCGTCATGATGAAGCCGATAAGGAATTCGATCAGTCCGCCTGATGTGCCGCCGACGTTCTTAAGGTCGTCTATATCCATAGGTCCATTATTTCCTTAAGGTCCAACGATTGCCCGAGACTACTGGGCTGGCCGGCTGGTGTGCAGGGCCACGATCTGCCAGCGCCCGTCCTCCTTTACAAACGCGGCGGTATAACGAAACGCCGTGTTCATCAGCTTCTCGGAACTGACGTAATTTATTCGGCACTCACC
>JBGTBC010000427.1:0-12977 GCA_041749555.1 Pyrinomonadaceae bacterium | reverse complement strand
AGGAGGTCCAATTTGTGCGCAAAGTGATATTTGGGGGTGCGAACAGCCTCGATAACTACTTCGCCCGCGGGGACGGGGCGGTGGATTGGCTGATCATGGATGCGGAGGCTATGGAATTGATGAAGGATATGTGGGACCGGTTCGACACGATCATCATGGGGAGGAAAACGTGGTCAGCGGCGATGGCGAACTTATCAGAAGAGGATCTGAAAAAGGCGGAGGAGATGCAGGGCGGGATGCGGTCCGTTGTTTTTTCGAGAACAATGAAGCCAGGCATACAGGGCAGTTATGAGATCGTTAATACGGACCCGGGCGAGTTCGTGCGAGATATCAAGCGGCAGGACGGGAAGGACATCTGCGTAATGGGCGGGGGTGAGCTAGCCCGAGAGTTGTTTGAGGCAGGCGTGATCGACGAGGTTGGATTCAGTATCCACCCCGTGCTCTTGGGGTCGGGAATTCCCGTCTTTCATCGGATGTCGCGACAGATCGACCTCGAATTGTTAGAGTGCAAACCGCTGAATAATGGCTGCGTATATGTTTTGTATAGGGTCAAGTAATTGGTTATGGCTGACGCAGAAATTCAAACCGATCTCTACACAACGGCTGAGATCAAACTTTATTACGATCTCCTTGAGCCGACGGAGTTATCGTCTCCGGTTCCGTTATTGATAGCTGTTCATGGTTACGGAGCACACAAGCGATATATGATGCGTGAGGCCCGTCGGATCGCACCGCCGGAGATGATGATCGCGTCGGTCCAGGCCCCGCATCCGCATTATCGCCGCACTGACGACGGTTACCGGATCGGGTTCGGATGGCTTTCCGATCACCGGCCCGAGGAGCATATTCAGATGCACCATCGATTTGTCCTGGATGTTATCGAAACGCTCGCAGGAGACGGAAAGATCGACCCGGACAAAGTATTTATATACGGCTTTTCCCAATCTTGTGCCCTTAACTTCCGTTTCGCCTTCACACACCCGGACGTTCTAAAAGGGATCATCGGCGTGTGCGGCGGGATACCGGGGGATCTGGACACAAATCCGGCGTACAAACCATTTGAGGGCGAAACGTTTTATCTGTTCGGTGACGACGATGAGTTTTACACGCAGGAGCAATTTAAGAGTTTTGATGAGAGGCTCGGCAGCTTTCTGCCGCGGTATAGATCGAAACACTACAATGCCAAACACGAGATCACGGATGAAATGCGCTCCGATATCGCAGATTGGCTAAAGGCCGTTATCTGACCGTCAGTTTCCTGACCTCAACCACATTTTCGAAACCCGGCGGCAGTACAACTTGCGGTTGACCACCCTCGGTTTGCGGCATCTCTATGCGAAAATCACTATCTCGCGCCTCCGTTACCATGGTGCGCGGACCATAAAGCGTGAAATAAGCCGTCTTTCCTTCAAGACCCGCGATCGGAACGGGGAAACCGGATATCGGCACTGAAAAGTTTCGCTCCACTCTTCTTTCTCCAATACGGAAAATAACGTCAACGACGGTGTTCAGTACAGACGCCTTCGGATTCGAAACGCCGACAGGGACCTGCCGGGCCGTGAAATCGCGTTCTCTCCCTTCGATGTCGACAGGATCGGTTTCGACGTGTTCAAGAGTTTTGATAAAGCTAGCAGGTCCACGCACGCGGATCCTGGCTGGCAAGACGTTTGCGCCGTATACCTCGAAGCCGGGTGCCAGGTTTCCGGAGAATATGACCTTGACTTCTATATCCTTTTCTTCGACAGCCTCGAGGTTGATCGGGATCCGGCTGGGCTGAACCTCGATCAATTTTATACCTTGCGGCAAAGTGACTGATATTGTCTCCGGCGAGAGGGCAATTACCCAATCACCGGGTGCAACGTCTCGGAGATCCAGCATCGCGACCAAATCGCTTCTGCTGATCTGGTCGACCCTTCGCTTATCGCCACTGACGACTATTTCAACCTCCTCTCTTGGGTTGTTTACGATCTCTACATCTGTCGCTACGCTCGGGGCAAGCGGTATCGTGAAGCGTTTGGTGATCGGCGTACTTAGCCCGGTGACTCCGAACCAAAGTGCGAATGTGATGACCAGAGCCGTCAATTTTAGCATCCAGTCATCCAAAAAGATCCTTTTAAGGACATGTCTGACCAATTGTATTTTGGGTTCTCCGAGCTGGGGCCTTTTAGTGTCGGTCGACATCCTGTTCATAGTCACTATACGGCGGTAACATCAGTCTCAACTTCTTTTATCGCCGTCCGCGACTCACGGCCTGTATTAAGCATCGGGATTTCCAAAGCATCGAGCAATAGCTTGCGCAGTTGGTTGGTATCGACATTTCTCCTCACGTTCCCAGCCTCAACATAGGTTATCAATCCTGTTTCCTCTGAAACGACAAGCGAAATGGCATCGGTTCCTTCGGTGATACCTATAGCCGCGCGATGCCGTGTTCCAAGCTCACGAGATATCTCCGGATTTTTTGTCAGCGGCAGAAAAACAGACGCGGCCGCCAAACGCTCGTTCTGAACTATCACCGCCCCATCATGAAGCGGGGTTGACGGATTGAATATGGTCACCAGCAGATCGTAGCTCAACCGAGCATCGATCTGTACACCCGCGTCGATAAAATTTCTAAGCCCGATATCCCGCTCGATCACTATGAGAGCACCGGTCTTTTCGGACGCCAACGTCGTTAAGGCCAGAACGATCTCGTCATAGACACTTCCGCCGAACTGTCCTCTTTGTCGCCTGAGAATAGGAAAACTAAAACGATTCGCAAAAAATATCAGGGCCTGCCTTATCTCCGATTGAAAAAGCACGATTATCGCGATTCCAATGAATGCGACCGCGTACCGAAGAACAAACTCTAAAGTCGAAAGGTCCTGAGAAGCCGCTAGCCAGTAAAGGAGTGCGAGAATGACCATTCCCACTACTGTCGGCACTGCCCGCGTGCCGCGAAGGAGCTTTAAGACGACATAAACGATGATAAATACAAGGGAGATGTCGAGCACATTTCGCAGTGTATTTATTGTCGGTATTAGGTCGTCAAACTGCATTTCCGATTTGGCCTTAATGAGGCGGTATCTATGTTTTTAAGAATAACATAGTTCAAAATGACCGATGCTTTGCCGAATGGCCGGCGGATCCATTTTGATCGACAACAAAGTACGTATTAACCGCTCACAGCTGCTTTTTTCTTTACGAGGATCGTAATGCGCGAAATGCAGATCAGCTTGCCGCGGTCATTAGTGATCTCAATATTCCAAACGTTAAGCGTGCGGCCGGGATATACCGGTTTGGCTTCGACGGTGATAATTCCTTTCGAAACGGCTCGCAGATGATTGGCATTTATCTCGATCCCGACCGGCGTCACTTGGCTCAGATCGGCGGACGCTACGACTCCAATGGATGCGGCTGTCTCGCATAGGTAGAGTGAAACGCCGCCATTCATTATGCCGACGTACTGATGCACTTTTGGCGTGACCTCCATTGTCAGCACGACGCGCTCTGCAGTCGCGACTTCGATCTTGACGCCGAGAAACTGCATTAGCTCGTTCTGCGCTGTTTGCTCTATGAGTTCGGTTTTGTCCATTTTACCCAGCCAGATATATCTTTGCCGCTTCGAGAGCCTCGGCGACACGGTCGGGCGATGTGCCGCCGGTAGTACTCTTTGCAGATAGTCCCGATTCGAGCGATATGGCCGCGAATACGTCGTCTTCGATCGCCGGTGAAAAAGACCGCAGTTCCTCCGCAGTCAGGTCATGCAGCTCTTTGCTTTTTCCGATGGCATAGAGGACCGTGCGGCCGACGGTTTCGTGAGCGGTTCGAAAAGGAACACCTTTTCTAACAAGGTAATCCGCGAGGTCTGTTGCATTGAGATAACCTTCGGTCGCTGCCTCGCGAGTTCGCTCCTCATTAATGACGGCGTTCTCGATGACAATAGCGGCCGCCCTTAGTGAGATCTCGACCGTGTCGGCGCAGTCGAAAACCGCAACCTTATCCTCCTGCATATCCTTGTTATAAGCCAGAGGCAGCCCTTTGAGCATCGCAAGCAGCGACATCTGATGCCCGAACACACGCCCTGACTTTCCTCGAAGCAGCTCGAGCGCATCGGGATTCTTCTTCTGAGGCATCAGGCTTGAACCGCTCGATACAGCGTCGCTAAGCGTTACAAATCCAAATTCTCGTGAACAATATATTATGAGGTCCTCAGCCAGCCGTGAAAGATGGACCATTATCAAAGAACACGCACCTGTGAACTCAACCGCAAAATCCCGGTCCGAAACGGCATCGAGGCTGTTTGCCGAAACCGAGTCGAATCGCAGCTCGGCCGCCACCAATTCACGGTCGATAGGGAAGCCCGTTCCGGCCAGGGCGCCTGACCCTAGCGGCATAACGTTTACTCGCCTTCTCACATCTGCCAGGCGGTCACGGTCGCGCCTCAGCATCTCGAAATACGCTAGACACCAATGGGCAAACATTATCGGCTGAGCACGCTGCAAATGGGTGTAACCTGGAATGACAGCATCGCGATATCCATTCGCGGTATCGATGATCGCGGCCTGCAGTTCGCGGACGAGAGTGTCGATCGAATCGATCTCATCGCGAAGCCATAAGCGAAAAGCGGTTGCGACTTGATCATTGCGGCTCCGGCCAGTATGTAGCTTGCGGCCAGGGTCGCCAATGGCCTCGATCAGTTTTGCTTCTATAAATGAATGAACATCTTCAGCGGCAGGGGAATTGAAAAAATCGGGATCGATGATGTGATCGGCAGCTAATTGCGTCAGGCCGCCCACGATCTCTTCCGCTTCCTCAAGGGTCAAGACTCCAGCCTTTGCTAATCCATTAGCGTGCGCAACGCTCGCCCTTACATCAGCCGCAAAAAGCCTGCGGTCAAAATGGAACGAATCGTTGAATTCCGCAAATGTTTCGTGGGGCTTTTCAGTAAATCGTCCGCCCCAGAGTTTGCCCGGTTTATCTGTCATTTGATTATTTCCATCGAGGGAACCCGCCGCCCGGCTGTTTACGGCCTCTGTTCCGGCATCTTTGCGTTCTGTGCGCCTTTGCGTGAGAATTTATTTTCACGCAATGACGCGAAGTTCGCAAAGTAAAGAAACTTTATAGGTCGAAAGTGTCGAGATCTCGCTTATGGATAAAAGAATAAATAAAGTCATCCTCGCCTATTCCGGCGGTCTGGATACATCGGCGATGCTGTTATGGATCAAGGAAACTTACGATTGCGAAGTCGTCTGCTATTGCGCCGATGTCGGCCAGGGCGAAGAAATGTCAGGTCTTGAAGAAAAAGCCCTAGCCACTGGTGCCTCGAAGATTTACGTAGAAGACCTAAGAGAGGAATTCGTCAAAGATTTTGTCTGGACTGCCGTTAAAGCTAACGCTCTCTACGAGGGTGTTTACCTGCTAGGCACTTCGCTGGCCCGACCGGTAATCGCCAAACGACAGATCGAGATCGCCCAGATGGAAGGGGCCGATGCTGTTGCTCACGGAGCGACGGGTAAAGGCAACGATCAGGTGCGTTTTGAGCTGACGTATTATGCATTGCAGCCGGACATCAAAGTCATTGCTCCGTGGCGGCATTGGGAATTCAAGGGCCGTGCGGCTCTGATCGCATACTGTGCAAAACACGGCATTCCCGTGACCGCGACCGCCGAAAAACCGTATTCGATGGACCGCAATCTGATGCACGTCAGCTACGAAGGCGGCATTCTCGAAGACCCATGGACCGCGCCGCCGGAAAATATCTTCCTGCTGACAAAGTCACTGGAAAACGCCTCGAACAGCGCGCAGGAGATCACGATCTCGTTCGAAAAAGGAGAGCCAGTCGCGATCGATGGCGAAAAATACGGTGCGGTCGATATGCTGTCAAAACTCAATCACCTTGGCGGCGAACACGGCATTGGCCGCGTCGATCTGGTCGAGAATCGTTTTGTTGGAATGAAATCGAGGGGAGTATACGAGACGCCGGGCGTGACGATCCTTCAAGCCGCTCATCGTGCCCTCGAATCGATCACCCTCGACCGCGAGGTCGGCAGACTGAGAGATTCGCTTGGTACAAAATTCGCAGAATCCATCTATTACGGCTTCTGGTTCGCACCTGAATTCGAGATCCTAAAATCGATGGTCAACCAAACCCAGGAAACCGTCAGCGGTGAGGTTAGACTGAAGCTTTATAAAGGCAACGTAACCATCACCGGCCGCAAATCGCCGAATTCGTTATATCGCGAACGAGTAGTAACATTCGAAGACGACGCCGGAGCGTACGATCAGCACGATGCGGAAGGGTTTATAAAACTGCAAGCATTGCGGTTGAGGTTGAGAAATATGGAGTAAGCGAGAGAGTATGATCTACGATCCGGGAGTTTAGATGCAATCACTAGAGGTCACCCAATGCGGCAGAAAATAGTCCAGTCATGGCACGACATAGTCCGAATGCGTGATGCTAGTGGTCTTTCTGAGCTGCTGGCTGACGATGTGGTTTTCCATTCGCCCGTGGTACATACTCCGCAGATCGGGAAGGCGATCACGACGATGTATTTGACGGCGGCGCTCCACGTTTTCGGCAACGATACGTTCAGGTACGTTCGCGAGGTTGTGGGTGAGCGGGATGCGGTGCTCGAGTTTGAGACCGAGATCGACGGAATTATTATCAACGGCGTCGATATGATCCGGTGGAACGATGACGGTAAGATCATCGAATTCAAAGTAATGATCCGCCCGCTTAAAGCCATCAACCTGATCCATCAAAAGATGGGCGAGATGCTTAATTCTCAGCCTAAATTCCGCGACAAATAATCATATAACCCTCATCAGGTCTCCCTTTATTTCCGATTAACTGATTTCGACCAAAAAGAAAAAACCGCCCGCGAGATTACTGCGGGCGGTTATCCTCGGAGGATGATGAGGATTTTACTAACCCTTTAAATAACCCCTGAACTTCGTTTTTGTTGCATTATATTCTGGAAAAAGTTTTGCGAGGTCTTTTGCACGCATGTGTTTGACCGCAGCTTCGGCGAAAACATCGCGAAAATCAGTCGTAACAGCGAGGTCGCGGCCCTCGTGAAGCTGTTCGTTTCTCAAGCCCTTCCAGTCACCATAGATTTTTCCGCCATTAACGGAATTTCCAAGCACGAGCATTGCATTGCCGTGGCCATGGTCCGTGCCACGTGAACCATTCTCACGGACTGTCCGGCCGAATTCGGACATCGTGAGCAAGACCACGTCATCCATTCGTTTACCGAGATCGGTGCCGAAAGCGGCGATCGCTCCGGCGAAATCGCGAAGCAAATTCGCAAGTTGCCCCTGCGACGCGTTTGCACCAGCGCTTTGGTTTGTGTGCGTATCCCAACCGCCCATTTCGGCGAAGGCGACCTCAAGACCAACGCCAGCTTTAATAAGCTGTGCGATCTGCCTCAGCGATCGGCCAAGCGGGGAATTCGGATAAACCGCACCGTTGTCGGGCTGATATTGAGCCGGGTTTGCCTCTTTGAGGTAGTTGACCGCTTCAAAGGTTTCCTTTCCTGTTTCGCCCAGATTGTCCTTAGCATTCTGTTCGTAAAGGCCTTCGAAGCCACCTTTCAAATTCGTCGAATACATACCCGCCTTGATCGAAAAATCGGCCAGGTTTGTCATCGCGACCGACGGTGCTTTTCCGTACAGCGATCTCGGAAGCTGCGGCGTTATCGAAACCGACCGAAAGGGTGAGATCTCCTTACCGGACGTAGTCTGAAGCACACGGTTGAGCCATCCGTCACGCGTACTCTTAATTCCGGGGGTGCCGGATTCCATATAATCCTGCGCATCAAAGTGAGAACGAGTGTTATCAGGTGAACCCGCCGACTGAATGATCGCAAGCCTCTTGTCTTTCCAGAATGCCTCGAGCGGCTTCATCGCCGGGTGCAAACCGAAAAATCCGTCGAGGTCGATCGCTCCGCCTGCTTCTCCCGGCTTTTTTATGGCTATGGAGCGGCGAACTTTGTAATATTCGCTCTCGCCGTATGGCACTATCATATTCAGCCCATCCACAGCCCCACGCTGAAATATCGTCACCAGGACTTTTTTCTTACCGTATGCATCGGCGATCTCGGCCGCGTTTGCGAATTGATGCAAAAATCGCGGTGCCGCGGCCATAAAACCAAAGCTCGCTATTGCTACGCCGCCTGATTTCAAAAAATATCGTCTATCCATAACTGAAACTTCCTCTCGAATTCTTCGGCCACAACCTTAGACGCCGCCGCCGCCCGTATGGTCAACTTTTTTCCGGGGATTGCATTCGCTCCGTGGTAATAATAGATTGGATATCGATGAGAGACGAACTAGTTCGCTTGATCCTGGAACGCCTTGATCGTGACGCTGCCGACATCCGGGCGGACTTTGTTGCTGACAAAGGGGTGACCGCCGGTAGCACAGCCATCGACGGCCTGCTGCCGCCTGAGATCGCCGAAAAGATCGCGACGACCTTTCCACCAACGGACAAAATGCGTCTCCTTAACAGCTTTCGTGAACGAAAGTTTACGTCAAAATCGCTCGACGATTTTGACCCGCTGATATCGGATATCACGTTCGCATTACAGGATGACAGGGTCATCGGGAAGGTTGCCGATCTTACCGGTATACGAGATGCGGTTGGCGACCCGCACCTTTATGCGGGCGGTCTGAGCGCGATGGCGCGCGGCCATTTCCTAAATCCGCATATCGATAACTCGCATGACGGCGAGCAAAAAAACTATCGCGTTCTAAATCTGCTTTATTACATCACCCCCGATTGGAAGCAAGAGTACGGCGGCAGCCTGGAACTTTGGGATGACAAGGTCACGCGCCCGGTCGAAATACCCAGCCTCTTTAACAGATTGGTTCTGATGGCTACAAACGAACGATCGTGGCATTCTGTCAACGAAATAAAAGCCGATGCAACGCGAACGTGCGTTTCGAATTACTACTTTTCCCCGCATTCACCAAATGGTTATGAGACATCGCACGTGACTTACTTTAAGGCACGTCCCGAGCAGAAGCTCCGACGCATTCTCACACGCGTCGACGGCGATATCCGCACCGCTCTCCGAAAGGTAAAGAAACGAGGGTTCGCCCCGAAGGACATTTACGACGGTCCCGCAAAATGAGCGTCAAGGGGCCGCGGCCGGCGATGCCCCGTCTCGGAGAGCCACCTGGCCGATCCGTGAGAAATTGATCGATTCACCCAGTATTCGCACCGCCTCGGCCGGTGCGTGGAAACCCATTGAATTTTCGGCCTCGACGAAATCAAGATAGAACTGCGCTTTCCGCTGTTCTTTTCGAGCGGCCTCGATCCGATCCGCCGGAGCTCCCGAATCCACCGCACCCTTTATGTCATTTATCAGGGCGACAAGAGCATCCATCGCGATGGCTCGCAGGTTGTAAGTACGCGTTTGAATTGTCTCGACACGGAACTTCAGCTCTTCCTCACTCGCCTTGTGACATGTTTGACACGATACATTGATATTCAGCAGTGGGCTGCGAACGTGGTGGCTGCTGATCTTCATAGCGCCCTGCCGAGTATATGGCATGTGGCAATCGGCGCAGGACACACCTGCTCTCGCGTGTATTCCCTGGCTATACATTTCGAATTCCGGATGCTGGGCCTTCAGCACGCCGGCACCAGTCTGCCGGTGGACCCAATCGTTGTGCTTTACCTCATCGTAATAGGCCATCATATTCTCGACCTTCAGCCCGTTTTGCCACGGATACGTCAACTCCTTTCCCTCGCCTTTGAAATAGTATTCAACGTGGCACTGGGCGCAGACGAAGGTCCGCATCTCCTGCCGGGTCGCATCTCGATTAACTTCAAAATTCTGTGTTCCCTGCGCGGCCTTTGCGAGTTGTATCCCTTTCATGAATGCCGGACGCGTGATCCTCAGCTGCATAGTCTGCGAATCATGGCAGTCGATACACGCCACAGGATGCGATACCTCCTTTCGTGCCTCGAAATAAGGCATCTTATTGAGCACCGCAAAGCCCGCCATGATATCGCCATTCCCTAACCGCTTGTAAGCGTTATAGGCCGAAGCGTGACAATTAACGCACGAGCCGGGCTGCTGGACCACGTTCTGACGTTCGGTGAACGTTTGGTCCTCGAGCATATATGCATGGCCGCGTTCCTCGCGAAAATCGACCGCGAAGGCATAGCCGTCCCACATCGTCTTGAGGCGCGGATCTTCCTCCAGCCTCGACTGGGCAACGATGGAGCGGGGATCAGCGTTATCGGGTACCCGCGGCAGGGCCTCGCTGCCGCCGTATCGTGTCCTCTGCTGATCGACGGTCCTTAAATAACTGTCATATTGCAGCGGAAAGTTCTTGCCCCAAATGGCCGGGTCCTCGGTATCGTCCGTCAGCTCGACCACACGAAAGAAGGGATTCGCTCCCTCCTGCTTACGCTCCATGATATTTGTAAAGAGCGCGAGGCCAAGTATAGCGGCCGCGAACGATGCGAAAGCGACCAGGGCAACAAGCTTTATTCCGAAAGTCCGCGGTTTCTTTTGCGCAGCCTTTTCATCCGCGTTTTCGACCTGAAGTTCTTCGTTCTCCTTACTCATTTTCTTTCTCCCTCTCTAATGCATGTGCCCGACATCGCGATGACATTGGATACACGCCACCTGTTCAAAATGCTGCGGATCCTCGGAAACCGTTATCGATTCGACCATCGTCTGATGGCAATAACGACATTGCTGCTCGGTCACCTGTCGGTTCCGCTCGGTTATGCGTATCGGCTCATGAAATCCGCCTAACGTGAAATAGTAGGAATGCCAGAACCCGTTCGATGCCTTGGTGTAAAATTTGCCGACGAGATTCTCCGGCGTGTGACAGTCGTTGCAGGTCGCTGAGGTGTGATGACTGGCCTTTAACCAGCCGTCATACTGCTCGTTCATAATGTGACAATTGGCGCAGGACGAGGGGTCATTGCTCATATAGGAATACCCTTTCCCATACCAGAACGTATAAACCCCGATCCCAACCGCAAGGCCAAGGCCGATCCCCAGCAGGATAAGTTTTATCGTATAAAAAGTCACAACTATTTCATTACATCATAGTTACGTACGTGTCCGTAACTCGCCCGTCAGGAAAGAGCCCGTCGTCGTATCCCTACCCAGACCATTAGGGAGGGCGCTCCGCCGCTACGGACACAGAACTCCTATCGTATAAATACCTCATCAATAAATATCCACGGGTCGCCGCCGGCGCCGGGGTGCCAGTCGGGTATCTTGCCGAAGTTGAACGCCCTGATCCGAACGTAGCGAACTCGGACCGGAGCGATCTTTTCGATCACCTCGCGAATCGTAGGCTTCATCTCGCGGACTGGAAATGCGGGCTTGATCTCCGCCGCCTTGGTAAAATTGACACCGTCCGACGAAACATCGAATTCAACGCGATCGGGCATCCATATCCACGGGCCGGCGACCTGTAAAAAGCTCGCTCCGAGTTCTTTGACCTCTGTCGCTCGCTTCAGATCAATAACGGCCTCGTACGGCTTGCCCTGAATCCCCTGCCACTCGCCGCTCGCGAAATTGGTTGTGCCGCGAATGCCATCGACGATCGCGTTCTCACCGCCTCCTGTGTACTGCGTGCTGTAACCCGATATGACCTTGACCGTCCAGTCATTCGAGCGTTTCGTAAATGTCGCTTCCGCCGCCAGGCTCATTCGGCCCAGGAAATCCTCGGTAATCGCTTTGATGGTCGTATCGATGTCGATCGTAATCGGTCGAGCGTAGATTTGAGATTTTAGTGTCGGAACCGAACCATCGGTTGTAAATCGGATCTTGGAATCCGATTTCGTCGTTGACAGGGACACTGTTGTGCTCCCGCTAAACGTCCGCTGTCCGGTTATCAAAGGCACCGCGACCGCATTCCCCGGCAATGTCGTGATAGGCCCGCTCTTGCTCGGAAAGGCAGTCATTTGCAGCTTATCCGTCATTACAAATTCTAGCGATCCACCCTTCATTATTTCGTTGTGCGAAAGGATCGGCGCATCGAGTTGTCGTCCGTTAACTTTTGCGGAGCGAATATAGAAGTTCCTAGAGGAAACATTCGATGCCTTGACTGTAAATGTCGTACCATTTTCAAGTCTGTATTTAACTTCAGGAAAGAGTGGTGTACCAAGCACATATATCCCGTCGCCCGGGTTCACTGGGTAAAAACCGCTTGCGCTCAGAATGTACCAGGCGGACATTTGGCCGCAGTCTTCATTGCCGATCAGGCCGTCGGGCGAGTTCTTGTAAAACTCGTCCATGATCTGCCTTACATACTTTTGCGTTTTCCAGGCCTCCCCGACGTAATTGAAAAGATATGCTATGTGGTGCGAAGGCTCGTTGCCGTGAGCATATTGGCCGATGATGCCGGTTAGATCGGCCTGTTCCCTCCCGGTGAGTTTCTGATCGGTCGTAAACATTTCATCGAGTTTCGCCGCAAATTTTTCGCGACCGCCGTGCAGCTCGATCAGGCGCCCTAAATCGTGCGGGACGAAGAAAGAATACTGCCAAGAATTTCCTTCGGTAAAGCCAAAATTCACTTCGGTCGGCGAGAACGGCTCGACGAAACCGCCGTTCTTTTTTGCGCGGAAGAAGCCGGTTCTTGTATCGAAGAGGTTTTCATAGTAACCGGCTCTCAACGTGTATTTGTCGTGTTCATCTGAGTAATTCTTCAAAATCGAGTCCGTTATCACACCGTCAGAACTGTATGTGTAGTTGATACTCTCGGCTCGACGCGTGTACAGAATGCTTGCCATCTGCGCGATGCACCAGTCGTTATATGCGTATTCGAGTGTTCTCGAAACTGATTCGTTCTCGTCCTCCATCGAGATGTAGCCGCGGCGTTTGTAGGCGGCGAGGCCGAAGTGGTCTAGTTCGGCGGAGTGTTTTGCGGCGGCGTAGGCTTTTTCGTAATCGAAACCCTCGATGCCCTTGGCCATCGCGTCAGCGATGACCGAAACGGCGTGGTAGCCGATCATAGTATCG
>JBGTBC010000426.1:0-16297 GCA_041749555.1 Pyrinomonadaceae bacterium | reverse complement strand
TGATACTACGTGGCAGCCCTGCGGATTGACGCCGCTCATTACATGTTCTATCGCCCCGTCTTTTCCGGCTGCGTCCATCGCCTGAAAAATGATAAGCAGGGAATGCACGTCCTGGGCATAAAGCATGTCCTGCTGTACTTTGAGCCGCTCGACATTGTTTTCCAGGTCTTTTACGGCATCCTTCTTATCTGTATAATCGCCGGTAAAATCGGTCGGATGATCGATGAGGTCTAGTTTTGAACCCTCGGTTATGCGAAATTTGTCGATTTTCATTTGGGACACAGATTAACACAAATGGATCCTGGTCGGGCGATCGCCGCTTAGTCGCGGACGTAGTTTTGACGATCTCACCGTGATACGATATTCAATTGCGTTGGCGGAAAGTATATGAATATCGGCATTACGGTTTATCCAACATACGGCGGCAGCGGGATCGTCGGGTCTGAGCTCGGCCGCGACCTCGCTGAACGCGGGCATAACGTACATTTTATTTCCTCATTCCTGCCGACCCGGTTGACTGAGCTGAGCGAACGGATTCATTTTCATGAAGTGGAAATGATGTCGTATCCTCTTTTTGAGCATCAGCCGTACGACCTCGCGCTTGCGACCAAAATGGCGACGGTCGCCCGGGCAGAAAAGCTCGATCTACTGCATGTTCATTACGCGATACCGCACTCGATCTCGGCGATCCTTGCCCGCGAATCGATCAAGCAGAAACGCTATGTGCCGGTCATCACCACTCTGCATGGAACCGACATCACGCTTGTCGGGGCTGACCGCTCGTATCTGCCGATCACGCGATACGGACTGCAGCAGTCTGACGGCGTGACGGCGGTTTCAAAGTTTCTCAAACAGGCGACGATCGAGACGTTCGATTTTGACGAGATCGAGGTTATACCCAATTTCATCTGCGAAAAGCACTACCTCCGGATCGAGGATTCGCCGCTCAGAACCGAACTCAGCCCAAACGGCGAAAGGCTACTGGTCCACGTTTCAAACTTCCGTGCTGTAAAACGTCCGGCGGATTGTGTCGAGATACTCGCTAAGGTCCGCACGGCCGGTGAAAATGCCCGGCTCATTATGGTCGGCGACGGACCTGAGCTTTCAGCGGTCACCTACCGGGCCGAACAGCTCGGCATGAACGGCTCAGTAGTATTTGTCGGAAAGCAGGCCAATATCTCAGACTACCTGGGAATCGCCGACGTTTTCCTACTCCCGTCCGAACTCGAATCATTTGGCCTTGCGGCACTCGAAGCACAAGCGTGTGAAGTGCCGGTGATCGCGACCCGAATCGGCGGTATTCCGGAGGTCGTAAACGACGGCGAAAGCGGTTTTCTCAGCGATGTCGGCGACGTTGAAAAAATGAGTCGGGACACTTTGGTGCTGCTTCGCGACGAGGGCCTTCGCCGGACATTTGGCGAGAAAGGCCGCGAGCTTGCAGTTCAAAGGTACTCTACGTCAAAGATCATCCCGCAATACATTGCCTTTTACGAAAAGATCGTTAAGAAGGCCAGCGCCGCGACTGCGTGAGTTTTCTTAGCCGCGGATCTACGCGGATGACGCGGATCAGGAATAAAAAATCAGCGCTATTTGCGTTCATCCGCGGCAAAAAACCCCTCTCATATGCTCAAACGCTATATGCACAATCAGGAACGGCATTTCGCGATGCTTAACGATAATCGCGTGGTGCAGCCGTTTGAGTGGGGTTTCGAATACATTGGAGGAAATCCAGATAATGAGGAACCGCATCACCTTTTTTCTCGATACGCTGCAGAAACCGTGAAGAATAGCGATGCATTCTTTTTCTCACCTGAGATCGAGGATTTCAGTTCTGAGTCCCGGCTTCATCCGGCAGAAGAGGGCCCGCTAAAGCGGGGACTCAAAACACAAAGCCCGCTGAAGCGGGGACTCAGAACACTGACATGGACCAGCGGTATTGAGACTCCTTCGATCGAGAACAATACGGCTTACGCAGCATACTTTCCCTCAATAAACAAAAAGTCAGCGGTTATCGTCCTGCCGCATTGGAACGCAAAGGCCGGAACGTATTTCGATCTCTGCAAGCTTTTCAACAAGCTCGGCTTCTCCGCACTCCGGTTGACGCTGCCGTATCACGAAGAGCGTATGCCGCCCGAGCTCGAACGGGCCGAATACCTCGTTGCCCCAAATGTCGGCCGCACGCTGCAGAGCCTGCGTCAATCCGTTGTTGACACTCGCTCGGCCGTAAAATGGCTGAAGAAGCAGGGATACGAAAAGATCGGCATCGTCGGTACCAGCATCGGCTCGTGCGTTGGTTTTTTCGCTTTTACGCACGATATGGATATCGACGCCGCCGTATTTAACCACGTTTCCGGATATCCGGCTGATGTCGTCTGGCGGGGCCTCTCGACCTATCACGTCAGAGAAAGCTTCGGCGATAACCTCACCCTCGACGAACTTCGCGAATACTGGCTGCCGATCTCGCCGATGTCTTATCTCGAACGCCTTGCAACGCTGCCGCCCCGGCCGCAGCGTTATATTTACACTCTCTACGACCTCAGCTTCCCCGTCGACCTCTCCCGCGATGTGATCCGCGAATTAAAACGGCTCAAGATCAAACACAGCCGAGCCGCCATCCCCTGCGGCCATTACACACTGGGCGAAAAACCGTGGGTGTATATGGATGCATTCAAGATCGTTTCTTACCTGAGGAAAAACCTCAAATAACGAACGAGGTGGCTCGCTGGGGAGCAGGCTTGCCCACTAACACGATTCTTCGCGTTTGGGGACCCATACCGGGGCGGGGATTTGGAAATCAAATTGTCAAAGATCTGTGCAGGTTATGTCCTACGGCCATTAGCGGCCAAAGTCTCGTGTATATAGTCGTTGAAGGACCTCACAATAAAAGGAGATTCCCGATCGGGCTCGTTAACTGCTGGATCCGGCGGAACTTTTTTGCCTAGGCTCTTTTCATCCTTCCTTATCAGCTCGCGGATGTATTCGCTTACAGACGCATATCGCGTTCGAGTAAGTCGACGCACAATGTGCTCGTGCATCTCGGTTGGCATTGAAATGGTCACTACTTTTCGCATAATAGAATAGACGTCCTGTCCAATAAATACCTGAAAGTGTCCCAGGCTGGGACAGTTTTGGGACACGTAAGTTACTGATCACATTAGTGTTATGCCAATCCGGCAACTGTCCCAAAATTTCCCCGAAAATTCCTGCTGTACAATGTATTACACAATGTGCCATACATGCAACATAATAGCACGGGTCAATTTTGAGGGTCAATAGGAGATTGAGGGTCTGGACGGACGAGACGCAGAGGCTGTTATTGTCAGTTTCCAGAAACCTATTCATAATGCTCAAAATGATGTTATTTTTGACGTTATGAATCCGACGTTGGAAGGAATCAATCCGGAAACCCTCGCTGTGATCAGATCGCACGCAAAATCCCTCGGATGTCTGTAGATGACTATTTACGCGCTTTGTTGCCATCTGACCAGATGGAGTTAGGTCTGGGGCCCGATGGGGCGGTTGAAGATTTCGAAGGAGACATGGCCGCCTTTGCTGAATCTTCCGATACCGTTGCTCCTTCCGGGACATATTCCCGCGAAGACATCTATTCTGACCATGACTAATGGCCCACCTCTTTGATTCCAACTGCTTTCTCTGTCTCGCCGAATCTCAGATCTTCGACAATATCCTCGTTTCCACCGAGCTTACTTGCTCCGAACGACCGCGATGCGGTTCAGTTTGTTGTTTTCGAATCGGAACTCGATGCCGGGGTAACAGTAATCCACTGCTTCGGCGGGGGAGGTTTCCGAAACCAAGATACGTCGGATCTCGATAGGTTCTCCATGTGCGCTTAGCAGATCATTAACCGACGCAGAGAAGCCGATGCCACGCTCGGTTTTCAGGTGCCGAGTGCGAGTCGCCCGGTTAATAAAGTAGATCGCGGCAGCGGTTTTTGCAGGAAGGTCGTAACGGATCTGTACGCTGCTGTCACCGTAATCGATGTATGTTTCGTTTACCGCCTGGTACCCCAGGTACAGGGTTTCGCCGCGTCCAAGCACCGCCTCTAACTCTGATTGCGAAGCACCGAGCATTATCCTGCGAAGGCCCATGCCCGCTGTGATGGGCTCGTGTATTTCATCCAGTAGATTGGGCGGCGACGCCGCAATATCAAAAGATCCGAGGGGCGTAGAGCGCCTGTCGGTGTATCTGTATTCCGGAGGAAGAGCTTTTTTTGTGTTATCGATTGTGACGGGCGGTTTGACCACTCCTGCCTGCACTTGAAATATTACGTCCCGCTCGTAGATGGACCGATAGGGCAGGTGGACATAGAGCAACTGTCGACCCTGGGGAACCCGTAACTCGCCTGTGAACCACGCCGCAAACTGTGAGCGTTCGTCGACAACCGGACCAAGGATATCCTCGAGCATAGCGCGCCGGCACGGAATGTCGAGCAGCCCAGACCTTGCACCGCAGACCCATGAATCGATGTCCACAAGGTAAAGACCGTCTTTACGAATCTCCCATGTTGCGACATACCCACGCTCCAGTGCGCTGCTGCCGGAATAAGGGGCCGAACGGATAGGAGGTCTTCTTGACTTGCCTGCAGCATAGCGCTGCTCGAGTGGCTCGGAGTACATCAAATATTCGCGGCCGGCATATCTGAGTCTTTCGGGTATCTGAGGCGTAGCGATTACAGCCGCAGCATTGATCGCAACCAAAGATAAAAGGCAGATGACCTGTAGAAGTTTCATCACGGGTGAGTGGGTGTTGTCGATAGACGCCTTTTGATGAAAAGCGAGGCGAACGACGTGCTTTTATTTTCGGCTTTCGCGATATGCCGCCATCGCCTCGGCTGCTCCGGCGTGCATGATCTCGGGTTTGTGATAGCGCCAGTATTTTTCAAACTCTTCTTCGCTCATCTGCGTATTCTCAGAGCGTGTTTTTTCCTTCAGATATTCTTCTGCCCAGGCACGAGTGTCTTGATTCGTATTCAACGCTGTGCGGGCTCCGTGCATCAAATTGTCGCGTTCCATAAAATGTATCTCCGTATGTTACATTCCAATGTCAGGCCATTATTGGAGTTATTTTGTGAAAAAATTCTTTTTATCTTTAACCTTAATTCTATCACTTCTGCCCGCGGTGAGTCCCGCGCAAGGTGCTCGCCCCGCGGCGGCACGCCCATCGGCGACCCCGGCGAATGCGCCGGCACCCTATGAGATCCCGATCGTTACCAAAACACTCGCCAACGGAATGGAGATCATCGTATTTCCGGATTCTTCGGTGCCGCTGGTAACTGTGGAGTTTGCGGTCCGCAACGGTTCATTTACCGAACCGCCTGAACTCAACGGCCTTTCGCATCTTTACGAGCACATGTTCTTTAAGACAAACCGTGCTACATCGATCTACCGGTGCGAATTTCTGAGGTTTCGAAATGCCCCGGCATTTCGCCAGCTCAACTGCGACGGCGAGCTAAGGCTAAAGCCGCAGGTCGGCGACGTTTCCTATATGGGCGAGATAGACAAGCTGGGGATCGTCAATAACGGAACGACCCGCGAAGAGGTCGTCCAGTATTATTTCACCACCACGAGCCCCAATATTTTGCCCGCGATGAAGTTCATTAGAGATTCGGCCCGCTTTCCGGTCTTTGACGAGAATGAGTTTGCGGCTGAAAAAGAGGTCGTTCTCGGTGAGCTTGAACGCAATATGTCGCAGCCGGGTTACTACCTGAATCAGGCATTGCTCGACCGGCTCTTTTATAAATATCCTACGCGGAAGAGTCCGGGCGGTACACGCGAGACCGTTGCGGCTGCCACGACCGAGAAGATGCGGCTGATACAATCGCGTTACTATGTACCGAATAATTCCGCGCTGGTCGTAACCGGCGACGTCAATCCGCAGAATATTTTCACTCTGGCCGAACAATTGTTCGGCGACTGGCCGCGTGCCGCAGATCCTTTTAAGGAGTTTCCGCTCGTCGAGCACCCGCCGCTGACAAAGAGTGAGGGCGCGATAGTTCTTCAACCCGTACAGAGCGTATTCGTCCAGGTCGGCTGGCATGGGCCGTCGGTAGGAAAAGATGACGCCAGCACTTACGCCGCTGATGTTTTCTCATTTATTATCAGGCAGCCGGATTCGCGCTTTCAGCGTGCATTGGTAGATTCGGGGCTCACGACGGGTACTAATATCGGATACTACACCCAGAGAAATGTGGGCCCGATCCAGGCGATCTTCCTGACCACGCCCGAAAAGGCCAAGGTCGCGATAAAGGCACTCTTTGCCGAGATCGACCAGTTTGATAAACCGGGCTATTACACAGACGAAGAGCTGGAAAGTGCCAAGACCCTGCTCGAGGCCGACGATCTCTATAGCCGGGAAAAATTAAGCGAATACGGCCGAACGCTTAGCTTTTGGTGGTCGACGACTGGTATCGATTACTTCCGCGGATATCATAAGAGCCTTCGTGCCACGACGAGGGCCGAGATCACGCGTTACGTAAAGACATATATACAAAACAAACCGCATGTGGGCCTCGCCTTGATCTCGCCGGAGCAGCAGGCGATCGCCAAGCTTACGCCGGAAGATCTGATCGGAGGCAAGCAATAATGAATTTATCTACATATCGCAGGTCGATTAGGACCTTTGTTTTTATTGTATTTGCATTCTCGGCTGTTCCCACATTTGGGCAAACCGCGGCGGCTACGGCCCCACAGGTAACGGAATTTGACGTAAATGGAATGAAGGTGCTGGTAAAGCGCCGACAGGGAGCTCCGACGGTGGCAGCGGGATTGTTCCTTCGCGGTGGCGTCCGCAATGTCGATCCTCAAAATGCCGGGATCGAGAATTTTGCGCTTAGTGCCGCTGTGGAGGGAAGCAAGTCGTATCCGACACAGAGGCTCCGCAAGGAAACCTCTCGCGTCGGAACAGTAATATCGGCGGGGTCCAATTACGATTTTAGCGTCATCGCACTCGCCAGCACCAAAGCTAGTTTCGACAGCTCTTGGCAGATGTTTACGGACCTGGCATTAAATCCGTCATTTGCTCCGGAAAATGTTGAGAGGATACGGTCGAATATCCTGACAGGGCTCCGCTCGGAGAATGATTCGCCCGAAGGATCGCTCGATTCGCAAAAGCGGAAGATCGTATTTGCGGGCCACCCGTATTCTAATGAACCGCAGGGAACTGTTGAAACCGTCACCCGATTAAAAGTATCTGAACTCGCCGCGTACCACCGCCGAATGATGCAGACGTCACGGCTGCTTCTGGTTGTGGTAGGTGACGTCGATCCGGCCGAACTGCAAAAGCGTATCGCCGCTTCATTCAGCAGTTTACCCAGGGGAGACTATAAACCATCGCCGGTGGCCCAGCTGGTGTTTGAGAAACCCTCGGTGGATATAACTCCGAAAACACTTCAAACGAATTACGTCAAAGGCGTCTTTGCCGCCCCTGCGATCGGTGATCCGGATTATTACGCGATGCGAGTGGCGATCTCGATCCTTCAGCAGGCTGTGTTTCAGGAAGTTCGCACGAGGAGGAATCTCTCATATGCTCCGGATGCGGAACTCGACGATCATGCGGCAAATACGGGGGCCATATCAGTAAGTTCGGTCAATCCCAACGAAGCGATCCGGGTCATGCTCGGCGAGATCCAAAGGCTCAGGCAAAACCCGGTCGACGAGGACACATTGGGACAGCTTTCCGGCTATTTTCTGACGACTTATTTCCTGAAGCAGGAAACCAATGGCGCACAGGCCGCGGAGCTTGCCCAATATGAGCTGATGGGCGGAGGATGGCGGAATTCGATCGGCTTTCTCGACCGAATGAGAAAGGTCAAACCGGAAGAGATACAGGCGGTGGCCAATAAGTATATGAAAAATCTTCGATTCGTGGTGGTTGGAAACCCTGCCGACATCGACCGCTCAATTTTCCTACAGAACTAATAAAATAAGGGCAGCCAGGTTCGGGCTGCCCTCTCCAATTGATCCGCGACCCGCCTCACGTTATCGGATCGGCCTTCTTCGACGGAGCGTCAGGCCGGCGTACGGGTTTGGGTGATTCCTTCGCGGGAGCTGGAGCACTCTTTAGCGTTTCTTTAGCGCGAGGCTCCGTATCCCGAGGCTTCGCAGCAGCCGGCGGCTCTCGTTGTGGGGATTGCCTTACCGGTGCCGGATCGCGCTTTGGCTTTGCGCTTTCTGGTGGCGGTTCCTGCCTGGGCGTTACTCGAACTGTAGGCGGCTGCCGTTGCCGAACCACATTCTCCGTCGGTGACGGCTGTCTTTGTGGTTCAACCGGTGTCCGCTCCGCCGGCGCGTCAACCTTTGGTCGAACTCTTGCCGGTGTGGGCCGCTCGAAGATACCGGTGGGCCGTGATTCGGTGACAGCCGGACGAGTATCAGGCCCGCTTATATCGGTGGTCGGGGCTGCTCGTAAAGATCGTCCGCCTAGTATCCGTGTCGTTCGAAGCTCTTTGTCCAGCGGTTCATCTCCGGTTCGCTTCATCGTTCCGACCCTGGCCTGCGCGGCAGCAATGTCGCGTGTCGGCCGCTCGGCCAAAATATCCCGGCCTAAGTTTTTGCCAACTTCATCGCGTTTTGGAAGCTGAGGTGCGGCATCGTTGGTTTTGGCGGCGATGACGGTTTCTGCCACTTCCCGGGGCATTCGTCGTATCTCACGACCCCGTTTTCCAAAATCTTTCGTGTCTACGCCAACAACACCACCTACCGGTACTATTTCGATGGGTACCCTGCCGCCTGTACCCCTGACGGGAAGCACGGGCCCGGCGTTTTGGTTATTGCGGCCGTTATTGTCGCGGCGGTGATATTGGCGATTAAAGTTAACACGAGCCTGGTGATAGGTGAGCGGATACCAGCAGATGTTGTTTCTAAATACTGTGATCACAACTAGTGCGGGCCGCCACCAGCTTCGACTGGAGCGATAGTAGCCGTACGGCGACCAGTTCCAATAGCCGTTGTGGTAGAACCACCGGCCGTAATGATAAGTCGCCCAGCCCCACGGCTCGTCATTTACCCAGGTCCATCCGAACGGCGGCAGCCATCGCCAATGTCCATATCTGTACGGAGACCAATCGGAATAAGACCGGATCGCGGACGAATATGGCCGCCAGACATAACCGTAATCGCGTGTGTGGATCCATTGGCCGTTGTCGTTCAGATCGTCGGCGCCGTAGATATCATCGTCATAGTATTTGTCGTAATAGGATTCCCCGAGACGTAAGGCTATTGCTTCATCCCGGGTGGATGCCCAGCGGTCGAATTCATCCATTGAGGCCATTGCGTCCCCGGTCTCCCATTCGCCCTGTGTCGGGCCGTCAACAAATAGACGGGCACGCCGTCCGCTTTTTAATGTGAATCCCGCATTTTCCGTATAGACCCGGATCTCACCGGTGATCGAGGCGATCCTGATCTCTTTGTCACCGACATTTCCCGCGTCGATTCGGTAAGATCCGGCCGATTGGAGCGCCATGGTCGTCTTGGGCGCATCGATCTCAAAAAACGTCTTGTCCTTGTCAAAGGTGCGGACCTTCAAATGCATTGTCCCCAGGGAAAGGCTAAGTGCTATGCCCTCGTCTGTGTACGTCACGAGTTTCAACGACGAGTTTTCCTCGAGACGAAGATGCTGGTCCTTGGCAAGCTGAAGTTCGATTCGTGCGCCGGCCTCGGTGGCGATCTCATCACCCTCGACGACGGGCAGATTGAGCGTAACGTTCTCCCATTCGTCGCTGCCCGATCGGCGAATGCGGGCGTCACCGCTGACAAAACTGACGCGGGCGACACGAGCCGTCACCTCTTCCGTATCTTGCTCGTCGTCGACGGTAGTAGTCTTGGAGAGAGGATCGGGGGCCTCGTATAAAGCACCTGCTTCTACAGCGATGAAGCTTCCCAAAAACAAAAAAATAAAGAATGCAGCGGCGACCGCTCTGACTGTTGGATACATACAAGTTCCCTCCTTCGGAACCAAATTGTCGCATCGGGGCGAGCAGGTTGAAGCGGGAGTTCTCAACTATATTTTCGTTCCACTGCAAAAATCGTACCGCGATAGAAGTTCGTCGTGATCAACCGTAAAACTCCGGATATCGCGATCGCGCCTTGTTATTGGAACAACCAAATAGTGCATATACGACGGTTCTTCGCCACGATTTGGTGCAGAACGGGCCATTTGTTTGCTACCGCACGATATCAGGTAATACACTCTAATAGAGATAGTTCTTTCTGAGGTGCTTTGAATATGAGAAAACCGATCTTTGCAGCAATTGTAGTTTTGATCTGTATGGTGTCAGCTTTTGGGCAAAAAAAGACCGTGCCAACGGTGGATCCGGCTAAGGGAGTTCGTGAGGCTTTTGAGCGATTGATGGACGGGATACGGCAGGTCGACGCCGAGAAGGTGATGAATGCGTATGAAAAAAGCGACAGGCTGTTGATCTTTAACAACAACGGGTCGGCGACGATCGGTTGGGATAACGTCAAGAGCAACGTCGACGCGTCATACCCCAAGATCAAGAATGTAACTCTGGATATAACTGGCCTGCGGGTAGAGATGTTTGGAAAAACTGCCGCGTATGTCTCGTGTAAATGGAAACAATCGCAGGAATTCGAGGGAAATCTGGAAAGCTCGGCGGGACGCATGACCCTGATCTACAAGCTCATCGGTAAGGAATGGAAGGTCACCCACCGTCACACCTCGCCGGAACTTCCTGCGGCCAATCGGCCAGTACTGCCATCGGAGCGAACCGATCCCTGACCATTTGAAACAGAATGAAAAAAAGGAAAAGCCGCCGCGATCTCTCGCTGGCGGCTTTTTTCTTTGGATGTTATATCGTTAAACGCTTGCGCCGGGGTATCCCTCGCCCAAACGCTCGACGCTGCCCTCGGCCAGCGAATTCAACAACTCGTAATGGAAATAGTCGAACTTCGACGCAACGGGCGGCTGAACGCGCTTGTCGTACATCTCCCGCGAACGGTCGATAGCTTCCCGGAGACGTTCGTAAAGGTCATGTGCCTGTTTGCCCTCGATGACCTTTTTCTCGTTATAGAGTTTGATCTCGGAGACGAGCAGCCTCGCAAACCGTCGGGCGTCATTGTGAAGTCGGCGTTCATCTTCAGGTACATCGATGGGCAGATCGACAGGGCGATCACCGAAACGTGCCGGTTGCGTCGATGCCGCCGGTGCCGGTACTTCCGGCTCCGGGGCCGGGGTATATGCTGTACCGGAGGGGGCCGCGGCAGGCTTATATTCTACGACGGCGCGGTCAAACGGTGATGCCGCGGTGGCGGCGGGCTCTATGGAGCCGGGAGCTTCAAATTGGCTGGCATGGTCAGGTTCGACGGCTGGACTAAATTCCTGGAGCGGGGCCTGAAATTCGTTACCTTGCGCAGCCGGGAAATCGACGGGCTCAGACTGAGCTTCGATTCCGGCCGGCTCAGTCGTCCCGAAGGAGTAATCCATCTCGGGTGCAGGCTCGGCCTCCGGTCGACTGGCGAAGGGAGACGGCTCGAACTCCGGGACGGCAGCAGGTTGCTCAAAGTCCTGTGCAAAAGCAGGCCTTTCAAATTCGTTGATCGCAGGAATCGTTGTCTCAAATTGCGAATCTAATTCTTCATTCACACGAGGAGTATCCGCGATCGGCTGGTCCTGAAATGGCATCCCGTAGTCGGGAGCCGCTTCTCGGGCTGGCTCAGGGGTATACTCGATATCGCCCGGCGAACTCTCGGTAAACGAGAAATCGGCAGGTGCCTCACTTGCAGGTGGCTCAGGAACGTCTGATGTTGGCACGGAATATGCAGCGTCATACTCTTCGTGCACCGGTCGTGTATCTTCGTAATCGTGCTGCGTGCTCTCAAAATCGGCCGCGCCCATAGTTCGGTTCTCTTCGGCTGCCGTTTGGGTAGAGGCCAGAAGTTCGACGGTGAGTCCGGCGACCTTGATGAGCGTCTCCAGAGCTTCACGGTTTACGTCACCGCTGCCTTCGCCTTCATCGACGTACATTACGGCAACACCCCGGCCCCGCGCTATGAGAGGCAGAGCCATCATTTTAGTGGGCTGACCGAAAGCAAGTGGATCGATAAAGGAACTATCCTCAAAGTATTTACCATTGTGACCTTCGACGGTCGAGAGGGAATCGATCGCCTTAGCAAGTATTGTGTCCTGCGAAACCGGAACGTGGATCTCGAGTATCGTCTTTTCCATCTCGTCGGCCGTGCCGAAGACCTTCCAACCGGCAAAGTGATTGCTCTTGATGATAAAAAATGCACCGCGTGGAGCGAATTCCGCAGCGTGATGAACAAGTGATTTTAGGATGGCTGATTGAGAATCCTTGCTGCTGATGTCGTTTACTGCATCCCGAAGGGCATCATATCTGGCGGCGGGCGCAGTCCTTTCATCGAATTTCTCCGCCTCGACCATCGCATTAGCCGCGATCTTGGCTCCTTCGTCGCGGGCCAGCTTTAGATGCTCGGCGATCGAGCTGCTAAAGGCCTCATTGAAGGCGGGTGCCGTGTCGAAACGGGATGCGATCGCTCCGAATCCTTCGTCAACCAGGGCTCGGTGCCGATCAAACTCAGCCTCGATCTTGTTACGAAATTCGGCGGACTCCTGCCGCATTTCGGCCAGGAAGCCATTGAGGTAAGTCTCGAATTCCGACCTGAGGCTTTGTTCGAGTTCTTCGCTATTCACTAGGTTTCTCCTCCATCTGTTTAAAAAGCAAAATTATAGCTGGCAAGCAATGCGGCGGATCTGAGTGGAATTGTTCCCGTGGATGAGATGACAACTGACGCAAAATCGCCATCATTCGCATTATGAACAATTTAGGGCGATAATGTCAAGAAATTGTGGAGAATCAATAATTCGGTGCGAGTATTTTGTCACATTAAACGGCAACAACCGAGATTTCAGGATCGATCTCTTCTTTGATCATATTCTCGATAGCCATCAGGGTCCCCGTAAGTGAGCTTGGGCAGCTTCCGCACGCGCCTTCATAACGAATTTTTAATGTGTCGTCAGTCAGCTCAATTATCTCGAGCCAACCACCGTCACTGGCCAGGTAAGGCCGGATCCGCTCATCTAGCAACTCATTGATCTGCATCAATTTAGGGTCATCGCTTGCAGCGGCTGCGATCGCTCCTCCGACGGCTCGGGCGGCCGCCTTATTTCCATTACCGTTTGAGGACTGCACGGACTCCGCCGCACGGATCGGGACCGCAAGGGCCGGAAGGATCTCGTCCCATTCAGAATCATCCGTTTTTTCCACGGTGATCATTTTGTCCATGTAAAAGACAGAAACCACCTCTCCGACATCGAAGATCGATCTCGCCAGAGCGTCCTCTGCACTCGATTCCAGCGTTTTAAACGAATGCGAGGTCCCGTGAGAAACGGGCTCCTTTAATATGAACTTCACCGCGTTGGGATTCGGCGTTTCCTGAATATCAGCGATCTTTGGCATTTCCTAACTCTTACTCCGATTGACAAATTATTAAATCATTACATTTTTGTCAACATTATAATATCGCATTTTTTCACGATTTTCACAAATATCGGGCAAAGACTTTGATCTTGATCGTCAATATTAAAAACGAGCGGCCCGAGAGCCGCCCGTCTTCAGTTTGGATCGTGGGTTTCCTATTCCAGGCCTACGAAGTCAAGATCGGCAAGATCCGCCGATGTCTCGACCCAACGCGACTCGAACCGGTACTGTTTTGAGCTGACACTGATCCTGTAAGGCCGGCCGGCCGGCACGCCGTCGAAACTGTAAAAACCCAATGTGCTGGCCGTCACGGTCCGTATGTATCCGTCAGGCCCGGCTATCGTTATCCTGGCATTTCGAACACCGCTGCCGTTCGGTGTAAGAACCCGGCCCGAAATCCCGACGCCTCCAGAATCTAAACCATTTATCGTGATGAACGCCTCGGTATAGCTGGCGGGAAGTTCATTAGCCATCGTATTCGCAATGCTTCCGGTACCTGCAAACGAGATCCGCGTCTCGCCCGAGGCCGCTGTGGCCGCCACATCGAATGTCACATGCAAAAGCTGCATCGCATTGGCTGAGAACGCCGTGCCCGAGTCAATGAGTATCGTCAAGCGTCCGCTCTCCTTGTCGTTGACCGTGAGAACCGCGTCAGCCGGAGCAACACCCGCGAGTGAAACGGTGGGATTGCTGAGCTTCATCGCGTCATACTCCAGAGTAAATAGTATAGCGTGTTCATCGCCAAGCGCTTTCATCTCGACCGGCACAGTTACCTTGTAACCGGCAACGGCATTCGAGGGCATTACCTTGACCGCTCGCGGCGTTTCGACACCGGACAACATCATCTCGGGCGGCGGAGCGGGAATGATCGGGCCGAACGGGCCACCGGCCGCTGTCGCAAGGTTGTTGCCAGAGGCGTAGTTCCTTGCCTGGATAACGTCGCCCGACGAGATCAAACCGTCGCCCAAAGTCTCTCTAGGGGCGCTGTCCATCCGCTGAAACTGGTTATACGCCGGGTCAAAGGCAAGGGTCCCGGCTGCATACTGGCGAGCAAGGATCACGTCATTCGAAAAGACCACCCCATCACCTGCCGGACCAAAGCCGAGATCTCCTTCTAATCCCTGCTGGTAAACGATATGTCCGTCAATCAGCTCGACAAGAAGCGGATCATTAGCCGTGTTTCGTATCAGGAGGCTGGTAGGACTTTCAATAAAGTCCATCAAAGTATTAGACGCCGACGTCGCCTGGGTCTGGAAGGTCAGCGTGACAACCTCTCGGATCCCGGCCGCGAAAGTTCCGCCCTGGGGAACGACCGTTATACCGACACTTCCCGGTAGGACAGTCAAGCCACACCCCGCGCCTGCATCCGACCCACATGCCACCACGGGAGCTCCCGCGAACATAGCCTCGTCATAATCGACACTAAAGGCGACGCTGTTTACGGCGACCGGTGTGTCAAGAATGACCCTTACAACGGCACTCTGGCCGGGAACGACGTATGGATTAATGATCCGGAGATTGGTCGGCGCCTCAGCCAGCGAATTGTACGCGGTGAAATCGACACCCGTAATGTTGCTCGTCACGTTGTTATACGTAAGGCTGATCGTGTCGTAGAACTTGCCGAGGCCGGAAGGTGTAACCGTACACGTTCCTGAGTATTGACCAGTAAAGCTGAAGTTTCCTGATCCGTCTGTCGTCGTCATATCCGTCGCGCAAGCAGACAGAGTGACCGTTACGCCTGAAAGGTTCGTCATACCAGGGGCCTGTTTGATGTTACCGGAGATAGAGTAGTTAGGTGCAACCGTCCAGTTTCTGGAGGCCGGTGTCAGATCGACATTCCCAGCTCCGTCTGTGGCACGGACATTGAAATTGTGTGCTCCCGGTGCCAACCCCTCATAAGTGATCGGAGAAATACAGGCTGAGAAACCAGCTCCATCCAACGAGCATCCGAAGCTTGAACCCGGCTCACTTGAGCTGAATGTAAAAGTCGCCGACGTAGACGCAACAGTGCCTGTCGGGCCGCTGTCGATAGTGGTCTCAGGCGCCACCGTGTCGACAGTCCAAGTTCGCTCCGCCGGTGTTGGATCGACATTACCTGCCTGGTCAACCGCACGCACGTAGAAAGTATGCGGTCCCTCGGCCAATGAGTTATAAGTAATGGGCGACGTGCAGGCGGTAAAAGTACCACCGAGCTGGCACTGGAAAGTCGCCGTGCCGTCATTTGAACTAAACTGGAATGTCGCAGAGGTCGAAGAGACAGTTCCGGTCGGGCCGACGTGAATGGTCGTATCCGGGGGCGTCGTGTCGATGGTCCATGCCCTGATAGCGGGCGAGCCATCCTGATTGCCGGCCGCGTCAATTGCGCGCACGCCGAAAGTACGCGCTCCCTCAGCAAGGCCGTTATATGTGGCCGGGGATGTGCAGAGCGAGTAGACTCCTCCGTTTATCGAACAAAGGAAGGTCACAGGCGTTTCATTCGAGCTGAACGTAAACGTGGCCGATGTACTTGAAACAAACCCGCTCGGGCCCGAATCGATGAATGTATCCGGGGCGATAGTATCTACCGTCCAAGACCTGACGGCCGGCGAAGCATCGGTGTTTCCTGCGGGGTCGGTTGCCCGCACTTGGAAATTATGTGATCCCTGCGAAAGGCTGTTATACGTGGTCGGTGACGTACAGGCCGAAAACCCGCCGCCATCGAGCTGGCATTGGAAGGTCGAACCCGCTTCGTTAGAGCTGAAGTTGAAAGTCGCCGACGTACTTGAAACGCTTCCGGTCGGTCCATTATCGATCGTAGTTTCCGGAGCGATACTGTCGGCCGTC
>JBGTBC010000425.1:0-3698 GCA_041749555.1 Pyrinomonadaceae bacterium | reverse complement strand
ATGGCGAGTATGTCTTGAGTGATATCCTCAGTGTCGTACATGATAGTCGCGGGGTTGTAAACGACCGTTTCTATCTTTATCCAGTTTTCGGTTCCGCCGCCGGTAAAGAACCTTTCCCCATTGACCGAGGTTGCCGTGTATGCAGGTGAGCCTGCCATCGAACGGGGTTGATAACCGATGCGATTCGTGCCACCGGCAGTCTGGCCATTTGCGTCACCGTCAAGGCGAATACCGCACGCCGTGGTGACTGGCGCTCCCGTGCTAGTTGCACATCCAGGGAGCTTTGCCTTGCTATCAGCGAGAGATACGCGAATACCGGTCTTGTTGTAGTACCTTTCAGCCGCCGTGACCTTATCATCGACGGTGGCTGCGATGACCGGAATAATGCTCGGGGAACTAACGGTTCCGGTGCCGCTATTCCAGAGGTCACCGATATTCTTGCCGCGTTTTACGACCTCGACCATATCGAGGTTGGTACCTTGGATATCGCTATTTAGCTTGATCGGTAGTTGGAGGGGTTTTGTATATGCAAGAAGATTGCCTTGAAACAGGTTCGAATTGGTTGTCCAGGCAGCTGCCTTATAGGCCGTCGGAAGCGGGGCACCCGTCACAGGTGCACCGTTAGTGGTGTTTTTAAGAACGCTGCCCATGTTGTTCCGAAGCTGAACATAATTGCCAGATCCATTCTTAATGAATACATTATCGCTCCAGTTTGTCCACGGGGAACCATTTTTTGATACATCAGTGAAAACATGATTCGCCGTGCTTACCTTTGAAGAAAAGTAAACGCCTGTGTCTGCCTGCATGAAAAGGCTGCCGTTCGAGTGAACACGGCCGCCGAAGTCAAAACGGGGCCCCGGGTGAAATTCGAGATCGTCATCGTAAAAGATGCCGAACTGGAAGATCGGAATACGATTGTTGAGAAACTTGCGTCGGAGAGCAACCTGCACGCCGTTTCGCTTGTCAGTGGCCACAGAATCCAGTTGCCACTCGTCACGCCGAGCATTTAGCCCCTGGAACATTTCGCCCGTCATCACCACGTCCTTTGTGGCTTGTGTCTGCGTAACGACCTGGCTGAAATTGTAATCGACATCAAATAGTGGTGGATGTTGGCCTTGAATACGAGTTATATCAGCGGCTGAGATCGTTAATTTCGTTTCGAAATTCTTATTAAAGTTTCGGGTGAGTATCTCAAGGCTGGCATTTGCGGCAACAAATGCCTTGGTTTCGGCCTCATCGTTGCTCGAAGCGATCGTTTCGCTGTTAGTTCGCGATACGGCAAGAGCCACAAAGCTGATCAAAAGGACCATTATCATCAATGCGATAACGATCGCCGTACCTTCCTGTCCTGATGACAAGAAAAATGGAGAATTAGGTTTCCCCGAAGCGATTCCCGTTTTGGTATTTCTCACCTGTTTCACCATCTTGTTGTCTCCCATTTTCTTAGCTTGCGTCATATCCCAAATTCCTGGTACTGAAAGTAGCTGTCATCGTTATTGATTCAGGTTTTTTAGTTTTTTCGTCGATTTCAGTCGATTGAACCTTTATCGTTATCTGAACTTGTCGAATGGCATTAAATCCTTGCCAATCGTCGTCTGCGGTTCCAACGATGCCATCATTACCAACTGACGGATTATCGGATGTGGACCCGTCGTCCAAAACGTATTTGATCTGAAGGTCTTCAATGTTATACGCCAAAGGCAATTCCTGGATCTGATCTGATGCCGCGGCTCCGCGGTTATTTCCATATATGATCCGCACGAGAGTGCCGTCTTCCTTCACTCTATAACTCACGAGAAAAACTCTTTTTGCGGTGGCCGAGTACGTCGTGCAGTTGGTATCCGAAGTGGACGTACATAGGCGTAGAAGGCTTCCGTTTACCCCTGTACCGTTAAGAGCTTGGTTAACGCCGATCGGGTCACCCGTTGCGGCGTCGAACGTGTTCGACCCATTGACCGCTGTCGCCATTATAAGAACCTGAGAAGTGTCTGATTCGATCAGGAATAAGTCATATCGCTGGGCTGCAGCGGCTCCGGTAGCGGTCTTGGACGTTAACCGGGGAACTGATGAGCTGCCGCCAGCGGTAACACCTAAGAGATCGATCACATTTCCAGAATTAAAATCCATATCCCTGTATGTGAAGGCGATAGAATCGGTCCGGGTCGTAGTTACGGAATTGAGATTGTTTTGAAAAAGATTATTGCCAACAATCACGGACGTTAGCATGTCACGCTGGCTATCGACGTCGGCTGGGACCTGTAGCCGTGTCGAGATAAAGTTATCGGGTACGATAGCACCTCGGCGATGGTATGCGAGCCCTGCGTTCAAAACGTCTCGACCTATCATATGAACAGCGACTCGAGCATTCTTTAAGACGTCCGATCGACGACTTGCACGATTTCGGTCATAGGTTCCCAGCTGCATCAGGCCGTAGATCGAAGCCGAAACCACCATGAACAAGACCATTGCGATCAGCAATTCAATCAAACTGAAACCACTCTGGCGTTGCGTCGCAATCGTTACTCTTGAGTCTTTGGGTAATGAGATCATAATCCTTTAGTAATTCGTTAAAATGGTCGAAACGGTCTCATAACGGGTCGCTTGGTTGACAAAATAGACAATCGTTACATCTATTCGACGTCTCGTAATGGGATTTGGCGGGGATGGCCTTTCCGGATCCGGTACATCTGTAATGACGATTTGGCGTTGGAATCCCGTCATCAAAGGACTATTGTTCGACGGGCGACCGGATACAAGGCACGGACCTGAGTTGGAACATGCGTCATCGCTAGTACCGGCTACGCCGTCCCAGCCAGTATCTGTCCGTACGGGATTGATTCCCGTCAGAAAGATCCCGTTTGTTTCCCCAATAGGAACGGATCCCATCGTATTTCTAAGTGAATCCCATCCATCAACAACCCCGGGACGCTTGATCTCCTTTGCAGATGTAATCGATTCAATCGTCGATAGCGCGAGTTGTTTGGCCATAATTCGCTTTTCAGACTCCTGTGACCGAATAAGATTGGCACTAAGAGCTCCAACCAAAGCCAAAATGCCAACCATCATGATCACAAGGGCGATCATGACATCAATATACGAGAATCCACTCTGTCTATTCTTGTTCTCTGCCATATCAATTCACCGCACTCAATACTTGGCCAATTGACCAAATTATCCGCCAAAGGAACTACTTCTCCGTGAATCCTTCCACTTGTTTGTGGCCGTCGACGTAGGTACAAATTCCCAAAAACGAATCACACCCGTTGCTCCCAAAACAGTAATTGAACGAGCGATCTCAGAGTTATTAGGGGTTGCCTCGTTTGCGGACCAAACATGAAGGGTCAGGCCAGTCGGAACCGCACCGGATCCGGTCGCATTCGTTCCTGCGTCGACAGCCGATCCATTTGCCAAGAATCGAATCGTACATACGGTTTGACTTACACTTGGGCTGTAAACACTCGGCTTAAAAACCGCGTTTGGTACTGGCATCGGTTCAGGTGGGTTGTATCCGATATTTGACGGTCGAGCATCTACACGAACTCTTAACGATGGTAAAAGGTTTAGGGCCTTTATCATTACGTCATCATTTGCTGACGTCGTATTTGTGTTTTCGTCGTAGAGCTTGGCCGAATTTGTAGTTAGGTTAACCTCAACTCGCATAGTCCTTCGTTGGGTCAATGCCCTTTGGCGAGCTTCCT
>JBGTBC010000424.1:0-13469 GCA_041749555.1 Pyrinomonadaceae bacterium | reverse complement strand
GCGGTCTTGCCCGTCAGAGTTCTGGCCCCGTCATAAAATTCCGCGATCGATTTGGCTTCGCGTTCGGCACCGCTGAGGTAGGGCAGGCCATTGAATGCTACCCTGTCAAATGCCGGATCGCCCACCGCCAGCACGGTTTCTTCAGCGGGACGTCGGAGCCTGGCCGCCCTTTCGGTGATATGCAGAAATACGTTCGCGCTCGGGGCGTACGTGATTTCGTATTCGGCGATCAGCGGGCGGCCGTCAGGCGAGGTGAGAGCAGCGTAGGGCAGCGTAAAAAGGACACCGTTTGGCACGATGGCTATCTCCTTCGAGCCGTCGATATGTTCCGTGATCGGGGATATCAGCTGTCCGTAAAGCTCGCGAGCGAGGCCGCCAGCGCGTTCATCGCGTCGCTCGATCATGTTGCGGAATTCAGCGACTTTATTGGCAAGTTCAGCCGCTCCGCTCGGCAGTGAGTGCGCGGTGAATCTGTTTTTTGAGATCAGCCACACCAGAACCCGGTCAGTTAACACCGTATATTGCACCAGCTGCGACCCGACTGGCATGCCTTCTCTGATCCGGCTCAGCGGCTCCGGAGCCACGCCGGTAGCCGGCATAACGCTTTCCTTTTGTGTCGGCGTGCCCTTTCGCAGCCAATCGAGCAGCGAGCGCGAACTCGAACGTTCGGCATAGTCGTACGCCTTTTCATGGTTGCCGCGGTCAAACTCAAACTCAGCGGCGATCTCATAAATGCCGACAGATTGATCAAAATAGCTGGTCTTCTCTTGTTCGTCAGCGATCTGTTCGCGATATTTTTCGGCGAACCGAATGTTCTCGGCAATTCCCTCTTCGATACCGCCAGCGTTGCCCAGGGCGAGTTCGGTCAGCAGCAGCCCGTTCGTCGCCTGGACAAGAAAGAACGGCATGGCAGCGGTTCGATAAAACTCGATCGCCCGCTGGTAATGCTGCTTAGCGGTTTCAAATTCTCTTAGACCGCGTTCGAGGTCAGCCAGCTTTAGGTAGCATAATGCCGATGTCTTATTGCGTGAGTCTGTATCGTTTATGGCGAGTGATGCCGCGAGCCCGCCCTCTATCAATGACCTTGCTGCTTGATGGTCGCCAATTCTGATATATACATCGCCGGCCTTCGTCATTGAGGTGGCCAAATGAAAATTCGAACCGGTCGCCGACGCGGCATTAACGGAGCTCATTCCGGCAGCCGCTGCAGCGTGCAGCAACCCGAGATCGGTAAATATCTCGGCGATATAACTCAGATTTCGAAAACGTTGCCGGATGCTGTTGCCGGGCCGCCCGTTCTCTTCAAGAGTACGCCGAATATAGGCTAGTGTTGCCGAGCGCTGGCCGCCGGTGGCACTGAGTCGGGCAAGCTCCATTAAGTTTCGTTGAGCCGAATACGAATCCTGCAGTCTGTCGGCAAGTGCGAGTGCATGTTCGTGCGCCCGACGCCCTTCGGAATGGCGGCCCATCTTCATATTGACGCCGCCGATCCAATAGCTGACCGTGGCCTCGAGCCAAATGTATTTACCTCGCCGGGCAAATTCAGCTGTACGATTAAGTTCTGCCAGGCTCTCGTCGACCATTTCGACGTTATGCAGAGCGTACGCGACAAAGTACCCGGCAAGCGCGGCCTCCCACGGATTGCCCATCCGCTCGAATTCACTTCGCGCCCGTTTGAAGTGCGGGATCGAATCACCATATGATTCTGCAAGGCACTTACGATAACCGGCTACGATCTCGGCTTGTGCTTCTCGGGCCGAGCCGAAATTCGCTTCATCCAGCCCGGAATAAAAAAGGGCGATCTCTTTCGCAAAAGGATCACCCCGTTTCAACTCAAGCTCACCGGCATATTTCATTGCCGAGAGCAGTTCGTCCCGTCTGTCGGGCGGTGCGTTTAGGTACGACATCGCGAGCCGCTGGGGTAAGTATTTTTCCCGTATAAGCTCTCGGTTTTTGCCGACCAGATCGCTCGCCGCCGTTTCATTCCCCTCTCGAATTGCTGCAATGAATCGAGATTCAAGCTCATCAGCGGTTAGCTCGGCGGCAGCGGTCTCGTCAAGCTGCTGGAGATGCCGCCGGGCTTCGTCGGCCCATTTAGACGACGGATCGATCTCCAGATACTCCTCCCAAGCCTTTTTCGCTCGATCCGGGAGCTTCAGGTCTCCCAAAACGAGGGCCTTGTTGAAACGCGGCTCCGGCATTCGGGGTGCTAGCTCTATAGCTCTTTCGAGATTCTTCAGGCTATGGTCGAGAGAAACAATGCCCGTGGGATCGGCTCCGGCGGTGGACCTCGCCATTTCGAGATACATCGCTCCGATATCGCTATGTAGCTTTGCATCTTCCGGTGCGGCCGCAAGTGCAGCGGCAAATTCCTGACCGGCGCGTTCAAAATTTCTCTCGGCGAGGTATAGCAGGCCGAGCGCATGATTAGAGCCGCGTTCCGGGATGCCGCGTGTAGCATCGGAGAGATAGATCTGTGCCCGATCGCGTGCTGCGGCGTCAACCAACTGGCCTCCTTGCCCGCGGGTTTGCGAATATGGCGAGTATTCCGGAAACGCAGATAATCTAGCTTCGGACAGCCTTTGGCCCTGGTATGCCCTTCGAAGCTCCGCCAGCGCCTTGTCCGAAGCTGATTCGGAGATCGCAAAACGCCAGATCCCTACCCCCGCGACGACCAAAAGGACCGCGAGCGCAGCAAAACGCAGCCAATGGATCGACAGGGTGGCAGTCCAGTCGAACATGCTGCGTTTTGCCCGTGGGACAACATTTTCGGCCCCCCTTTCCGAAAACGTTCGTAAATTTTCAATCAAACGAAGATTTCTTCTGCCTTCGGGCGTAGCGAGAAGAACTTTTTCAAACTTCTGAGTTTCTATTTCGCTTAATTCGCCGTCGAGATAATCTTCGATCAATTCGTGCTCTTCTGCATCGATAAGGGCGCCGAAATCATCATCGGTCATCAATTGCTTTTCAATCCGGTCCTGCATGACGTTATCTTCGATGCTTCTTAATAGATAATCTCGGAGCAATCGCCGATCCCCGATCTTGTCATTCATTTCCGTTCCGCCTTGTTCCATATTGTTATGTCAAAAACGTCAAAAACCTTTCACATTTAAGATTGAGTAAGACATTCCCGAACACATTGAGACAATCGGGCCCGAATTCGGCTGGTTTTTATCTGTAGAGCTGCGGTCGACATTCCGAGACGTTTGGCTAGCTCACGACGACCTTCGATTTTCGACCGTTTATCACCTCGATAATACTCTACGATCATCTCACGGACATTGTCAGCAAGCTTCTCCAAACACTTTTCGAGGCAGCGATATTCCGCTTCGCGGTCTTCAGCGTCAATCTTCTGCTCGGGAATCGGTGTTTCTCGAAGTTTCTTTTGCCGACGATGCCATTCGTGGAGCACGTTATTTGCAACACCATAAAAATATAATGCCGGATCGCCGTCATAGTTACCGTTCAACTCAGGAGCCTTGGCCGTTACACGATCGATGGTGATATCTGCAAGAGTTTCCGCCTCGTGACAGCCTCGGCCCGTAAATACACGAATAAGGCGCCGCCGAATGGCTTCGTATTTTCTCGCTGCCGCATCCGGGTCGGCATTCAGCCAACGCAAAAGGGTATCGAAATTTTCCTGCGAAATGGTCCGTTCTTCAGGCATTAAAGGGAGCGCCAGAATCATCCGTGTGTCTAAAATTCCGGTCTATTATCAGCGAAATTCCATAATTGAGCAACCTCGACCATCGGTACCAAAGATCTTTCGCCATAAATACCTCGATATCCCGTCTCAAACGACCTTTTTCTTGTCGTACACGCCGATCGTATTTTGAAAGACAGACTTCGTTCGTGGGAAAATATAGCATTCTATAAATGGAAAAACTCCCACCTTATCATTTTCTATACATTGCAAAGGGCCCGGACCGAAAACGTTTACTCCGCGTTCGATCAGGGTGAGCGGTTTCGCCGGGCAATCTTGCGCATGGCCATGGCGGCGAAATGTGCGTCAGGTCCGACAGAATGGTGAATAGAAACATAGATCCGATACGTGTGGTGCTGGTCGACGACCACAGGTTGGTGCGCGAGGGCATACGAATGGTCCTCGGCAACGGCAATCACATCGATGTCGTCGGAGAGGCCGAGAATATAGATACGGCAATCGCGCTGATCGCCGAAGCAAAACCGGACATGATCCTGCTCGATGTCGAGGTGGGCAAACAGTCGTCACTTGAACGGCTCGCCGGGATCAAAGCGGCCAGCCCTTCGTCGCGGATCCTCTTTGTGACCGGAAGAATGGACGAGAAGACAAACGAAAAGGCACTACTGGGCGGGGCCCATGGCCTCGTCCTCAAAAACAGCGCTTCGGGAACCCTTCTAATGGCCGTAAGAAAGGTCCATGATGGAGAGATATGGTTTGACCGCAAGCTGACCTCGCGCATGCTGGCCGAAGCTGGTAACCGAGAGCGCGACACCCAAGAGGAAGAGGCGAAGATCAACAGCCTGACAAAACGCGAACTCGAGGTCGCAAAGCTGATCGCCGCCGGCCTCGTCAACAAGAATATCGCCAAACATCTCTTTATTTCTGAAAAGACCGTTCGCAACCACCTGACAACTATCTACAGCAAGATCGGGGTGTTAAACCGCCTCGAACTCGCGATATTCGCTTCGAAGAACGGCCTCAAACCATAGGGTGAACGAAAAAGCTGGCCAAATCCGGCCTCGGCGAGGGGGCTTAGCCAGATTTCTTCGTTTTTAGGATATTTGTCCTATAATAATCGGGACATCTGCCCCTTTCACACCGACAACTCTTCATCGACAATAGAGACTCCTGTCAATTGGTTCGATCCATGCAAATAGATCACCGGCGATCCGGAAATACATGATTTCCGTAATTTTCTGTGCCCTCGTAAGAAAGAAGCGAGGCAGGAAGATTTTGGCCATCCAAATGTGGAAACAACCGCGGATTGACACTGTAATTTCGTTTACTGAAAGATCAAGATCGAGTTGCCGTTGGAAGGAGGGGACAGATACGATCCCGACGATCACCGTCAAGGGGTGCGTTCACGGCGGCGACTCGCAGATCGGGCCGAGCTAATCGGATATCCGGCGGCCCGATCTGCAAAAAACCACAAGCTCCTTACTCCTTGCTGAAATTCGACAGGTCCCCGTGGGCCTGTCATTTTTTTCGGAAATCGATCGGCTAACGCAGGCCCTGTCCAATGTGCTCGGTACCAAAAGCGCCAATACCATTGAGCCGGAAGCTGAAAACAAGCCGATTCTCCTTGCGGATACCGACGTTGAAGCTATAAAACTGGACCGCCGTCGAACAGCAGTCAGACGCGTAGCCGAGGGTTAGCAGCGAACTGATAAGAGGCGTCTGCCGGGCTTCGCGTCGGTTTTGAAAGTCAAAGAAAAGTGACGCCCCGCTGAACAGGCCGCGATCACGATTCCCGAGAAACACCGAAGGGCTCCATTGTGAGCCACGCAGCGTGCCGGGCTCTTTACCGTCGGGATTCGCATACTGGGCCAGCGACGGAATGAGCGTCACGGCCCGCGTATAATAAAAGGTTTGGAAAAGCTTCACCATCGGCGAATCGTACCCGACCGTTGCCGATATCGCCCGTAATCCGTCTCCCTGCAAGCCGTAATCCAGCCGGCTATTGATAAACACTGTCCTCTGAGGTTTGTAGGTCGCATCGACATTGATCGGCGACCACCTACGCGGGACTCCTCCAAATGTGTAAAAGCTAAGGGCCGTGATGGGCTCGATCTGGTTTCGACGTCCCGGGACCAAAGCTCCGCCAAAGGTCTCGTCGAAGAAGTACTTTCCTCTTACGGTTAGTGTGAAGATCTCATAGGGCTGCATTTCCGCTGATTTTTTCTCGTCGACCGGGCAAATAATACCCTCGGGCGACACGGCTAATGAGTCTTTAGTGTCAGAACCCGAATTTTCGAGAAGCCGTTTCTGTGCCTCTTCCGTAACAGCCTGGCTGTAACGCCGCGTATAAAAACGGTTGACGACGCCAAAATCTATCTCGTTGGTATTAGTCATCGTGTCGACATGATCAAACCTTATGATCCGGTTAAAATTATTGATCCCGCCGACAAGCCGGTATGTCAGGAAAGGCTCGATGACATGCCGAAAGCGGAATACATCATCTTTACCATAAAAGTTGCGCGCTAGAGCAACAGGTCGCACGTCGAATGTGAATTCGCCGTATTTGCGGATGAGATTGTCCCCGACGACCTGCCGAAGCCCGTTTAACGAGTTTGAGTAATAGGTGATACGCCCGGCACCTGTGGCAGTGAAATTGAAATATTTTGTCTGAAACGGGACTATTAGCTCGGGATAAAAATCGAGCCTTTGAGATAGCGACGGTGTGACCACAGGGTCGGCCCCGGCAATTCGCCGATAGAGTTCCAGGTTGTCCACTTCCTCGCGGCGAGACACGCCCTCGAGGCTGGTGCGAAAACCAAAATACGCGTCCGGAAAGAACGATAAAAGCGTCGGGCGTTTTTCAAAGTTGATGCTCGGCAGGTTGCGGGTTTTTTCGCGGACATTGGGTATCGATATCACCTGCGAACGTGAGAGAAGATTGAGTGTGTAATCATCCCAGCTTTTATTTATGAAAACCTGAGAGACCTCGATCGGCGAAATGATCTGTTGAATACCGTCTGAAAATTCCTGTCTGAAGTCGAGGCTCGACGTTATGCGAACATCCACCGCAGCCGTGAACCCATTTCGAAAATAGTGGATGCCGTCCGCATAGAAGACCGAGCCGCCCTGGTCAGGGTGCTGTGCGTCAGCCTCAGGCCCCAAAACGCGGTCCTTAACGCCCCAATAACCCAGGTTGAAAAACGACCGCGAGTTTGCCCTTGTGCGGACATCCGCTCCGTACCCAAATCCGCGTTTTGAAAATATGTCCCCCCGAAACGTGATATCCGCCGAATCACCAAGCGTCTGATAGTACGCGGTCGATACCCGCAGGCCTTTTGACTGCGAATAGCCGACGGTCGGCGTCAGAAACCCCGAGCTTCGGGCTTTTTCCTTTATAGGTATGGAGGCGAACGGCAGGACGAGCAGCGGAACGTCTTTGATGCGAAACTTCGCGTTTTTCAGCCGCAGACGGTCGTTTGTCTTGATCGTTGCTCGGTCGGCCGTGAAGCTCCATTTGGGCACGGCTTCTTCGCACGCGGTAAATTTACCGTTTATGACGACGATCTCGTTCAGGCTGACCCGTTCGACACGGTCAGCGGTGAAATAAAGCACCGTTCCGTCCGCGGTTTGGCTCGTAAAGCCGGTCGAATCTTCAAACCAGCCGAGCTTGGTACGATAATTCCACTCTCCGATCGCGCCGGTAATTCGCTGGTCATCACCCTGATCAAAGATCACACTGCCGCTGGCGATGATCTTATTCTGCGCTTCATAGATCGAGATTCGATCGGCCTGCATTCGGTAAACGCCGTATCGAACGTCGACATTGCCGATATGATGTACGACGCGAGTGCCCTCTTCGCCCTCGGCCGTCTGGCGTTCAGAATAGACCACAACCTCGCCATCGCCGCCTTCAGGCTCAAACGACGGTTTCTTCTTGATCACAGGGACCGTTATATTCTGTTCCGCCGATACAGGGTTGATATTGGGTGTGTCGGTAATGGGGTTGGCGACCTGCCGCTCGACGGGATTTGTGACCTGAGCCCCGATCGCGACCGAGAGTACAAACGTGATCAGAGGTGGGCTGAAGAATCTATTAAAACGCATCGAATCAGCAAGATTATAACTGATGCTAACACGAACGAGATCGAACAATAAAGCCGGTCATTCCCGTCGTTTCTAAAACACCACGAACCACCGTTGGCTTACTTACTGGAGACTTCAAGAATGAAATAATCCACGCCCTCGACGCGGATAACCCGGCCTGCGGTATACGGTTCCTGAAAAAAGGCGTTGGCGGAAAAGGCCGTTCCTTTCAAGGTGCTGTCGCCGCTCATCTCACCCTGGGCGATCAGTTCGTCCGGATACCATGACTCAACCGACATCGAAACGGCCCGGCCCGCTCCAAATTTCTCGGCCTCCGCGACGAGCTTATCGGCGTCTTCAGATGAGAAGCGTAGGATCGCTGTAATGTTCCGCTTCGCCGCGTCCTGTTCCCAGACGATGTCTTCAACTTCGTAAGGGAGCTGGATCAACATTCCGAGTTCTTCCGCATTCGTTTTAGGAAGAGACTCTTCCGGAACCCTGGTCCTGACGTTTGCCGCGGTATTATTTGCGGCGAGATCGGGCGCGGAAGTGCAGGCACCGATAAACACAGAGCCGGCAATAACGCTGAGAATTAAGACGGATTTAATGTTCGCCATTAGCCAATTGTAGGACGCGGCATTGAATTGTTGCAACGTGTCACGCGGCCCTGCCATAGCGAAGCACCATGCGAATCATGAGAACTTGACAGAAGCCCAGTTTCGAAAGGACTATTAGCAGAGTTTTAATCCTCATCGAAGGCTCTTGCGAAAAGATATGACACCATCAAGATCTGCCGTTTGGTATGCAATGATCGTCCTCTTTGCGATCAATACCCTCAATTTCTTTGACCGTCAGATACTCGGTGCGATCGGCGAGCCGATCAGGAAGGAATTTGAGCTTAACGATGCTTCGCTGGGGCTGCTCGGAACTGCCTTCACTTTGTTATACGCATTTGTCGGCCTTCCTTTGGGCCGCATGGCAGATAAGATCGGACGGAAAAGCATCCTTTCCGCTGGCGTTTTTGCGTGGAGCCTTTTCACAGCTGCATCCGGACTGGCCCAAAACTTCTGGCACATTTTCGCCCTCAGGCTCGGAGTCGGAGTCGGAGAAGCATCTTGCGCACCGGCAGCTACTTCTCTGATCGGCGATCTTTTTCCAGCCAACTGGCGAGCAAAGGCCTTGTCGATCTTCATGCTCGGGCTTCCGGTCGGTGTTGCCTTGAGCTTTGCCGTCAGCGGAACAGTAGCAAAGGAATACGGTTGGCGGGCGGCATTTTTTGTTGCAGGTGTTCCCGGAATTTTGTGCGCGATCGCGGTTCTCTTTGTCTACGAGCCAAAACGCGGTGCATCCGAGATCCACAATATTGGCAGCCAGACGCGGGCAGGCTCGACCTACTGGAACATACTCCGATCGCCAACGATGATCTGGATAATACTCTCGGGGGCAGTTCACAATTTCAACATGTATGCGATCGGTTCATTTTTAACGCCATTTTTGATGCGTTATCACGAATTGGATATTCAACAGGCCAACTTCGTATCAATGCTCGTTTACGGTGTTATGGGTGCTCCGGGACTTCTCATAGGCGGATTCGTCGGGGATTGGGCAATGAGAAAGAGCAAGAATGGCCGAATGCTGGTTGGAACGGTGGCGATCTTCTTCTCGGTTCCGACGGTATATTTCGCCTTGAACACCCCAAAAGGCTCGACCACTATTTTCCTGGTCCTAATGGGAACAGCTTGTGCCCTAATGTACTTTTATTATTCGACCGTATATTCGACGATCCAGGACATAACCGAACCTGCTTCGCGCGGAACTGCAATGGCCGTATATTTCTTTGCAATGTACGTGCTCGGAGCTTCACTGGGGCCCTACGGGACCGGCCTTTTGAGCGACCTTTTCACGAACCGTGCCGCGCAACTCGCCGGTGTGACCGAAACAACACAGGCGGCACTCGAATCCTTCCGTGCCGAGGGCCTGCACACCGCCATGTACATCATCCCGATCCTCGGCGTCCTGCTTACCGCCATTTTATTTGCCGGTTCGCGAACTGTCTCCGAAGAGATCGAGCGGCTGCAGGTATGGATGCGGGATTCTTCGTCGAACTGACTGTGATAAAATTATCACTTATACCTGATTAATATAGACGATATATGACGCCAGAAATTGAAGAAGCAGTTACTGTAACGCAGATCGAAAAAGCACGCTGGGAGAAGGAAACCCTGCAGAAAGTGCTGGACAAGACTCCGGAACGAAAACAGTCTTTCGAGGGCGTTTCCCTCGAACCCGTCGACAGGCTCTACACCGAAGCCGATGTCGAAGACATCAGCTACATCGGCTTTCCGGGCGAATATCCATATAAACGTGGGATCCACCCGACGGGTTATCGCGGTAAGCTATGGACAATGCGGCAATTTGCCGGGTTCTCATCGCCGGAGGAAACAAACCGCCGATTCAAATACCTAATGGCTCAGGGCCAGACGGGACTGTCGGTCGCGTACGACCTGCCGGCTTTGATGGGGCTCGATGCAGACTCGCCGTTGTCAGAAGGCGAGGTTGGAAAATGTGGTGTCGCGGTGTCTTCGCTCGCGGATTTCGAAGTTCTTTTTGATGGCATTCCGCTCGACGAGGTGACCGTTTCCCAAACGATCAATGCACCGGCACCGATCTTCCTGGCGATGTATCTGGTCGTTGCTGAGAAACAGAGGGCTGATTTCACAAAGATATCCGGCACGCTCCAGAACGACATCCTGAAGGAGTACATCGCTCAAAAAGAATGGATCTATCCGATCAAACCGGCGATGAAACTCGTCATCGACACGTTTGAATACACGGTTAAACATGTCCCCAAGTACAACCCGATATCAATCTCCGGCTACCACATTCGTGAAGCGGGCGCGACGGCTTTGCAAGAGCTGGCATTTACTCTCCGCGACGGTGTTGAGTATGTGCAGTACGGCGTAGACCGCGGAATGGATGTAGATGAATTTGTCCCGCGTCTGTCATTCTTCTTCAACGCCCACAACGACTTTTTCGAGGAGATCGCCAAATATCGAGCGGCCCGCGTCGTCTGGGCAAAAACGATGAACGAACGCTTCGGAGCGAAGAATCCGCGATCAATGCAGCTTCGTTTTCACACGCAGACTGCGGGCGTGTCGCTCACCGTTCAGCAGCCCTTGAACAACATCGCGCGTGTAGCCATTCAGGCCCTCGCTGGTGTTCTCGGCGGCACGCAGTCGCTGCATACCGATTCGTTCGACGAAGCTCTTGCCTTGCCAAGCGATAATGCGGCTCTGATCTCGCTTCGCACACAGCAGATCATCGCCGAAGAGACCGGCGTCGTGAACACGGTTGACCCGCTCGGCGGCAGTTACTATGTCGAATCGCTGACACAGAAAATGATCGACGGCTGCATGGATTATTTTGAAAAGATAGACGGTTTCGGCGGCATGGTCGAGGCGGTAGAGGCAGGCTTCCCGCAGCGTGAGATACAGGAATCCGCCTATCAATATCAGAAAGCCGTCGAACGAAAGGAACAGGTCATCGTCGGCGTAAACAAATACGCTATGGACACCGAGATCCACAAGACCGACATCCTCCAGATCGACGAAACCGTCCGTGCCCACCAGCTCGAACGCCTAGCCCGTGTCAAATCCACTCGCGACAACGGAGCCGCTGCCAATTCGCTAGAAAAACTAAAACTCGCTGCCCGAGATAACACAAACACCATGCCCGCCATCATCGAAGCCGTCGCCGCCTACGCAACGGTCGAGGAGATCTGCGTGGCTCTCAGAGATGTTTATGGAATTTATGAGGAACCGGCTTTTTAGAATCACAGGACTTTGTTCAAAAACTAGCTAATAGCTGTCAGCTGATAGCTATTAGCTAGTTTTCTATTGCCTTATGCAGGATTTTCGAAATCTCCAGGTTTGGAAGAAGGCCCACGAACTCGCCTTGCTTACTTATCGATTGACGAGTGAATTTCCGAAAGAAGAGATTTTTGGCCTGCGAAACTCGATGAGGAAAACGAGTGTCGATATCCCCGCCTTTATTGCGGAGGGCTGTGGAAAGAGCAATGATGCCGATTTCGCCAAGGCACTCGGCGCCTCGCTCGCTTTCGCTAACCGGCTCGAATACTATGCACTAATGGCCCATGACCTGGGAATGATCAATGAGGCAAGTCACACCGCCCTTCAAAACGAGATTGTCGAAGTTAAGAAAATGATCAACGGATTCAGCCGAAAGTTGATCATTTCCCATAGCTGACCCGCCAGATCTTCCTCGCTCCGTCGTCCGTGATCAGCAGCGAGCCGTCCGAGTGAACGAGCAGCCCAACGGGTCGGCCCCACACCTCGTTTGAATTTTCGTCCGGCAGCCAGCCTGAAACGAATTCCTCGTAAGAGTTCCCTTCCAGCTTACCTTTATCGTCGAATTTGATCCGAGCGACCTTATAGCCGGAAAGTTTCTGACGATTCCAAGATCCGTGAAAGGCGACGAATGCGTCACCCTGATACTCTTTAGGAAACATTTTGACGGTGTAGAACTGAATGCCGAGTGACGCTACGTGCGATCGAAAAATTACGTCCGGCACCATCGCTTTCTTGACCAGATCGGGATTTTCTCCTTTTCGCCGAGGGTCTTCGTTCTGGCCGAGGTATGAATACGGCCAGCCGTAAAATCCGCCTTCCTTCACCGAAGTCGCATAATCAGGCACAAGGTCGTCACCTAGGCCGTCACGTTCGTTGACTGCGGTCCAAAGTTCGCCCGTCTTCGGGTTCCAGGAGAGGCCGATCGGATTGCGAAGCCCGCCAGCGTAGACCTTGTGGTTCTTTCCGTCAGGATCATAGACCGAGATCGCGGCACGGCGTGGATCTTCTTCGACCGAGACATTCGTCGCCGAACCGATCGACACAAACATCTTCTTGCCGTCAGGTGAAAAGATAACGTTCCGGGTCCAGTGCTGGTTATAACCGCCTGCCGTCAATTCGACGATGCGTTCGGGCTCACCGATCGCTTCGGTCTGTCCGTTCTTGTATGTAAAACGCACGACTGAATCGGTATTCGCCACGTAGAACCAGTCCTTGTGAAACGCCATCCCAAAGGGCTGTGCAAGCTTGTTTGACCAGACAAAACGCTTATCGGCCTTGCCGTCCTTATTTGTATCGCGAAGCACGACGATCGTGTTGGCTCGCGAATCGGCCACAAATACATCGCCGTTCGGTGCCAACGCCATCCATCTCGGATAGGTAAATCCGCCCTCGGCGAATACGTTGACCTTAAATCCCTTCGGCACAGTTAATTGAGCATTTGCCGGTTGGGGAATCACCCTCGACGAACGGCGGGCACTCTCGGTGTGAAAAGGTGCGGGCAATTGCTTCGGATCTACGGATCTGGTTAGGGGCTTTTCGACGTTCACTATACGGGGCAGCGGCGGCGGGGTTGGTGTCGGCGTTGGGCTCGGCGATCCCTGTCCAACGGTCGATACGGCCTGTGCGAGCAGGAGCATTCCCAGCCCCGCGAAAGTTCTGATACAATTAAGATTCATATTCCAAAAATAGCGAATGTCGGAAGTATTGTCGATCATCGGTAACGAGAATGGCGTCAAGCCTAACGCACCGGCGCACCTGGGAATTCGCGGCGAGGCACTCGCAGCCGAATATCTGAAAGGTCAAGGTTATCGGCTCGTCCTCGCAAACTTCAAGGTCCCGGTTGGCCGCAACAGCCG
>JBGTBC010000423.1:0-10182 GCA_041749555.1 Pyrinomonadaceae bacterium | reverse complement strand
CTCGGCTGTCGGTCTCGGTCCCACGCAGGTTAAAGGCGACGAGGGCCGAGTCAGTGCCCAGCATACGAATACGCGGATTTTCGATCTTTATGGCCCAGGTAGCTCCCCAGAAGTTCTCCTTCTCCATGTCGTCAAAGAGCACGTTCATCGGGACCAGCTCCTCGCCGATGCCGTACAACTGACCAGCAAGGTCCGCCCCGGGCAGCTGCCGCATCCGCCGGACGTCCTTCTTATTCCACGTCTCCACCCATTCGTCAGACCGCGCAAGAAACACTTCCGACACCGACGCCTTCGTGCCCGCCGTCTGCCCAACCACGGCGGCGGAAAAGAAGGACACGACTACGATCAAAATAACAATGCGAAACATGGGGGACACCTCCAACATGCCTTGAATTCACTCAACCCCGTTTCGATTATGCCTTCCCTTTGAGCCAAAACGCAGAAAGTTTTTGTTCGTACATGTACATTCTCGGCACGGTGACTTGTATCCAGTTAGACCTATTCTTCATAGGGATCGTAATCCGGCCGGTTTCGATTTTTCATTCGTTCCTTAAATTCAGACTCGGTAATTGCCGAAGTAGGAACCTGAGTTTCACTATCGGTTCGAGCCTGTTTTAATTGGTTTAAGTCCAATCCTCGGGCCCGTCTTAAGTCCACACCTCTTAGGTCGGCTCCGGTAAGATTTGCCTCCCAGAAGTCAGTATCCTCAATCTCGGCGCTTTGAAAGTCTGCGTGGGACAAATCCGTTCGCATGAATTTCGTCGAAGTTAATATGGCACCATTTAATTTGCAGGATGTAAGGTTCGAATTCGTAAAATTAGTTTTGGTCAGGTTGGCGTTAGACATGTCCGCCTCGCGCATGTCAGTTGTTATAAATTTCGCCCGACTGAGATTTGAATTTCTTAGTGCCGCTCTCGTTAGGATTGAAGAGGTGAGATCCATTCCTACTAGCCACGCCCCTTCCAGATTTGCGTTTCGCAACGAGCAATACATCTGTAGAGTTGATGCCAGGGCAGAAACGTCTAGCTCGCTTAAATCTACGCCGTCGAATCGTTCCATCAAATCATCGTCGTTTCGCATGAAACTATTTGAAAAGTAATGACTATTTGCTTTCAAATGTTCGATATAGAAGCTCTTCATCATGTCCGTCCACCGTTGTGACCGTATTTCATCCCTACCCTGAGTGAACGTCTTAATTAAGAGATATTCCATAATAGAGCGATGAGCAAACTTGTAATTGCCCATTGCGTCTCTGTTAAGTAAAGAGCGACCTGTAAGTTTCCAGTCCTCAAGGTCTACACCAACCTTGCGCGCGACTTGGACCAGTTCTGATTTGGGAATTCGTTCCGCGCCCCGTTCCTTGCGTTTGATAAAAAGGTCAATTGCCAATTCCTCTGAGAACCGGCGAAGTTGATCGCGATCCACCCAGTGGCTCTCGCGTTCTAACCATCTCTCAACCAAAACGTTGTAAAGTTTGAGTGCCGTATCTATCGGTTCATCCGTATCTATGAGATCAGGAATGTATGAGAGGATCATGGGCCGAACCGAAAGTAACGGGATTCGGTCAACCACACTCCTTGCCCTTCTTCGTTTGTGAATACGGAAACGCCCAAACCGCTTGATAAGGTATTGGTTAATTTGCTTGTCAGTTAAGGGCGCTAGATATACTTTATATAGCTCATATTCACCTGGTGAACCGGCCGCTCTGGGTTCTACACGGACAATCCCCGTTTCGACCGGAATTTCAGCCGCTTTAGGAAAAAACTGTGTCCTACAGGTTATAATTACACGCCTGAAAAGCTGGCATTCACCTAAAAGTTCAGCCATCCTGGACTGGTAGTTTTCGATCGCTTCGGTATCTTCATCAAATGCATCGAGGATTATATCCGTTGACCTTTGGTCTTGAATTGCTCTGATTTGGCCCAGAGACTGCTTGGTACCGAGATAGACTATCGCGAGTTTCTTTTTTTTCCACCGAATTCGAATTGCGCGGGAATGGAAGTAGTTGAGTACGAACGACGTCTTTCCCATGCCTGAGTCAGCCAAAACTAGCAAATGTCGCGAGGTCATTGGACCAGCACGGAACTTATCGATATAGCGAAACAGATCCTCGGTCGTAGCAATCAAATGTCGGATTTCTGATTCTTGATTAGGGTCTACGCTGGAACAGTCGCTGCGGATGTAGTATCTGGTTGAGTTTTCAATAACCTCCATCGGATATGATTCTGTGTCCACGCGACTTTCGAATCTTTTTCGATTCAACAAGTTCAGAATCCACCGAATTCCTTTATAGATCAATCCAACCCCGAGAATAAGGAACGTGACGACGGCGATCTTCGTCGATAGATCCCAACTGTTATATCCGTCCGAAACGAGATGAATTAAGTTACGCATGGATTCGTGCAAACAAGATAGGTTCAGAGGAATAAAGACGTCGATAGCTCCCTCCAAGATCCTTTAACTCGGAATGTTCAACTTATGTATTAAGCTAAATGTCTAAATGTCACGCCCTTAATTAGACAAAACGCTTACATCGGCAACAACATAATTTCCGAAAAGTCCCCCGAAAACAAGACGGGAGCCGTCTCCAGCTAATCCTAGTTTAAGCGTCTGGTCGAACTTCACGCTGCGGCGTCCCCTGCAGTCTGTTTCTTTTCCATTAAGTTGCATTCGGACAGATTCGTAAAATCCCGGAGCGTGCCCGCTAGCGAAAGAAACTCCAACCCACTGCCCTTTCTTAAGGGTAATTTTGGTGTCATACCATCCATCGTCTCCATACAATGTAACCTGCCATTCCCGAGCCGACTTCTTTTGAGTACTCGATCGAGTCTTGTTAGTGGTCTCATTTGGCCAATAGAGTCCGGGCAATAGACCTTGAGTGACGACGATGCCCCCAAAAATTAATACTGCCAAAAAAAGAATGACCACAAATGCCTTCGTCCGGTCAGACCTTGAACTATGGTTAGTACCGGAAAAACGCCCACTTCGAGAGACACTTCCATTACCGGGATAACTTTTGCCGCCATAACTCCCCCCACTTGAGTATGCGGAGTCGCCGCCACTTCCATAGGTATTTTCGCTACTGTGGCCGCCCTTGCTATCGTCTTCATTAGATGAACTGTGACCAGCACCAAGAAATTTATCGTCGCTACCGATATCACATTCGCAGTTTTCTCGAACATGTTCGCATTCTTCACAGAGCTCCAAATCCTCCCCGTGATAACGCTTCTCAAATGCGATCTCCTCGTCCGAATCACCTCCAGGAAGCATGGCACCCATTATGTGCCCCAAAGTTTGATGTACGCCCGTACTCAGAACATCATCATTCTCCGCGGCAGCCTGACCTTTGTAATAAGCCTCCCAAATATCGTCAATTCGTGACATACAATTTCTAATATTTCAAGCCTGATCAGTTCTTCAATACATCCGTAGAAAGTCTGTGTAGTATTAGGCATAAAAAAATAACGGAAACGGGATAAAAAAGCAAACAATGTTTGCTGAGGGCAGGAGTTTTTTCACGGCTCTCGACGGGTAGCTCTTATCAGTTCAAGATTCTTCCGGGCGGGAGCATCTTGAACGTTTCGGCAAAGGCGTAGGAGATCGGGGCGCCTTTGGGGGTGCTTTTGTAGGCGGATACTTCGCGGGAAATTTCGCTGATCTCGTTGGCTGTCAGATCGCCTAATTTGCCGACCACCCAGTCGAGGACACGTTTTTCGTTATCGGTGAGGATGCTCTGGACGGGATCGTAGACCTTTTCCGACACCTGAAGCCGAGTCTACTGGATTGCTCGTTGCCCGTCTGATCGTTGTTTCGATATTCGTAATTCGCGGTTCGTGATTCGTTATTGACCACACACGCAATTCTGTGCTATACTTGCAACGCTCCGGATTGTGTCTGGATGGATCTTTGATAATTGATTGTTGATCGTGGATGGTTGATGGTTGTAGGTTTGATGGTTGATGGTTGATGAGTTTTCGTTGCTGTGGATGGTGGACGGAACCTTAGCTTTTGGATTGCTGTCATACATTGTAATACAGAAAACTGAAAAATGCGTGGTACATGGTACAAGTGGGTAACTTACTGTGATAGCAAGGGTTACGTCATAATTGCTGTACCAGCCCTGGTATAAAAACAGGGGGTCTGGGAGGCAAATGCAAAAAGTAAAAAGGCAAAAGGCAAAGGACCACTGGCAGACCACTGCCCACACTCCCCACCGCTCACCGCTCACTGCTCACTGCCCACCGACTGCGCGGGTGTAATACAGATCCTGGGAAAATGCGTGGTACGTGGTACAAGCGAGTAACTTACTGTGATAGCTAGGGTTACGCCATATTCGCTGTACCAGCCGTGGTACAAAAACAGGGGGTTGGTTAGTGCGGAGTGGCGAGTGCGTAGTGCAGAGTGGGAGGCGGACGCGGAGTGACGATTGCGAAGGCAACTCCCTGGCTTCGCTGACATTCTCAGCGATGTCGAGGTCATCGCCGTCAAATCGTTTCATGAACCAGCCAATCTTCTTGTGCAGCCGATATAGACACGACTCTAGACTGACCACGTACTCTTGACCTCGATCGCCCCTCCGGCGTATCATTAAGGATTGCGTTTTACCGCACTCGCTTATATACGGCGAAGGAAGTGACAAATGAAACAGGAAATACATCCAAAATATAATGAAATATCTGTGATCTGTGCGTGCGGAAGTACGTTTCAGACGCGTTCGACGATGGGAAGTGATCTTAATATCGAGATCTGTTCGGCGTGCCATCCTTTCTTTACGGGCAAGCAGAAGCTGGTCGATACGGCCGGACGCGTGGACCGCTTTAACAAGCGTTATGCCCGTGGTGCGGCCCCGGCACCTGCACCCGCAGCGGACGAAGCTGCTTCGTAAACTTTACTGACTTGTTACTGTTTACAGACAAATATTAGCTTACAAATACGCGCCGACGCTTTGAGCGCCGATCGATGAAGGTGTGCCCAGATCATACCCGAGATAGGTGAAAAAAAGTCGGCGTAGTTTTTTGCCCGCGAATCAGAAGAGATATTTGCCCGCGAATAACGCGAATGAACCCTAATAAGAGAATTCCTTCGATCTGTACGTGACACTTTAGATGGGAATAATCGGAAGACTAAATCTATTGCTCTCTTTATTCGTATGATTCGCGTTATTCGCGGGCACAATTCTTTTGAGAGTTACGCAATAGCTTCGTAATGCATCTAAAATCAGGATATTAATAGCGGATCAGGCGAAAAGACGCCGATAAAACAATTCTATGAAACCTCGACCTCGTACACGCACACTTAAATTTCTCCATACGGTCTTTGCTATGGAGCGCGATCTTATTGTCGGCGGCCAGGCCGTGATGGAAGGCGTAATGATGCGCACTCCGTCGGCGTATGCGATCGCTTGCCGCCGGACGGACGGATCGATCACGACGACGGCCGATAAGCTGCCGAAATGGAGCGATACGTACAAGTGGCTCGACATACCCGTGCTTCGCGGCGGAGCCGTGCTAATCCAATCTCTTGCGCTGGGCATCAAGGCTCTGAACTTCTCGGCCAGACTCTATGAGGAGGATCTGGAAGCCGTAGAAGAACGGGCGAAGGCAAAGGCCGGCGAGACGCAGGCGGTCTATGTCGAGGGCACCGAGGATGAGAATTTTCTAAAGGCTCCCGTAAAGGTCGTGATGCCCGTGGAGCGCGAGAATAAGGTGAAAAAAGCGGGCCAATCGGCGAGCGCCGTGGGGTCGATAATCTTTGCACTGCTCTTTAACATTGCTCTATTTATCGTCGCTCCGCTTGTGCTGACGAACGTTCTATTCATCGCGATGGGGTGGGCACAATCGCCCTTGTTAGGTGCGGATGCCGGCTGGTTCGACATGGTAAAGGCCTATGTCTGGAAGATACAGCTCGGTTCTATGGGAACGTGGGTCGGGTTTAACCTGATCGACGGGCTGATCAGAATGGTGTTCTTTATCATCATGATCTTTTCGATGTCGTTCCTGAAGGACATCCGGAGTGTTTTCGAATATCACGGCGCCGAGCATAAGACGGTGTTTACGTGGGAAAAGGGCCTCGACCTCAGCGTCGACAATGCTATGACGCAGAAACGCCAGCATCCGCGTTGTGGAACTTCGTTCCTGATGGTGGTGATGCTGGTCGCCATCGTGCTTTTCTCGGTGATCAATTTCGAAGCGACCTGGCTCAATCTTGTAGTCCGAATCGCCCTGATGCCGCTGGTCGCGGGATTGTCGTATGAGGTCATTCGCTATGCGGCAAAAAAAGAATCGAGCGCGGTATTTAAGATGATGACGCTGCCCGGCCTCTGGCTGCAGAACATCACCACGCAGGAGCCCGACGGCGAGCAGTTGGAAGTGGCAATCAAGGCACTGGATGAATCCCTGAAACTCGAACCTGAGTCAGTTGTCGGCCGTCAGTTGTCCCCGGTTACTTAGCGGTTTTGGAAAGTTGCTCTTTACTTTTCCTGACCACTGACATTCGACTACTGATAACTGACAAATATGTTTGAGAAACTTGCACAAATCGAAAAATCTTATGAAGAGCTGACCGCCCAGATCTCGTCGCCTGAGTTCATGGAGGATATGTCGGTGTATGCGCGGCTGATGAAGCAGCATCGCTCTCTTGGCGAGATCGTCGAAAAATATCGCGAAGTGCGGAAGATGACGGAGGACCTGCAGGGGGCGAAGGACCTTGCTGCGTCAGCATATGACGACGAAATGGGTGAGATGGCCGCTCTCGAGATCGCTGAGATCGAAGAAAAGCTGCCCGCCGCCGAAGAAGAATTGAAGCTTCTCCTGCTGCCCAAGGACCCGAACGACGAAAAAAATGTAATTCTCGAGATCCGTGCCGGCACGGGCGGCGACGAGGCCACCCTCTTTGCTGCCGAGATCCTGCGGATGTACGCCCGATATGCCGAACGGCAGGGGTGGAAAATGGACGTGCTCGAGGCGTCGGACACAGGCATCGGAGGCATCAAGGATGCCGTTGCGATTATCGAAGGCGACAACGTTTATTCGAGAATGCGTTTTGAGTCGGGCGTCCACCGAGTGCAGCGTGTGCCGCAAACGGAAACCAGCGGGCGAATCCATACCTCGGCGATCACGGTTGCTGTTTTGCCCGAGGCCGAAGAGGTCGACGTCCAAATAAACCAGAACGACCTTCGTATAGACACATTCTGCTCATCCGGGCCGGGCGGCCAGTCGGTGAATACGACTTACTCGGCAGTTCGCATCACGCACCTTCCGACAAACACCGTCGTTTCGATGCAGGACGAGAAATCGCAGATCAAAAACCGTGAAAAAGCGATGCGCGTTCTACGGGCGAGGCTGCAGGAGTTCGAGGAGCAGAAACAGCACGACGCACTTTCGGCCGAACGCAAGAGCATGGTCGGCAGCGGCGACCGCAGCGAAAAGATCCGGACGTATAACTTCAAAGAGAACCGCGTCACCGACCACCGCATCGGCCTGACCGTTCACCAACTCGACCTCGTTATGGAAGGCCAGATCGATGAATTCATTGATTCGCTAAGGACCCATTACCAGACTGAGAAGCTAAAGGCCGAGGCGGTCGGGGCGTAATGGAACCTTTTGACGAAATTCGCCAAAGGCTTTCCGCGATCGAGCAAGAAGAATCCGTCAATATCTTTTATGCCTGTGAGTCGGGTAGCCGCGCGTGGGGATTTCCTTCGGTAAATAGTGACTACGACGTTCGATTTCTTTATGTCCGGCAACCTGACTGGTATTTATCCATCGACGTTGAAGATCGACGAGATGTTATCGAGCGCCCGATCTTTGACGAGTATGATGTGAACGGCTGGGACTTGCGAAAGGCCTTAAAGCTCCTCCGAAAATCAAATCCGCCACTGCTTGAGTGGCTGAACTCCCCGACCATTTATTCGGAAGACTTGTTGATCTCAGCAAAGTTCAAGGAGCTTGTACCGCATTGCTATTCGCCGGTCGCGTGCACCTATCACTATTTGCAGATGGCGAAAGGTAACTTTCGTGAATATCTGAAGGGCGATACCGTTTCGGTAAAGAAATACTTTTATGTTCTTCGCCCCCTGCTGGCGATCAAGTGGATCGAGCAGCACGACGATGTCGTTCCGATGGAATTCGGTGTGCTTGTGAATACATTACTGCCGAGAGGCACACTCCGCGATGAGATCCAAAGACTTATCGAACGAAAGAAGCTAGGTGACGAGTTAAAGCGCGAGCCGCGAATTGAGGCTATTAGCGCTTTTATTGAGAACGAGATGACGCGACTTTCAAATAAGATAATTGATAAGCGAGTCGATAAACCGTCGATGGATATTCTGAATGAAGTTTTTCGCGACATCCTGCGAAGATCGGAGAGCTGAGATCGAACTATGCCTTCACCTACCCGTCTTTATCTAATTCGTCACGGACAGTCAGCCGGTAACGCCGAGGGGCGGTTTGGCGGGCATGGGGCGACGCCTTTGTCGGATCTTGGCCGCGATCAGGCTGAGAGAACGGCGAAGCTTTTGGCTAAAGAGGGCGTAAACGCGATCTATTCGAGTGACCTTTTGCGGGCCGTGCAGACGGCCGAGCCGTTGGCGAAGATGATGGATCTTCCGATCAATACATCGCCCGCTTTTCGCGAACGCCATGTCGGTGTCCTCGAGGGCCTCACGTTTGATGAATCTAAAGAGCGCTTCCCGCGAGACTACTACGCTCTGATCAATCGCAATATCCACCACGTAATTACAGACGGCGAGAGCTATCGCCAACTGCTCCAGCGTATTACGGACGAATTGGACGCGATCATACGCGACAATATTGGGCGGCGCCTGGCAGTTTTTTCACACACCGGTGCAATTTGCTTCCTTACGCTGCATCTAATGGGTGCGATCCACCGCGGTACAAAGACCACCCCGTGGATAATAACGTCCAATTGCGGAATAAACCGCTTTGAGCTGCGAGGGCCGCGAAATGTACGGGTTATAGCCCTGAATGACACGCGACACCTGGTACGCGTGACCGGAAACGACGCCTTTGCGGCACGGTGAGCCGGTAAAGATGATTGACTGGCCAGGCAATTTGGTCTATCAATAGAGTATCCAGAATCAAGGAGAGTTTTATGAGAACGTTTTTATCAGCTTTAGGCGTATCTATTTTATTTTGTTGCTCTTTTTTAGCAATTCATGCCCAGGGTGACGTAAGATCGGCTACCGGTTTACCGATCCCGATAGGTGAACCCGTGATATGGGGCCAGGTCGAGTTACGCGGCCTACAGCCTAATGAGCCCCGGCCGAATGTTGTTTTGACCCTTACCAGTGGTGGAGCCCAAATAGCCCGAGCGTATGCCGATGATAGAGGTTTTTATGTCTTTCGCAACCAACGGGCCGGGAACGGCGCAGTTATACAGGTTACTGTTGGTGGTATAGACGTTGGCCGTCAGACGATATCGCCGGGCAGCAGTGATCGAATCGACATGGTTGTCGATTGGAGCGAAAATGCCCGACCAACGGGACCGGGTGTTGTTTCGGCGAAGAGCGTATACCCGAACAGAAGTGACGCCAACAACAAGCTTTTCGATCAAGCCACGGCAGCGGCCAAAGCTAAGAATAAAGCCGAAGCCGAAAAGCTCTTTAAGCAATTGCTTGCCGCCGACCCTAAGGACTTTGTGGGCTGGACCGAATTAGGCACTATCTATTTTGAGCAGTCGAAGCACACCGAGGCCTCGGCCGCCTATGTGAAAGCAATCGAGCTGAAACCGGACTATGTGGTGGCTTTAATGAACCTCGGCAAGCTTTATATGGCTGAGAAGGCGTACCCGCAGGCTATTAACGCGTTTGAAAAGGCCGCTGAAGCAGATCGCAACTCGGCGGAGGCGTTCCACTATCTTGGCGAGGCATACCTGCAGGCAAAGCAAGGCTCTAAAGCCGTCCTTGCATTTAATGAGGCGATCCGCCTGTCACCGGTGGAAAAGGCCGATGTCCATCTCAGGCTCGCATCGCTCTATAATGCCGCCAACTTGAAAGATCGGGCCGTTAACGAATGTAAGTTGTTCCTCGAAAAGAAACCCAATTCTCCTGAAAAGTCCAAGCTCGAAAAATATATCAAGGACAATCAATAATACGAACGACAAACAAAAAAAACGAGTTGAGGAAAATTCCTCAACTCGTTTTAGTTTGTGTTTAAGAACCGC
>JBGTBC010000422.1:0-5470 GCA_041749555.1 Pyrinomonadaceae bacterium | reverse complement strand
CCTTGTACCACGCCGGATCGTTGGGAGCTCGTTTGATCATCGCTCCGCCGGTCGGCACGGGCATTTCGTCAGCGAAAATACCTCCAGGTCCGTCTATCGCTCTGAAAATGTCTTTCACCGGCAGATGCCTCAACGCCTTTGACCAATCGACCGGCGTAGACTGCTGTGCCAGATCGAACCACTTCGAAGCTCGGATCAGATCTTCCTGACTAGTTTTCGGATCGAATACTGGACGCACCTGATTCTGCTGGCCATAAAGCCACGCAATAAAGAGCATCTGCACCGCACCGCCGCGATACCAGTTGCCTTGCTCGTAATACGGCCCGACGCGGCCGACACCGGCTCCGAATCCCTGTGCGATCATCGTTGTGAACGCCGGATTGCCCTGGGCCGCGACTGCCATCTGCCATTCCGCGGTCGACGAACAGCCGATCGCACCGACCTTATTATTCGACCACGGCTGCGAAGACATCCATGTCAGAGCATCGTCGCCATCGGTCGTCGGTGGGCCGAGGATGTCGTAATTCCCCTCGGAAAAGTACCGGCCGCGTTCGTTCATGATGATGTAGGCATAACCGCGCTTTACCGCGTCGAGAACGGTCGTCATGTCGCGCGGCGCACCGAGGCGTATATCCCACCAATTAAAGTTGTAGGGCGTCCGCGACAGGATGATCGGATACTTTTTGCTTGCATCCTTTGGCCGGTAAACGTCGGCCTGCATCCGCTTGCCGTCGCGCATCGGTATCATCACCTTGCGTTCGACAACGGCGATCGACTGCAGCTCGGCCTCGATCGCATTTCGCCGCGCGATGATTTCCGGCGTCGATGTCGCCTGCTGCCCAAAGCCCGCTACCGTGAGAAATACCAAGATCCAAACCGAAAACAGAATTGTCAGTCTATTTTTCACAGAAAATGCTCCTGGGGATTAAGTGTTTTGAGACGTGATGATTCTAACGCGGATCACCTATATTTTCCATTCCAAAATAGAAATAAGCAGAAATGCACGAACTATGAAAGGGTATTGCCTTCATATTTCGTGCACTCCTGCTAAATCCGTGGATGCTGGACGTAGTTTCTTAGGAGTTCGGATCAGGGATCTCGGTGACCGTCTGCGGACTGTTAAGGAGATTGTCTCCCGCTATCACTGAGATAGGAGAATTCCACAGAGCGAATCCACGTCCGATCTTTGCGATCCCAAATAGATAATATCCTTTCGGGTCTACTCCTGAGAGACTCGCTTCGCCCGAACTGTTGGTCGTGCCTGAGTATTTTGCCTTTGCGGCGATCGCTCGCATTGCGGCACGCTGAAATTCACCGTATCGATCCGGATAAACGGCCGCCAGCCCAAGGCTGCCTGCAAGGCTGTTTCCCTCGATAGGCTCAACCCGAGCTTCTCTCAGAACTGTTTCGACATCGTCCTCCAGTAGGTAGAATCGTGTGCCTCTCACCGACTGTTCTGATCCGCTGCTCGTTGTTACCTTCGCATTGAGCGTTACTGTGCCTTTTGTCGGAGCTGGTGCGACCGGAACATCGGTTGAAGTGCCGGGTACCGTAGTGGTCTGCCCAGGTGGGGCAGAATCGGGAACTCTGACGGAAGTTGTGTCAGTTGAGGGGATCGATGAAGTCTGTGTATCGGTGCCCGGCCGTCTTCCGGCGACATTTACGTTTATATTCGAATTGGCCGACTCATCGCTCCCTCGAAATGCCAGGTATGCAACAAAAACCAGCAGGACGGCGAGTAATCCGATCGGTATTAATGCCCATGTCGGAAACGTCTGTGCTCGTTCAACAGGCTCTGCAAGCACAACTTTTCTCTCCACAAGCGGCGGGGCGTGGAGCGGCCGTGCGCAATTAGGGCACGCCGTAGCCGTGGTCGAAACCTCATGTCCGCATTCTGGACAAAGTATCAATGACATAATTATCTCCTCTAAACTCCATCAAACATTCGCGACTGGAGTCTATCAGAATGGCCGGGGAAGGAATGTTAGGAAGGATACACAAGGGATCTTGAACGAAAAAGCCCCGGTGAATTTTACTTCACCGAGGCCAGGATGCGTTGATATCGAAGGTATTTACGTACCGGTTTCCCAGCTCGACATATATTCGACCATTTCGGGGGTTAGTTCGTCGATCGAAACGCCCATCGCACGGAGCTTAAGGGAAGCGATCTCCTGGTCCACCTCGGGCGGCAGGACGTGAACGCCTGCGGGAAGCGTGCCCTTGTGCTTGACTAGGTACTCAGCAGAAAGCGCCTGGTTGGCGAAAGACATATCCATAACGCTTGCCGGATGGCCTTCGGCAGCAGCAAGGTTGATAAGGCGGCCTTCGCCCAGAACGATGATACTCTTGCCGCCGTTAATACCGATGTATTCCTCAACGAACGGACGGCGTTTTACGGCCTCGGCCGACATTTCACGGAGAGCTTCGAGATTTAATTCAAGGTCAAAGTGGCCGCTGTTGCAAACGATCGCACCGTCCTTCATTACCTCAAAGTGTTCCTTGTCAATAACATGGCGGTTGCCGGTCACTGTTACAAAGAAATCGCCGATCTTGGCGGCTTCCTTCATTGGCTGCACGCGGAAGCCGTCCATAACGGCTTCGATGGCTTTGATCGGATCGATCTCGGTAACTACAACGTTGGCTCCCATTCCACGGGCCCGCATCGCAACACCTTTACCGCACCAGCCGTAACCGACTACGACTAAGGTCTTTCCGGCGAGCAGCACATTCGTTGCCCGGATGATGCCGTCTAGCGTCGACTGGCCGGTTCCGTATCGGTTGTCAAAGAAATGTTTGGTCTGGGCGTCGTTCACAGCGATAGCAGGGAAGGTGAGAACGCCGGCTTTCAGCATCGAGTTCAAGCGAACAATGCCGGTCGTGGTTTCTTCAGTCGTGCCGATGAGATTACCGATCATCTCACGCTTTTCCTTGATCATCGTGGCGACAACGTCTGAACCGTCATCGATGATGAGGTTTGGAGCAGTGTCAAGTGCCGCTTTAACGTGGCTGACGTAAGTGTCTGTTGATTCACCCTTTATAGCCATGACGGGGATTCCCCAATCGGCTACAAGGGAAGCGGCGACGTCATCCTGGGTCGAAAGGGGATTCGATGCGATCAGAAGCGATTCTGCACCGCCGGCCTGAAGAGTACGGGCGAGATTCGCCGTTTCAGTTGTGATATGTGCACAGGCCACGATCTTTACGCCTGTCAGAGGCTTTTCGGCCTCAAATCGCTCGCGAATGAGCCTTAAAACAGGCATCTCACGGTCGGCCCACTCGATGCGCTGTTTGCCCTCGGGGGCCAGGTTAATGTCCTTGATGTCGTATTCCATTGAAAATCCTTCTTTAGCCATTAGTTCCAATTCCTCTTTCTGCCGCGATCCTTAATATCGCGGCTTTATCAGTTTTTTCCCATGAAAATTCACCATTCAGACGTCCAAAATGGCCAAAACGAGCAGTCATTTTGTAAATAGGCCGACGCAAGTCGAGCTGTTCGATGATAGCCTGCGGCGTCAAGGTGAAATTCTCGCGAATTATATCGGCGATCCGCTCGTCGTCGATCGTGCCTGTTCCGTGGGTGTCAATAAACACCGATACCGGTTCAGCAACGCCGATGGCGTAAGCTAACTGCAATGTGCATTTGTCAGCAAGACCCGCGGCAACGACGTTTTTGGCGATATATCGGGCCATGTAGGCCGCCGAGCGGTCAACCTTGGTCGGATCTTTACCCGAGAACGCTCCACCGCCATGAGGTGCATAACCGCCATAAGTGTCAACAATGATCTTACGTCCCGTAACACCCGCATCTCCCATTGGCCCGCCAACCACAAAACGGCCGGTAGGATTGATGTGATACTTAGTATTCTCATCAAGTAATTCGGCTGGTATGACTGGTTTAATGACCTTTTCGAGTATGTCTTCGCGGATCTGTTCGATGGGGACCTCGGCCGTTTGGGTTGAAATGACCACGGCTTCAACTCGAAACGGACGACCATCGCGGTATTCGATCGATACCTGCGATTTACCGTCGGGGCGAAGGTAGGGAATTGTGCCGTCGCGTCTTACTTCCGAGAGCTTTCGGGTCAGATTGTGGGCCATCTGGATCGGCATCGGCATCAACTCAGGTGTCTCGTTGCAGGCATAGCCAAACATCAATCCCTGATCACCGGCACCTCCTGTGTCGACACCCTGCGAAATATCGGGCGACTGTGTGCCGATCGCGTCGATCACGCTGCAGGTATTGGCATCATAGCCGTAACTTGCGTCGTTATAGCCGATCTCGTGAATCGTATCGCGAATGATCTGTTTGTAATTAACGGTCGCGGTCGTCGTTATCTCACCGGCCACAACGGCCAGGCCGGTAGTAACAAGCGTTTCACAAGCGACTCGCGCATGCGAGTCCTGTTCGAGGATCGCGTCAAGGATCGCGTCTGAAATATGATCAGCGATCTTATCGGGATGACCCTCTGTGACCGATTCCGAAGTAAATAGAAAATTTCCGTTACTCAATGTTCGTAACTCCTTTATAGAATAGTACTAATTGGAATCTGTGATAGATAACAAAACAGTAATGATAGCCTTTTACCAGAACCGTGTCAAAACAGAAACAGAATGAAAGGGCAGTGCTAGAGTGAAGCCACTATAGCATCTCAGGGCTGGAAAGAAAGATATGGTCAGCGTCTGATAATAGAGATTATGTATAAAATGATTTCGCAACTCTAATTGTAACTAACCGATCAGCTCAGGCCAGTCGTCCGTCGGTGTTTCGGCCTCTTCGTCGGATGTTTCGCCGCGGTTCGAGGCGGCCGAGAGGTCAATTACTTTTTGTTCGACGAAGATAGGACAATCGAGCCGCAATGCGAGGGCGATCGCGTCTGACGGACGCGCATCGAGCATAACGGGTTCATCGCTTTTATCCTTTAACTCTATCCGGGCATAGAACGTATTGTCGAGAAGATCCGTAATTACAACGCTTGTGGCCGATAGCTGGCACTCGACAATTACATTTCTCAGAAGATCGTGGGTCATTGGCCGCTGCGGAACGACCTTTTCGATCTCGAGCGCTATAGCGTTGGCTTCGAAAGCTCCAACCCAGATCGGCAAAACACTCTCCGAATCGATGCCTTTAAGCACCACGATTGGAGTATTCGTGTTGGGATCCATTATCAGGGCCCCGATCTTTACTTCGACCAAACTATGACCGTTTTCCATTTGAAGCTATTGAACCTCACCAAACAATGAATTTGCCTTGATCTCTGTGATCTTCACATCGATAATCTTACCAAGAAATTCTGTGGGCCCTTCGAAATTTACGATCTTATGGCAAGTCGAATGGCCGGTCAGTCCGTTTACCGTGCGAGTTGAGACGCCTTCTACCAAGACTTTAAGCACTTTATTAAGGTATCGCTGTAACCTTTTGTTCTGACTAAGTTTCTGTACGCGTTCAAGCTGCATGAATCGAAGCGTTTTT
>JBGTBC010000421.1:0-1648 GCA_041749555.1 Pyrinomonadaceae bacterium | reverse complement strand
TTAACGGAGAACAATGGCTGAAATAGATCTTGGGGATGCTCGATCACCCGCCGAACGCCGCGGTTCTGACCGCAAAAAACTTATAATTGATGTTCGATTTGATGGAGGCGACAGCACCGGGATAGCAAACACCCGCGATATCGGATCCGGCGGCCTTTATATGACCACCACGGCCGCTCTCGAAATTGGAACGCCGATCTTGATGTCGCTCAGCGTCGGCGCTAAGACTCTGAATATCAATGGGGTCGTTGTATATTCCGATCCGGGACATGGCGTGGGCGTCCGGTTCAGGGACCTTAACGAACAGGACGAGGCGTTTCTCACCCAAGAGCTTGCAACTTAGGACCTACGAATGATTATGTTTGACCAATTCACTCTGGGCATCGAGGAAGAGTTTCAGATAGTGGATCCGGTAACGCGTGAACTTAAATCGCACGTTTCAGAGATACTTGAAGAAGGCAAGCTTCTTCTCGGTGAAAAGATCAAGCCGGAAATGATCCAGTCAATGATCGAGGTCGGGACCGGGGTCTGTGCCAACATAAATGAAGCCCGCGAAGACATTACAAAGCTAAGATGTATAATTTCGGGGCTGGCAAAAAAGAAAGGAATGTCCATCGTCGCTGCCTCGACCCATCCATTCTCTAAATGGTCTGAGCAGGAGATTTTTGACGGTGACAGATACAAGCTACTTGTCGATGAACTGCAGATGGTTGCCCGGTCGCTGCTGATCTTCGGCGTTCACGTCCATGTCGGCATACCTGACCCCGACCGGCGTATCCAGATCATGAATGCGGCACGGTACTTTTTGCCGCATGTTCTGGCACTTACAACGTCCTCACCGTTCTGGCTCGGGTTTAACACGGGGCTTAAATCGTACAGGTCCGAAGTCTTCAAGAAGTTTCCTCGAACCGAAATACCGGACGTTTTCGAGTCTTACCAGCAGTATCAGACCTATGTTGATCTGCTTGTAAAGATGAACTGCATGCAGGACGGGTCTAAGATATGGTGGGACGTTCGGCCTCATCATTTGTTTCCGACCCTGGAATTCCGTATTTGCGACATCCCTACCCGCGTGGACGATACGATCGCGATCGCCGCACTTTTCCAGGCGATCGTTGCAAAGCTAAATCTGCTCACAGACGGTAATCTCGGCTTTCGCCTATACCACCGTCGGCTGATCTTGGAGAATAAATGGCGAGCGATCCGGTACGGGCTCGACGGTATGCTGCTGGATCTAGGTAAACAGAAAGAGGTTCCCGTGAAGGACCTCATTCGCGAGCTGCTTGATTTCGTCGATGATGTGCTCGATCCGCTCGATTCGCGAAAAGAAGTTGAACACATTCACACGATACTTGAACGCGGAACCTCGGCCGACGAGCAGTTAAAAGTTTTCGAAGAAAGCGGCGGCGATTTCAACGCTGTAGTCGATATGCTTATGATCAGGACGCTTGAGAATGTGCCTGACCATTGTTTTGATTGATCTCCAAAAAACCGCTGACAGATCTATCGACGCTTTAGGCTGTCTTCCCAATCACTCAGCTCAATCGATCGTGCCGGTACCGAAATGGTCGGGCCATGGTCATCTTCACATTCGCCAACTGCGGGGCCTATATTCGGATCAACAGGATCGTCTCCAACTAACGTGCGC
>JBGTBC010000420.1:0-2705 GCA_041749555.1 Pyrinomonadaceae bacterium | reverse complement strand
CTTGGATCTATATAGGAACGCAGGGGATCTTGCAGGGCACTTATGAAACGTTTGGCTCCCTAGCCCGACAACACGGTTGGGGTACGCTTGCCGGAAAACTGGTTTTGACCGCCGGCCTCGGCGAAATGGGCGGTGCACAGGCCCAGGCGATCACATTCAATGGCGGCGTTGGCATATTAGTGGATGTCGATCAGCGGCGCATCGAGCGGCGACTCGCTTTGAAGCAGGTTGACCTAGCGGCCCGAGATTTAGACGACGCTTTAACTGTTGCTCGTGAAGCCATTGATAATAAAGAACCTAAATCAATTGCCCTATTCGGTAATGCGGCAGAAATTCACTGGCAGATCATCGAGCGAGGCGTCGTGCCGGACGTTGTTACTGACCAGACCTCTGCCCATGATGTTCTCTATGGTTACATTCCTGTTGGATTGTCTGTCGATGAGGCAAGTGAATTCAGACAAGCTAATCAAGCCGAATATGAACGCCGCGCGATGGACTCAATGTCCCGTCACGTCGAGGCAATGCTCGAATTCAAACGCAGAGGCTCGATCGTTTTCGACTATGGCAATAATCTGCGGCAGCGCGCCCTGGACAACGGCGTAGCGAACGCATTTGATTACCCAGGATTCGTGCCCGCTTACATCCGGCCGCTTTTCTGCGAAGGCAAAGGCCCATTCCGCTGGGTCGCGCTCTCCGGCGACCGCGAAGACATTTACAAAACCGACGAGGCCATCATGAATCTCTTTCCCGAGGATGACCACCTGGCCAAATGGCTGACGATGGCTCAGGAAAAGGTTGAATTTCAGGGCCTGCCGGCACGTATCTGCTGGCTCGGTTACGGAGCCCGTGCAAAAGCTGGCCTGAAGCTCAATGAAATGGTCGCCTCAGGCGAGCTAAAAGCCCCGATCGTCATCGGCCGCGACCACCTGGATTGCGGCAGCGTCGCCTCGCCCAATCGCGAAACCGAAGCGATGAAGGACGGCTCTGACGCCATCGCTGACTGGGTCTATTTAAACGCGATGATAAACGTCGCCGGCGGTGCCACATGGGTCTCGCTCCACCACGGCGGCGGTGTCGGCATCGGCTATTCCCTCCACGCCGGCCAGGTCATCGTCGCCGACGGCACCCCCGAAGCCGCAAAGCGCATAGAGCGGGTCCTAACTACTGATCCCGGGATGGGAATTATCAGGCACGCAGACGCGGGATATGAAGAAGCAATAGAATTTGCGGAGAAGAATGATGTAGAAGTGCCGATGAGGAATAGATGAGAGTTTGGGAAGCTCGAAAGGATGAGTGGCTGTACAGAATCGAAGAAGACCCGCCAGATATCGGGTTCTATTTCCGCGGCTTCCGGTCTGGGGCAGATATGTTCGACTACTTGCAGGACACGGACGAGATTTGTATCGAATTTGCGAATAAAGAGTTTGGCGTGCCGACAGATGCCTGGGAACTCATTCAAGAGTAGCTTTAGCACGCCGACGCGGACTCGACCGATCCGACCAGATATTATCTAGAGGCAGTCATATCCGTTGAGTAGGTATATGGGCAAACAAAAACCGACCTGACGGATATCTCTCCCACCGGGGCAACTTAGACCATAGTTAGCGCCTCAAACTTAGGAATTTGCAATATTTCAGAAGCAACCGCTCTATTGAGCACGGGAGATGAAACAATGATCAAAAATATTCGTTCGCTCGCCATCTGTCTATCGTTAGTTATCGCTTTTTCGGTGACACACTATTCGCAAGCTGCCGGGTCGGGTTCGACGGCAAAAATCGGAGTGATAAACACTCTCGTTTTCGGCGATGAAAAAGCCGGGCTGACGAAATACGTTGCTGCCATTAAAACCCTAAATTCCGAGTTCGAAGCCACTCAGAGGGAATTGAACGCAATGTCTCAGCGTTTGGAACTTATAGCAAAAGAGATCCAAGACATGCGTGCTAAAGGGGTGGCAGGCAGCGTGCCATTCTCGCAGTTAGCGGCTCAGGCAAAGGTTGATGAGGCCGAATTTGTCGAAAGAGATCTAAAACGCCGCCAGGAGGACGCGAAGATCAAATACGAAAAGCGCCAGCGAGAGCTGCTTAGTCCCGTGTCGCAGGAGATCGGAAAAGGTTTACAGGAGTTTGCCAAACAGCGCGGCTTTTCTTTCATCTTCGATATTGCCAAAGACGAAACCGGCTTTCTTGTAGCGATCGGCGACGAAAAGGCCGACATAACCATGAATTTCATAGCCTTTTTCAACGCGAAGAAATAGGAACAAATATTGGAAACCGCAAAGGCAGTCAAAGTTTTGTGTAAATGGAACGATATTTCGTATTGACTGTTACCTCTTGCAGCATTTAGGCCGTCCGCTTTAATGACGAAGTAGACTAACGGAAATTGCCGACATTCTACCCGGATTTAGTTCGAAGGAATATCTTTGATGTATTTCTCGAATTTTTTCTTGTCCGGATGTTCAGGCACTTTTTCGAGGAATGTCTTGTATTCCTTCACAGCTTCCTTTTTCGCACCGGCGAGGTCGAAAAGCCGCGCGATTAGAAGGTGGCATTCGGCCATACCGATCGGGTCGAGGCGAATGGCGTCGTTCAGAGCGACCACTCCGAGAGACCCCTTCTTAGCTTGAAGATACGTCTCGCCGAGAAGCTGAAATGTCCTTGCTGACGTCGGGTCGAGTTCGGCCGCGTGCTTAAAGATTCCGATAGCGG
>JBGTBC010000419.1:0-3448 GCA_041749555.1 Pyrinomonadaceae bacterium | reverse complement strand
CTATGTACCAATAGCGGTTCGATAGCTTTTGCAGGTTGCTGTCGAAATTGAGGCCGACAAGCTCTGCGTTGCGGTTTATGACCGGCGATCCTGAATTGCCACCGATCGTGTCGGCCGTATAAACGAAATTGAGCGGGGTCGAAAGATCCAGCTTCCCGCGGCCCTCTCGATAACGTGGGGGCAGGTCGAATGGCGGCTCTTCAGCAAAACTCTCGGCCCGGTCATATAGACCGAAGAACGTGGTCTTGAAAGGAACCAGTGTCGTATCCTCCTCATAGCCGTCAACCGTGCCGTAGCTGATCCGCAGATTGGAATTTGCATCAGGGGGCATGCTCTTTCCATAAACGGCAAATCGTGCTTGTGCGATACGTGTGCCGTTGGCTGCCTCGACATCAATGATGTTTGTTTCATTCCACGCTTTAAGTTCTCGAAGGACCGGAGCGACCCGCCGTGCAAGGGTGACCATCGGGTCGGTCGAGTTGGCGATCAAACTTGCAGGACCTTCGAGGAGGGCCTTACGAGCGGCGGGATCTGTGAGCTTCGTTTCGCGAACCGCCCGTTTTACCACCTCGGCCGGATCGGCATCGCCAACCGCGGCACGGATAAATGGATCTCCGCTTCCGAGGACCTTGACCGCTTCTTCGAGCCACGAGGTTAGAGCGGCTTCTTCAAGGTCTAGGTAGATCGGGGCCGGTGAAAGAAGCGAATTCCTGAACGCGTCTAGTCGAGCTATCCGGTATTCAGGGTAACGCTGTGCGTCGGGTTTGGCGGCCTCTTCGTGATAGGTGACGATCTGCGATGCTATGGTCGCGAGCCGTGAGGCGGCGAGGTTGGAGAACGAGAGCCGTTTTGACATTGCCGGGAGCCCGGCATAGGCCTTGGCGATATTCTCCCAAGCTGGAGCATATTGCTTCTCCAATTCCCGTTTGGCCGCAAGCTTCTCCCGAAGGTCCTTTTCCTCGGCGACCTTTTTGTCGAACATTCGCGGATTTAGCAGCCCATCCTGCTGCCCCTTGAGCCGTTTTAAGGAATTGGCAAAAGAACGCATTCCCGGCGTCGCCTGGCGAAGCTGCTCTGGGCCGAGTTTTGAATATTCCTCAAGTGCTTTCCGGCGCATCTCCCATACCTGTTTGAGCAGCGGGTTCCCGTGATCACGTGCGTATGCAAGCTGGGCAACGGTCATCAGCCGTGCAGTCGAACCTGGATAGCCAGAGGCGATGACGAACTCACCCTTCTTGGGCCCGGTTGCGGACCATTTGAAATAATGGGGCGTCGAAGCAGGCTTGTCATTCTCATACGCCCGCAGAAATGTGTAGTCGAGGTCATGCCGGGGAAACGTAAAGTTGTCGTAATCGCCGCCAAAAAAAGCGGCTTGTTCCTCGGGGGCCATCACAAGCCGAACATCGGTATAACGTTTGAAACAATAGGTCCAATATTCGCCGCCGCTGTAAAGCGAAACGACATCGCACCGGAGCTTGGTTCGCTCGCTCGCCTCTTTTTCAATCCCGGCGATCGCAGCCGTTCTCTGGGCCGCCGCTTCTGAATTCGAGGCACCAGGCTTAACCGCTCCGTGAACTTTCTGGCTGACATCGTCAAACGAAATAAGCACTTGCACGACGGCGTCAGTTGATTTCAGTTCCTCCGCCTGGCTAGCTGCGTAAAAACCGGTTTTCATCAAGTCGCGTTCCTTAGTAGAAAGCCGCGCGATGATGCCCGACGCCACATGATGGTTAGTAGCGATAAGGCCGTTCGGCGAAACAAACGCACCAGATGCTCCGCCGATCTTTGGACTAGCCAGTCTAACCTTATCGAGCCATACCTTTGACGGCTCAAAGCCGTAACGCTCCTTCCATTGCTTCAATGGAGGATTGTCAAAGGTCCACATGCCCTCGTCGGCAAGAGTAATGGTAAAAAGAATGCTCAAAGTGATCAGGATCGATGCAAAGCGTTTCATATGATTGGGGGGGAGCAGCAAAATTATACTAGGGAATCGACTTTAATACACGTTGGCGAAGTGCAGTCGGCCGGCGAAAAAAAATCGATCAAGCCATCACGAAAGAACGGACTTCAGCTTATCCATCGCGCCTTCAAGAATGCTGTCCTCGCGGGCAATGCAGATGCGAACGTGGGAATCCCACAGGTCACCGTCGGCAAAGGCCCCGCCCGGCGTCATTCCTACCCCGGCGTCACGCATCAACATCTCATTGAAAGCAATGGCGTCCTCGAATTGACGCGGTATGCGGGCCCAGAAATAGAAGGCTGACCCTGAGTTGTATATGTCAAAACCGAGGTTTGACAGGATCTCGCTCGTAAAGGCCCTTTTATGCTCAAATTTCTCCCTTAGACGCGGATAATAGCCCTCGTCCGCCATCAGTACGCGGGAGAGGGCAGCCTGCAGCGGCGTTGCCGGACAAACGTATATGACGTTGGCCGCGTTATTGATCGGGGAAAGGAGTTCGCCCTTGCCATAGGCATACCCGAGGCGCCATCCGGAGATATTCCACGACTTGGAAAATGAGTTTACGGTGATCGTCCGATCCCACATACCCGGTAGACTCGCGATAGGTATGTGCGGGCTTTCGCCGCTCACGTAGTGCTCATAAACCTCGTCTGAAATGACGAGCAGGTCGAGTTCTTGTGCAACGTCCGCGATGGCCTCGAGTTCGATCTGTGACATCACCTTTCCGCTCGGGTTTGCAGGCGTACAGACGATAATAGCCTTCAGCGGAAAGTCGATGCGATCTTTCAGTTCGCGGCATCGGGCAAGTAGAGCGTTTTTATCAAAAATAAGATCTTGGTCAAGCTCGAAGGTCTCGGTCTTTGCACCAAACTCCTCCAGGATCCGCCGATGATAAGGATAATACGGCTCGAAGACCAGAGCGGCCTTATTTCGCAAATAACTCTGTACTATACCTATGAGAGCACCCGTTCCTCCGTTTGTGATCATGACCTCAAATGGCCGTGCGTCCGCGTCGAGCATAATGCCGTTATAACGAGCGATCTTTTCGGCAACGGCCTTTCGCAGTCCCGCATCGCCCTCGCTTCCGCCGTAGTGGTTCTGGCTTGCGGCAATTATCTCAGCCGCCTCCTTTGCCAATCGCGGATCGATCGGAAGTTCAGACTGGCCCTGAACGAGATTGCCGCTCGGCGGCACGAGTCGCGTGATCGCGCGGATATCCGGCTTAACTTTTTTCATCGTTGGTTCTGACATACCTTTAAAATATCAGTTTTCCAGGGATTCCCTAAATCTCGCGCAACTCGGTCAATAAAATTGCGGGAGTAGAGGCAAGAGTCATTTTGCCGGATCTATTTGCGGCTTACGAACTGATTACCGGCCACCGAAAAGCGCCACGGCTGCTCGGCGTCTTTTCCCGCATAATCGATGCCGATGCGTTTGCTGACGGCGATCTCCGATTCGTCAAAGGTGCGATGGCTTTCAAGCCAGATA
>JBGTBC010000418.1:0-1813 GCA_041749555.1 Pyrinomonadaceae bacterium | reverse complement strand
CGGAGCCGAGATCCAGAAGTACATGCGTAGCGGGCAGCTGATTATACTGGAATCTACCACGTATCCCGGCACGACTGATGAGATCCTAAAACCGATGTTCGAGGAGAAAGGGTTCAAGCTTGACGAAGATTTCTTGCTTGCTTTCTCGCCCGAGCGAGTCGATCCCGGCAACCCTCAATTTCAGACGCATAATATTCCAAAGGTCGTCGGCGGCGTATCGGACGATTCGACCGACGTTGCTGCCCAACTTTACGGCGAGATCGTTGAGCAGGTGCATCCGGTTTCATCCGCTCGTGTAGCGGAAGCAGCCAAGCTCTGGGAAAACACTTTTAGAGCGATCAACATCGGCATGGCGAACGAGATGGCCAAGCTCTGTAACGCTCTGGGAATCGATACCTGGGAAGTGGTCCGGGCTGCGGCTACAAAGCCGTTCGGGTTTATGCCCTTTTTCCCCGGTCCCGGCATCGGCGGCCACTGTATACCGCTCGATCCGCACTATTTATCGTGGAAAGCTCGTCAGCATGGATTCGACTCGAAGTTCATCTCGCTCGCCGAGCAGATCAATTCGACCATGCCGAATTATGTGGTCGAGCTCGCAACCACCGCACTCAACGAGGTCAAGAAATCCGTCAACGGTTCAAAGATATTGATCCTCGGCGTGGCCTATAAAAAAGACATCGACGATATGAGAGAATCGCCGGCCTTGTCTATCATCGATCTGCTGCGGGCCGACGGCGCCGAGGTCTGTTATCACGATCCCTTTGTAGACGAAGTGACCTTCGATCACGCATATACGATCGGTGACGGCGAATCGCTTCTTAATCAGGAATTAACTGACGATCTGATCTCCTCATCGGACTGTGTGATCATCTGTACCGATCACTCGGATCTGGATTACAGCCGAGTTTGTGAGCTTGGTTCGCTAGTGGTGGATACCCGAAATGCGTTATCGAACGAGATTCGAAACGGAAGCAAGGCTGCGGTAGTGAGGCTTTGATATCAAAGATCAAAGATCAAAAATCAAAGTTCTGTTAATAGCTGGTGCCCGGCCTAATTTTATGAAGGTCGCGCCGATCTTTGCTGAGATGAAGCGGCGGACGAATGAGTTCGAGCCGATGATCGTGCATACGGGCCAGCATTATGATGCAGCGATGTCCGATGCATTCTTCGTCGACCTCGGAATGCCCAGGCCAGATGTTCACCTTGGTGTAGGTTCAGGTTCGCATGCCGTTCAGACGGCGAAGATCATGATGGAATTTGAACCCGTCGTGATAAGGGAAAAGCCTGACTGGGTCCTGGTTGTCGGCGATGTGAATTCGACTATCGCGTGCGCGCTTGTTTGCTCGAAGCTAAGGGTAAAGGTCGCTCACGTCGAAGCGGGCCTTCGTTCCGGTGACCGGACAATGCCGGAGGAGATAAACCGTATCCTGACCGACGCCCTCTCAGACCTGCTTTTTACAACCTCACAGGATGCCGACGAAAACCTGGAGCGGGAGGGTATTTCAAAGAACAAGATACGCTTTGTCGGCAATGTAATGATCGACTCGTTAATGGACCATCTGAAGCTCGCCGAGCGATCGGAGATTCGCGAAGATCTCGGCGTTTCATCAGGTGAATACGCCGTTCTCACGCTTCATCGTCCGTCGAATGTTGATATCATTGAGACTTTTTCGGGCATACTTTCGGCATTGCTCGAAGTATCGACGCGGCTGCCGATAGTATTTCCGGTCCATCCGCGAACTCGGTCGAAAATTGATGAATTCGGCTATGGTGAGCTTATCCGCAATTCATCGATCCGGCTGATCGATCCGCT
>JBGTBC010000417.1:0-4954 GCA_041749555.1 Pyrinomonadaceae bacterium | reverse complement strand
TGGCGCCAGTGAGGCCTCACTGTTGGAGATGACGGCCGCGTACTCTGCTTTTCCCAATAAAGGCATACGTATGGCTCCGCACCTTATCCGAAAGGTCTATAACCGTGACGGGAGCCTGCTCGAAGAATTTGAAGGTACGAGCTCTAAGGTCACGAACGAATATGTTGCCCTGACGATGGTCCAAATGATGCGCGGTGTGACCGCTGGCGGGGGTACGGCTCCCGGAGCTAACGCCGCAGGCCACCAGCTTGCCGGTAAAACGGGTACCGTAAATGCCCACACTGACGTGTGGTTCGTCGGTTATACGCCCACTTACGCTACGGGCGTCTGGATGGGGAATCCCCTTCGTAAAGAATCGCTCGGATCGGGGATGACTGGTGGAGGCGGAGCTCTGCCTTACTTCAATGCTTTTATGAGCCAGTTCATGAAGGACAAGCCCAAAGACACATTCCCTTCGCCGCCTCCAATGCCGCCCGATATTAGACGTGAAAGCGCGCTCAGGAAACGCGAGGAACTTGAGAAGCTTCAGGAGGCTGATACCAACGCCCGTAAGACGGGAATAGAATTCACTCCGGCGACCGAGATAGATCCTAACGCCCTTTTGCCCGGTGGCGACACGACTGATAACGTGAAACCGGATACGACGATCGTCAAACCCGCAGACTCGGCAGCGGAACGTCCGCCAGTTCCAAGACTGCCAACCCCGCAGCCAACGGCAAAACCGCAGCCGCCACCGGAAAAGCCCGTTGGACCTACGCGGAAAGGTAAGAAAGGGGATGGATAAGGTTTGACGCCGTGATAGCGAGACGCTCCGACGCAGGGATGGTATCCTCTCTCTATTTGTCCCGGCGTCCCGCCCTCTCGCTATCCCCGCGTCTCTCTTACCTTGTAAATTCCCCTAAGTAATACGGCAGCATCTTCCGCCACCAGACCCAGTCGTGATTGACGTCGTGACCCCAGATATCGAGTCGATGAGGAATGCCCTTGCTGTGAAGTACGGCTGAAAATTCGCGGCTGCGATCCGGGGCCTCGAACGCACCTTGTCCCGTTACGATCACGATCGAGTCGGCGTTTCGCAGCCTCGGTAAGTGATGATCGTCGTTGAGGTTCTTGAGGTACATCATCGGATTGTTGAAATAGACGTTGTCGTCAAAGTAGCTCTCAAGGTAGTTGTAAATATCGTAGCTGCCGCTCATCGCGATCGTGCCGCGAAACTGGTCGGAATGCTTGAAGTAAGTATTCGCAGCGAGAAACGCCCCCAAACTCGCACCGGTCGTCAGCGGCCTGGCATCGTCGCCGCATTCGCTGCGGATCAGCGGCAGAACCTCGTCGAGGATGTATTTGTCATACCGCTCGAGCATCTCCACCTTCCACCCGGGGTGCGATTCTTTATTAAGAAGGCTGTAACGATTCACCGAATTGATCGAATATGCGCGGATCAGCCCGGCCTCGATATAATCTTTGATCGCGTCAACCAGGTAAAACCGTTCGTATTCGAGATAATCAGCCGCCGCCGTCGGAAACATCAACAACGGATGCCCCGCATGCCCATAAGCCACCAGCGGCATTTCCATTCCAAGATTATGGCTAAACCACGAAGTTGTATCACGTCTCATAAAGTGTCAGTAGCCCGCATGTTAATTAGGTTGCAAGGTCGTTATTCAAAAATTTGAGATTAAGCGAGATCCGCCTACATCCGCAAGCAGCTAATGGCACTGTTCACTATTCATTATCCACTCTTAACTGGAGAATTCAGTGGATAGTGGATAATGAGTAGTGGTTAGTTTAGCGACGATATCGGTCATCGAAAACTCTCGCGACTGGGGGTAAGCGCGGCTTATTTCGTAACCGTAATCTCCCTCGTCGTCGAATTATAACCGCCATTATCGACGACATTGCCGTCTTTGTCGACCAGCTCAAGCTTGACCGAGTGTTTGCCGGCGATCCAGCCTGTTAGCCAGATGGGCTCCCATTTATCGATATATTTCGCCTCGCCTCCGCCGCCGACAAAATAGCGGACGCGGAATTCGCCGCCGTCGCCAGTCAATTTTGCGTTTGCCAGCCAGAAGTCGATCATGATGGCATCGGCATCCGCGCCCTTGTATTCACCCTTCGGCCGGCTGTAGGTCAGCAGTGGCTTTGCCGGATCGACCTTGCCCGCTGAGCTTGCCGGCATGTCTTTGCCTTCGGGTGTCGGGGCAGAGTTTGCGGCGGCATTAGCCATCGTATTGCCGTTGGCGGTTGTGGTCGGTTTGGCGGCGTCACCGCCGCCATTTTTAACCGTGAAAGCTACCATTTGAAACGCGCCCGGGTTCTTATAGCTCTCGTGCCACGGCCGCGACGGAAAGACCCGCAGCGTATGCTCGCCGTCCGCTACGTTTCTAAGCTCAAATTCCTGATCGAGATTGTAATATGCCTCGTATGGCTGGTTGTCGAGGATAACGTGGATGTGGTTACCCATTTTGGTTTCGGGGTCCATACCGGGCATATAACCCTTTAGTTCGCCCGATACCGAAAGCTTGACCTTCACGGTCGAGTTGCTGACAGTCGCTCCCGGCTTTGGCTCGAGTACCTGCAGCGTCGGCTGTGCCTCATCCTGCTGGCCCCTGGCGGCCATCTGTTCCTTTAACTTCAACGGCCGCTCGGTAACTGTCAGGTTCTGGACAGCCGCTATCGGCGACGCGGCTGCGTTGGCATTGTTCGCGGCCGTCTGATTCGCCGCCGGCCCCTGGCCGCAGCCGGTCAAAAGTATTGCCAACGCAAATAACGGAGTTGCTTTCATGATTCTCATTTTTTCAGTCCCCCTTTTGGATAAAAGATTGTTGCCCGCGAATAACGCAAATTGACACGAATAAAGAATGAATCGAGTTTCCAACACAAATCATGGGGTTGAAACATTATCGGCAAATTCCATATTATTTCTTATTCGCCTTCTTTCGCGTAATTCGCGGGCAAAAATTCCTCGTCTAAATTGCAGCAATTTCCACGGCTGGCAGCCGCGCGTTCTCCTGCACCGCAGTCTGATAGCTGAACACCTCGCGAAAATTTGCTTCCAGCCGGTCCTCGACCGCCGCCATGTCAACTTCGCGGCCGAGCAGCCTGTCCATCGACGTCACAGGCTCGCCTTCGCAGGCGATTATCCGATTGTAATAGCTCAGATCGGTATTCACATTCAGAGCAAAGCCATGCGTGGTCACCCAACGCTTGATATGAATGCCGATCGCCGCTATCTTGCCCTCGACCGTATGAACTCCCGTCAGCCCTTCGATCCTGAAACCCTCGATCCCAAAATCGGCCATCGTTCGGATCAGGACCTCCTCGAGATCGCGGACGTACTTATGCACGTCCTCGCGTTCGGGCGAGAGGCTGATGATCGGATATCCGACGATCTGCCCCAAACCGTGATATGTGACCCGGCCCCCACGGTTTATCTCAAAGACCTCAATGCCCAGTTTTCGCATCAGATCGGCCGTCGCCAGCACCCCGTCGGCCTTGGCACGCCGGCCTACTGTAAAGGTGTGCGGATGCTCGAGCAGCAGCAAATAGTCGCGTTCACGGTCAGCGATCACGATTGACTCAAGCTCCTTCTGCAGATCGAGCGCAATTGCGTAGCCAACGCGTCCGAGCCTGCGAACCTCTAAATTCCGTTGAGTCATTATGACTATGTTAGAATTTTTAAGTACGTTTGAACAGGAAGAAAGGTTATGAAAACACTAAGTATCTCGTTTGCCGCCGGGCTTTTGTTGGTTCTCCTCGCCGGTTCCGGATATGCTCAGAAGAAGACGGCTAAAAAACCAGCGCCTAAAAAACCGGCCGCCACGACAACAATTGTTCCGCCACTTGACGTGCGGGCTGCCCGCGAAAAGGTATCGATCCAGGCTGACAATCTCAATCGGTTTGTAGATGTTCTTGGCCCGATCGCCCAGGGGATCGAAGACCTTGATCAATCAGCAAAAACAAAGCCGCTTCCTCCGAAGACCGCGGAAAAAAATAAGGCGAATAAACAGAAAGTGATCGAGGCCATCCGTAACATGCGGGCGGGCCTCGCCGTTCTCGAAACCGAATTCCGTACCAAAGCCACTCTCAAAAAGTATTTGACGACCATCGAGGGAATATCCGATCTCAGTGCCGAATCCGAAGATTCCGCCATCGCCGGAAAATTCGTCGCCTCCAAAGACCCCTTGCGCGACATAGCCAAAAAACTAGCCGATACTCTTGCGGTCTTGCCGCGATAACCGACAATGGGCCACGGTGGTTTAACCTGGAGGCCGGATCGATCCAACGAGGTCCCTATAGGTGCCTCCAAATGAGGCCGGGACTGTCACACCGTTGCCGACGAATGCTTCGATTATAGCCGGATCGAATTTCCCGCCGCCTTCCGCTCGAATCGCCTCGACCAGACCGTCCATCTGCGTTGTTTCGTCCGCTTCGCCGTTGGGCCCGTTATTTCCCTGGAACGCACGGGCGATCGCGATTATCCTCGAATAGAAGGGGATCTGATCCCCTGCCAATCCATACTGCCCGCTAGCGTCATACTGTTCGTTTTTATATGAGATCGCTTCTACAATCTCTTCGAGCCCCGGCACCTCCGACAAGACGTCCAGGATGGTATGTTTGCCCATACGACCCGAGGCTTTTCCCAAATCGTTCGGAGCGCTCACGCCCGCTACAAAGTCCGCGGCCTCATTAAAATATGCGGCAATAGCAAGCTGCTGAAGTTCGGCTCCATCCAGCGACAATCGCCGACCTATTCTTAGAGAAAGCTCGCGCAATCCCTCGGCCCGTTTTTCGGCACTAGGATCCGAAGCATTCATCAATGCCATGAGGACGCGGACCAGCACCGCATTGGTATCGTCGATGCGCTGCCGCAGCCTGAGATTTGTCGTATTGAGCTGATTCTGCGCCCTGAGCGTTTCGAAGTGCGATAGACCGCGTTTCACGGTCTGCAGCAGGT
>JBGTBC010000416.1:0-2378 GCA_041749555.1 Pyrinomonadaceae bacterium | reverse complement strand
ATCGAAGGCTTGACGCCGATCTTCTTGGTCGCATTAGTCGTAAGAATTTGCAATATTGCAGGGCTGACCCCGGACTTATTCAAAACGACATGATGATCGAGATCAATTCGCTCGTTAGGCTCCGGCACTCTGGTCGAGGTCATTTCCGGTTACTCATATTTGGGCTCCTGCTGATGATTTGCACTTTGCCGGGAATGATGATCGGACAACTGACCTCGGGCACGGCGGTTTCCGAGGATTATCAGAACCTGCTCCGGGCGCGCCGCTTGTTGGAGATGGAGTCCGAGATCGTGACAATGCCGGACGCCCGGATCCGCGGACATCTTCGACTTAAGGTGTTGGAGTTCGTGTTTTCGAAGGGCGTCCAGGCAGAGTATGCGGCGGGTGAAGCACTTCTGACAACCATGTTTGAGGACATGGCGCGCAATGAGAAGGAAGTGGCGTCGTGCAGAGGATTGTGGTCAAATCAGATGGCTCTGCTGCTCCGCAAACACGCACCGGACATAGGCAGACGGTTCGAAGCGAAGTACGTGAAAGAGGTGGATACGACCCCGCTGGACGAGGAGGATCTGAAGGCGGGGGCCGCCCCGGAAATGATCGCCGACCGCCTCATCGAGCGGATACATCGAGGGGATCGCACCGGTGGCATGGCAAACATTCACCAAGATATAAAAAGAAAGGACGCCGCGGCGGCCGAGCGGTTACTCTCGGCTCTGATCGAGCGGCGCGAAAAGTATCCCGATCCGTCGCAGCTCGGCACGCTTTACTGGGCCGTCGACGGTCCTAACAGGAAGCCGGGCGACACACCAACCGAGTTGAGCCTGCGATATTATCGGCTCCTGGTGAAGGCCGCGCTGAAAGACGACGGCAAGATCGCAAATGACGGCCGAAGGTATTTTCCAACCGAATATCCGCTAAACGCAGCCCTGCCAAAAATCAAGGAACTCGACGCGAGTCTCTATCGTCAGGCCCGTGCCGCGGTCGAGAGGCACCGCAAAAAGCTGCCTGAGATAGAACGGCAGAAAGGGACAATCGCCGACCGGGTAGCCTCCAGCGACGATCCGATGGCGGCATGGATCGCCGAGGGCGACAGGGCGAATGATCCGCGGATAAAAGACCACGCCTATTTTCGAGCCTCGGCTTTGGCGCGGCAAAAACAGCTTTACAAAACGGCGGTCGATCTGCTGGTCAGAGCCAGCCCTGATCTAAGCTACCCTGAGATACCGAACAATCGCGACCGGTGGATCTATTACATGATCATGGACGCTGCGCGTAAGCGCGACATAGACTCGGTCGAGTACGCGATCAGGCACATTGAGGACGCAAACGTTCGCGGGGATGCGATGCTGTACGCGGCAGGAGAGATCGGCCGCTGGGAGCAGGCTAAACGGGCCGATTACGCTGCAATGATACTTCGCGGGTTCGACGTGCTCGAGAAGGCGACGTTGGAACCGCAGACGATCTGTTCGCTTGGCAACAGCGTGAACACCTGGATACACTTTAATCCCACGGGAGCGGCAAGGGCCGTCGAAATACGGTCGCGGGCGATCGCCATAGCGACCCGCATCCCTCCGGCAGATCCGGCAGCCAAGCCCGGTTCTCCCGAACGGATAAAGTATGTCGAGAAGGTTCTTGCACCGGGCCTCTGGTGTATTAGCTGGCTGGTCCAGCCGATTCCCGGAGCTCACGTCCCGCTGGTGCCGTTCGAACTCGCCGACGGTGTCAAGATAAAAGAATGGAATCTCGCGGCCCGGATCCAGAACGAAACCCGCAGAACATATCCAATCCCGACAAACTGATCGAATGGAAAACTGAGGGGGTTCGAGTCACTGCGTTTAGAATTATGAGCAATCTCCTCGCACATGCGATAAGTCCGCCCCCTTTTAGATTTTCACCGTCCGAACCGGCTGGTGAACATAATACTCGACAACGGCACGACCGTTATTCAGAGCCAGCGGTTCGGGGCCGGTAACAACCGGGGTATTTTGAAAGACCACCTTTCAAACCAGAGGATGTTTGTGAGCGGACCTAAGGCGCTGAACGTCCCCGGCTTGAACGATCCTGATCGAGCCGTCGGCCATTTTCACACGGAGAGCTCCGTTTTCTTCGAGGCCATCGGTGATGCCGTCGAATCCTGTTCTCTCGAGCGTTACGCTCACGGGTTTCCCGAGAAAATACGAGGAACGCTGACGCCATTGGTGCAATATTTCAGCGGGTTGCCCTCGGTTCAAGAATCCGTAGAAGTAATCCAGGTATCGCGTCAGAGTCCGCGCGACATCGTCCGCGGTCGGATGTCGTCCGGTCTCGGATTCGATCGATGTAGCTGTCTCGGCGATCTCATCGGGGAAGTTCTTGGAGGTCAGGTTTAGGCCGATGCC
>JBGTBC010000415.1:0-15164 GCA_041749555.1 Pyrinomonadaceae bacterium | reverse complement strand
GCCAAAATGATGCATTTGGGTCGCCAGGGAGACCATCCCGAGGGCACACCCGCCAGTTTTCTTTATAAAATCACGTCTGGTTTCTTTCATTTTATTCACCTCTGTACCTGATATTGCGATGACGTTGAGATCAAATATATGGCCTGTCTGACCCGGCCCAGGGTGTCAGTACTCGAAACACTGGTGATGGCCGGCAGCAGAGTCGACTTCATCGTCGCCGACATAGTACTGTGAAGCAACCTACGGTCGAGTTCTTCGACGAGCAGGTTTCCGGTTGCGTCGGCGGCGGAAATTGCCTGCAGATCGCTGAAATCGAGTGCAGTGCCGCTAGGCGAATTGACACTCACCGCGACAGGGATGGAAGTGAAAATAAACCGATTGACAAAGTTCGTCCGTTGGATCGCCGTGCCGGTCGTCATGATCGCGAACTCGGGTCCGAGCATCGAGGTTCCGGGTATTACGTACGACGGCGGATAAAAATTGAATACGGTAGGCGACAGGAAAGGAACCTGCCCCATTCCTGTAAACTCTCCCCGTCCAATGAAATAGCCATCGCTTTGTGTCGAGGCGTCGGCGGAACGCACATTGAAATGGCGGAGTATATTTGTCGCAAACAGGACAGGTTCGCGAAGCTTCCCGTAGTTCGGATCGGTTTTCACATCACCTCTCGCCTCGGGATCGAGCAATATGGCCCTTACAACCGCCTTCATATCTCCACGTTCGCCGAGGCCATTGTCATTAAAGACGGCAGCTATACGCTGCACATATGCCGGCGTAGGATCGCTTGTGACGAGATGCTGGACAAGGATCTTGCCGACGAAAGGTCCGACATTCGGATGGTGGAAAATATTATCCAGAGCCTGATCCATCGAATTGTTGGCATATGTGGCAATGGCGGTGCCTGTGCATCCGGTGCACGCGGAGATGTTCTGAGTGGTGACGCCAGGATAGCTTAATAACGATTTCGCCGTGAGGTCGTGGTTGTTATTATTGGTCAGCAGAAGGGGGTCGATATAGTTTTGCGCCCCGATCACTCTGTTAGGACATGAGGCCGTGATCTCGCAAAAGGTCCAGCCAGTCAGCACCTTTGTCAGGTCGTTCACGTTGTTTTGATCATAGGTGGGGACCGCGCTGCCGGTTTCGTCGAGCTGATATGTCCCGTCCTGATTCAGCATGAAGAGGCCGATCGTAAATAGCTGCATAAGTTCGCGGGCATAGTTTTCATTCGGGTTGTTCTTCGTGCTTCGCGCCATGTCGAGATAGCTGCCCATCGTTGCGTTGAGCGTCATCTGCTTCATCAGATCTCGGTAGTTACCGAATGCATTATTCGAGAGCGTTTTGTGGTATTCGACCATATGACGGCCCTGCTGAATGTCCGTTCCTGATGTTACCCAAACCTGAGCGAGTGCCCAGGATACGCGGTGACGAAGCTGAGCATCGCCATAAAGTGCCTCTTTCATGAACCAAGCTTGCGGCTGGTACATCGTATATGTATCGCGGAAACAGGTAACCGGGACATCGGGTATCGTTTGGTTATTGTCGCAATCTGAAGCAGGATTGCCGGGTTTCAACGGCTGGTTTGGATATGGATTCGCAAGCGAAGGATACTGAGCGTCTAACTGCTCCGAAAGCCACCTTCGAACCCCAATACGACGTAATCTGGAATCCAGGGTCACCGTCGGCCCAAACGTGGCCTGCTCGAGTAATCGAAGACCATCGCCAGACCAGCGGTATCCAATACTGCTTTGCGCGATCTGGGTACGACCGGCTGATTTACCGAAGTTGGGCTCGCTGAGTGCCGCAGCCGCCGCGACGGTCGAGGCCTTGACTCCCACACCGATCCTGCCGATGCCGAGAATGGCGCGATTGCTGATCATGCCCCGCCAGGTAACGCCGAGCAAAACGTCGCCGCTGTCCGCCGGTGGAGCCCAGAACCCGGCTATATCCCTGAGGTGTACCGTTAAGGCATACACCGCATTGGTGCCGGTTGATTTATCCAATGGCCTTATATCGGTGACAGGAAATCGGTATTTTCTGCCGGCGGCGTCCTCGACATGCACTCTGAATGCATTTGCACCTTCGCCATCCATCAATGACACATTGGTCAGAAAAATAACTACGCTGCTGTTGTAAGAAAAGGGACGGCTGGGTACGCGGGAAGGAAGATCCACCCGCCCTGAACCTCTCGCTTGTGTTGCCAGGGCCCTCGTCGTTTTGGATTCGCTCAGTAAAACCGGCGTCGGGGAGTTGGGGTCACCGTCGTCCTGTGATGTAGCGATGACCGACAACATCCCAACAAATAAGGTCGCGATCAACGCATGAAAAACGGATCCCGACTTTCTACTTTGCATAATACAATCCTCCGAAAGAGATATATGACCGATCAGTGATAATTGTGAAGCACAAGCAACCGGGGCGTAGGAAGGTGAAGCCGGTTAAAAAATGTTGTACATTCAAAAATTACAAGATTTCACTATAAAATACAAGCTTTTTATTTTGCGTTTAAGGCCCTGTTTCTGACGTCATCTTCTTAGACGCATTCAATCTCAAGTAGGCCGAAGAAAGTGACGAGTTACGGGCAACAGATAACTGGTGACGAAGAAGGGCAGAATTGGCTCTATTCACCCTCGTCTAATCTGCTGACTTGCCTGGTATCGGCGCGTCTCGCTCTGTCTCGGTCTTGTCTCGGCGGCCACTGAAATGCCTAAATCGTTGCAGCAGTGTGATTTAACCCTCATTTCAGACGCTGTCTCGCATTTCGCCGTAAAAAAACAATGCTGCCAGATTTTTGAAACTCAACAAAATCAACAAGTTACGTTTTTCGACTACCGATTCTTTGGCGAGACAGGCATTATTTCGGTCCCAATTCCCAATTCCCAATTCCCAATTCCCAATTCCCAATTCCCAATTTCGTAGTGCAAAGCCAAATGCCCAAAGCTAACCTACCCGATATTAGGGTTTGTGGAAATACCAAATGTCGCGAAATGTACCGTTTGGCGTATTTGGCGTAAAATTGTGCTCTCGGCGGAGCCTGGACATGACAATGAATTCGACGATCTTTATAGAAGTGCCTGAGAGTTTCAGCTTTCGGGCAACCGTTAACAGCCACGGGTGGTGTGAGCTGCGGCCGTTCTCGCTCGACGAAGAGAACTGGGTGTTAAGCTATGTCTTTTTGACGGACGCCGGGCCGGTGCCGGCGGTGATCAGCGAGGAAAATGGCCGCGTCAAGGTCGATCTGGAGAGAGAAACAACGGCCCCTGACGTTATCGTTGAGCAGACGCGGCACATTCTGCGGCTCGACGAAGATCTTTCAGAGTTCTATTCGGCAATAGCCAAAAGCGAACGCCTTCGGTGGGTGAGTGAGAGGCGTGCAGGGCGGCTGCTGCGTTCGCCGACGGTTTTTGAAGACTTGGTAAAAACCATCTGCACCACGAACTGTTCGTGGGGCCTAACGAAGAGTATGGTTTCAAACCTGGTTGAAAAGTTAGGAAAGTTTAGAGTACCGCCTTCAGGCGGCTCACCCACGGTTAAGGGGCTCGCAAATGGCGAAGAAAGCCGCCTGAAGGCGGGACTCAAAGCTCCATCGGAAGAAAGCCGCCTGAAGGCGGGACTCAAAGCTCCTTCGGAAGAAAGCCGCCTGAAGGCGGGACTCAAAGCTCCATCGGAAGAAAGCCGCCTGAAGGCGGGACTCAAAACGACGGCGGGACTCAGAGCTTTTCCGACTGCGGAGGCGATGGCTTCGGTCGATGCGGATTTTTATCGAGATGAGATCCGAGCGGGTTACCGCTCGCCGTATTTCGTAGAGCTTGCCGAATCCGTCGCCTCGGGAAGGCTTGATCCTGAACAGTGGCTCACATCGGACCTTCCGACATCCGAACTCAAAAAGGAAATGAAGAAGGTAAAGGGTGTGGGCGATTACGCCGCTGAAAACCTGCTAAAGCTAGTCGGCCGCTACGACGGCCTTGCCTTGGATTCGTGGCTCCGATCGCAGTTCTACAAGAACCACAACAACGAAAAGGTGTGTCCCGACAAAAGGATCGAGCGTCATTATACTAAATACGGCAAATGGCGCGGCCTGGCCATCTGGTGCGATATGACTGAGAAATGGATAACCTAATAAAAGCACATTTGTCCTACTTTTGGGCGTCCTGAAGCGTCTCGTCTGGCGAGAATTTCTGATGAACGTTTGCGTTTGGATTTGCATCTAAGGCAGATTAAGCAGAGTTTTCCACCTACAATTATTGTGAACCTTTTGATCCTTTTAGTAGTATTATTAGCGTGATCTGAAAGCAGGCAGATGATCGAGACAGGTACATTTTTACAACAGCGATACCGCATTGACCGACAGATCGGCCAAGGCGGGATGGGTGCGGTCTATATTGCGAAGGACGAACGCTTTGACAGCATCGTCGCGATAAAAGAGACGCTGTGTTTTGCGGACGAGAATTTTCGTAAGGCGATCGAGCGCGAGGCGAGGCTGCTAAACAGCCTGAAGCACTCGGCATTGCCGCGCGTAAGCGATCATTTTGAAGAGCAAAATGGGCAGTTTCTGGTGATGGAGTTCATTCCCGGCGAGGATGTGGCCGCGATGCTGGCAAGCTCGGGCGAGGCGTTCCCGGTCGAACAGGTCCTGAAGTGGGCAGACCAGCTTCTGGATGCCCTGGATTACCTCCACAATCAGGAGATGCCCGTTATCCATCGGGACATCAAGCCGCAAAATCTAAAAGTAAATTCCCGAGGCGAGATCATCCTACTTGATTTTGGGCTTGCAAAAGGAAATCCGACCGATGCGGGACATTTGACCGCTGCCAAGAGCATTTTCGGATACTCGCGAAACTATGCTTCGCTTGAGCAGATACAAGGCACAGGCACCGATCCGCGCAGCGATCTTTATTCGCTGGCGGCAACCTTATATCACCTGCTGACCAATTCACCACCCGAGGACGCCCTTTCGCGAGCGATGAGCGTCCTGAGTAAGAAGAGCGATCCGTTAGTACCGGCAAGCACGGTCAATCCTGCGGTCCCCCGCGGTGTCGCCGGCGTGCTGCAGAGGGCTCTGGATCTTGATGCCGGCGAGAGGCCTTCGACAGCTGCTGAAATGCGTGAAATGCTGCGTAACCCTGAGAATTATGCGTATTTTGCAGATGCGGCAACCGAGGTAGTCGATCTAGCTGCAGTGCACCTATCGGCTCAGCCGACGAAATTGATGTCCGACAAGACCAATGCAGCCGGCGGGCCAGCCACCGGCGTTGCCACCGAGGTCTATCCTCCGACCTCATCGCAGTATTCATTGCTGACAACTGCTAAAGCGTCGGGGTCTGCTGACTCGTCAGACACTTCTCAGTCGTATGTGAACACTGCGAATGGCGGCCCTCGGCGTCCAATGCGGTTGTTTACCGGTGCCTTATCCCTGGTTCTTGTTGCGGGAGCGATAGCGGGAACCGTTTATGTTGCCGATCCTACATTCTTCGGATACTCGGACGAAGCAGATCCGCCCCAGACCACGGCCCCTGTAGTAGATACCGGATCTTCCGCCGACGCGAGTGTCAGTTCTATCGATCTCAACCAAAATACAAACCCTGCGGAAGCACAACCCAGCGGCGGTTCCGAGCGCCAGAATACGTTGGCTGACAAGCCTGCTGAAACGGCAAGTAAGAATGGGAAATCACCCGTACAGGATAAAACGAAACCGGCAGATACCAAGGCCGAGGTGATGGATATTCAGGTCGATGATCCGGATATACCGGCCGGCGGCGTTGTATTGACCGATCGGGACGAGAACGGGAAGGTGACGATAGTTCGTGTAACTCCGAAGGTTCCTCGGCCGCCGAATTCGGTCCAGCCTCAAATAAGGGGTTTTAATCCCTTCCCGCCCGAATTCGATTTCAAGACATTGACACCCGCTCAGCAACGCAGACTGCAGCAGTTATGGCGCCAACAACAGCGAAAACAGTTTGATAAACCCCCTCCGCCAGCTCCAAAACCAACGCCTTAATAGATGAATTTGCTTCGATCAGGCCGCGGCCTGCATCCGGATCACTTTTTCGATCGGGAATTCGTCATCCAAAAACTCCAGATGTACCGTCGGGGTTTCACCTGACTTAGTGTTGCGGACCACACCGATGGCATAAAAATCCAGTCCTTTACATGCGAACTTGACCTTATCGCCCACGCTGGCGTTAAGTGAACTGGCGATGGAAACACCACCCGCACCCACGTTTCTTGTGACCGTATCTTCCCGTGTAATGGACTTATTCTCTTTTTGAATAAGGGATATTGTGACCGGCAGCGAGATCCAATATCTCGGATTTTTCCGGTTTTGAAATTTGGTGCCCGATTCGGTGATCTCCCACAGGCCCTCTTTGCTCATACCTGTGATCCGATAATTCTGCATCGGGTCTTCCGTGAAGCTCTTCGGAATATTCTTTCCTACGAATCCTGCCCCGACATGAAAGACTTTTTTATTGCCGACCATTCCTTCGTTGCAATATTGAACTATGCCCATCACAGGGTAAAGTTCCTTGTCTTCATCATAAGCCCGCAATTCCCGCGGCATCGGCATGACGATGGTTATCAGGCGCCCCACACTGCAGCCGCGCGAAAGGCTGAACCCAGCGCCGTTGCGCGACACAGTTGATACGTCGGCGACCTCCTTCCATGATTTGCCGTCACCTTCTTTTACCTGGATGACAGCCTTTAATTCTGCGTTGACCCTTGACTCAGTGCGAGGGTCGATGACAACCGCATTTAATGAAGACATATATTTTGATAAGAAGGGGCAAATTCCTATTCGATACCCTCCAGCGGGAAATATCGGTCGATAAATTCCAGATGGAGACGAGTGATACCGTCGGCACCAGTACGTGAACCACGGACCACGGAGAGGATCGAAACATTAAATCGGTCACTAATGACACGAACAAACGACCCGGCTTCCGCGCTCATCGTGGTGAAAACCGAAGCTCCGCCGAGACTGATATTCTCAGTTACAGTAGATTCGGTCTCGGCGATGTTGCCTGCTTCATCGACCTTTTCGAGTCGCAGGGCCTCGGGGATGAAAAATCTCGTCTGCTTTCTAAGGTCGTTCGGCTGCTTGCTTTCATCGGAATGGAGGTCGGCGGGAACCAAATGCCAGAATCCCTCTCCTTCGCTTCGGTGTGCAATATCGTAGATCATGGAAGGGTGGGCCAAATAACCGTTTGGCGGCCCCTTGCCAGTAAAGGCGACACCGATCGAATACTCGGGCTCCCCGGTGCTACGCCCGATCGACATGCAGCGCCTCACGACGCCCCAGATCTTGTACTGCGGCTCACTATAGTCAAAAGAACGGAGCTGCCTCGGCATCGGGATCGTCATAAGCACCATCCGGCCTCGTTTGATCGGCCTTTTCAGTGAAAATCCTGCGCCGAAAGCTGAAACATCGCTGAGGCGTGTGATCTCGTTCCAAGTGACTTTAGGGTCAATCCGAACCTCCACACGCACGGGAAGCGGTAAAGAGATGCGCTGTATCCTCCGATTCTCTTTTTCGACTATCGGAGTGGGGGCAGCCCGGTCAATGGAGCGGGTTGGGTCCGAAACTTGGGAAAGCATAATTGATCTAAGGATTCATCAGCAACAATGGTGGATTCCGTAGGTCGGCGTGTTGCGATTCAGGCCTATAGCCTGTAAAATATACAGAGTTAAGTTGCAGTATTTTCCAGCATTTAGGGCGGTTCGCTAATCCGCCCAATCCGGATTACTTAGACATTATAACCTTTTCAACAACGTTTTACAATGGATTCTCTTTCAGAACGAAACCAAATAAATATCGAAGACGAGATGCGCCGTTCGTATCTCGATTATGCAATGTCCGTCATCATCGGACGGGCACTTCCGGACGTCCGCGACGGCCTAAAACCGGTGCACCGCCGCGTGCTCTGGGCGATGAACGAGCTCGGCAATACGTTCAACAAACCATATAAGAAATCGGCGCGTGTGGTCGGTGATACGATCGGTAAATATCACCCGCATGGCGATACGGCGGTTTACGACACCGTGGTGCGTATGGCGCAGGATTTCTCGATGCGGTACATGCTGGTCGACGGGCAGGGGAATTTTGGTTCGATCGACGGCGATAATCCGGCCGCGATGCGTTACACCGAGGTCCGTCTCGCCAAGATCACCAATGAGGTCCTCGATGACATTGAGAAGGAGACGGTCGATTTTCAACCGAATTACGATGAATCGCTCTCCGAGCCAAAGGTGCTTCCGACGCGGATTCCGCTGCTGTTGGTTAACGGCTCAGAAGGTATTGCAGTCGGCATGGCGACCAAGATACCTCCGCATAACCTGACCGAGATTCTCGAGGCGACTATCGAGCTGATCAAGAATCCGGGTATATCGGTCGAAGATCTTATTAAGATCGTTCCCGGTCCCGATTTTCCGACCGCCGGCTTTATCTATGGAAGGGAAGAGATCCACCGAGCTTACCGAGAGGGCCGCGGTATCATCCAGGTGCGTGCACGTGCCGCCATCGACGAGATCGGCCGCGGTGACCGTGTTCGCGATGCAGTCGTAGTAACGGAGCTGCCCTACCAGGTCAACAAAGCCCGCCTGATCGAAAAGATCGCCGAGCTTGTTCATGAAAAACGCCTCGAAGGCATCTCCGAGATCCGTGACGAATCCAACCGCGAAGGCATGAGGATCGTCATCGAACTCAAACGCGATGCCATCCCGCAGGTGATCCTCAACAAGCTATACAAGCTGACGCCAATGCAATCGTCATTCGGTATCATCAATATCGCTATCGTCGACGGCCAGCCAAAGGTCCTCACGCTCAAGCAGATGCTTGAGGCGTTTGTTGAATTTCGCCGAGAGGTAGTCCGCCGCAGGACCGAGTTTGACCTGCGAAAGGCCCAGGCACGGGCGCACATCTTGGAGGGCCTAAACAAGGCGATCGATGCTCTCGATTACATCATTCCGCTTATCCGAAATTCGCGATCGGTCGATGAAGCAAGGCAGTGGCTGACGGCGAATCTCACGACGGCGGGAGAGATCGACAAATGGCGCGGCGTTACGGGCGAAAAATCGAAAGAGCAGTTCGTTAAAGAGCTCAATAAAGTCATCGCGAGTCTTGAATTCTCAGATATTCAGGCCCAGGCGATCCTCGATCTGCAGTTACGCCGCCTGTCCGCCCTCGAACGGCAGAAAATTCTCGACGAATACGCTGAGATCATCAAGCACATTGCCGAACTTGAGAATATTCTTCAAAATGAAAGCGTTCTTCGACAGGTGATCACGGACGAGCTGGTCGAGGTCAAACGTCTATTCGGTGATGCCCGTCGGACGGTCATCGTCGATGCCGGGGCCGAATTCAACATCGAGGACCTGATCCCCGATGAGGATGTCGCGATCACCGTTACAAACGCGGGCTATATCAAACGGACGCCGGTCACCGCGTACACACGTCAGGGCCGCGGCGGAAAGGGCCGTCTCGGTGCAAAGGCGAAGAACGACGATTTTGTCGAGCACCTCTTTATCGCATCGACCCATGCCTTCCTGATGATCTTTACGGATGACGGCCAGGTCTTTAAGATGAAGGTCCACGAGATCCCGGAGGGCGATACCTCAGCCCGAGGTAAAGCTGTGGTCAATCTTGTCCAGCTTTCCAGCGAGCGCAAACTGGTGGCGGTAATGCCGGTCCGCGATTTTAACGAGGAGATCTATCTCACGATGGTGACGAGGCAGGGCGTTATCAAGAAATCGGCATTGGCTGATTACCAGAATATTCGTGCTTCGGGGATCAACGCGATCAATATTGACGAAGGGGATGAACTGCTTGACATCATCCGTACCGACGGTAAATGCCAGATCTTTATTGCGACTCACGACGGCATGGCGGTGAAATTCAATGAGTCGGACGTCAGGCCGATGGGCCGTGTTGCCCGCGGCGTTCGGGGAGTGAACCTTCGCAAAGGCGATTTTGTCGTTTCAGTCTGTGCCGTGTCGCCCGAGGGCACTCAGAAAGTCCTTTCAGTCTCGGAAAAGGGGTTTGGCAAGCAGACTTTGGTCGGAAGCTATCGTTTGACCAAGCGAGGCGGCATCGGTGTCATCAATATGAAAACGACCGAGAAGACCGGTAAGGTCGTTGCTGCGTTTCCGGTAGAGGATGACAGCGAGATCATGATCATTACGCAGCAGGCAAAGCTGATCCGGCTCGGCGTCGACAAGATACGCGAGACCGGCCGCAGCGCTCAGGGCGTGATGCTCATACGCACGGGCGAGGACGACCTGGTTACGAGCGCATCGCTTCTTGCCGTCGATGAAGAAGATGATTAGGGCCGCTGTCACGCGTATGTTTCCATAGTTGACACAAGAAGAAAACCACCTGCGAAAACGGGTGGTTTCCTTTTTACCTTACAGCAAATATTTTATCGAATGAAATTTCTCAGCACACAGTTGACGTACATCCTCAATCAGGGGCAGATGCGCCGCAACATCAATGCGCTTCTCAAGTACGTACTTTTCGTGCTCGCTGTGATTGCCGTCTATGCCATCCTTTTCCACGTCATAATGCTCTTTGCCGAAGGACGTTATTTTTCATGGGTAACTGGACTTTATTGGACCCTTGTTGTCATGAGCACGCTTGGATTTGGCGATATCACGTTTGAAAGTGATATCGGGCGTATTTTTACGATTGTTGTACTGCTTTCGGGGATCGTTCTTTTGCTGATCATGCTCCCGTTTGCATTCATCCGATTTTTTTACGCTCCCTGGCTTGAGGCCCAGATCCACACACAATGCCCGAGAATGGTTCCACCCGCGACAGCCGGCCATCTTATTATCTGCCGATACGATTCGATCGCGCCGAACCTGATCAAACGGCTCCTCCACACACGGATACCGTATTTTGTGATTGAAGCGGATTCCACCAAGGCTTCTCAACTAAACGACGAAGGCATTTCAGTGATCCAGGGTGACGTCGACAGCGTATCTACTTATGAAAAGATGAACGTCAAGGCTGCCCGTATGGTCTTCGCCAATGCCGGCGACACGGCAAATACGAATATTACTCTCACTGTCCGTGAGATCGCCCCGGATGTACCGGTTACGGCGGTCGTCTCAAACGAGGATTCTATCGACATTCTTGAGCTTAGCGGGGCCAACCATGTCTTGCCATTAAAGCAGATCCTCGGTGAACACCTCGCGAACCGGATCAGTGTGAATGGTGAACGGGCCCGCGTAGTGCGGACGTTTGAAGACTGGCTTGTAGTCGAATTTACGATCCATAACACTCGGTTCGAGGGTATGAAGATCCGCGAGTCACAGATCCGTCAGTTGACGGGGATGAACATCGTCGGCGTTTGGGAACACGGGCATTTGCTGCCTGCAGATCCTGACCATGTTTTTGAAGACCTGAGCGTGCCGGTCGCGATCGGGACACGTGAGCAGGTTGATAAGCTCGAAACACTGCTTACTCCCGAAAAACCGGAACCGGCGGACGCGTCTGTGTTGGTCATTGGCGGTGGTAAGGTCGGCTGCGCCGCCGCGAAGGCCCTTAAACAAAAGGGCGTGACCGTTTTTATAATAGATTGCCTTAAAGAGCTTCGTGAAGGCCTGATGGTAGTTGCCGACCGCGTGACGATAGGGGACGCGGCTGACCGGGAGGTCTTGATGAAGGGTGGTTTACGAGAGGCCTCGCTCGTGATCTTGTCGACCAATAGCGATGCCGTCAATATCTATCTTTCGATCTACTGCCGCCGTCTCAATCCCGACATTCGCATTGTCAGCAGGATCACGCACGAGCGCAACCTTGAGGCAATTCATAGGGCCGGTGCGGACTTCGTGTTGAGTTATGCTCCTCTTGGTGCTGAATCGGTGGTGGCGCTCGTGCAGGGCCGCGATCCGGTCGTGATCGGCGAGGGTGTCGAGCTTTTTAATGTTAGGGTGCCGACGAAGATCTCCGGCCACACGCTCGCCGAAAGCCGGATCGGAGAAGATACGGGCCTTGTCGTCCTGGCGATTCGCACGGAGGATGACTCCAACGCCAATCCTCAGCCCAGCACACAACTGCCTGGCGGGGCGCGCCTCAGTGTGCTCGGCACGCTCGAACAATTTCGAAAGTTTAAGGAAAAGTTTGAATAACGAACTGAGTTTTGGCTTTCATGCCCGGAACCGTTTTCTAGCAGACCATCGATAAAGTGCTGCATCTAATAAAACAGGTATAGAGGGTCGGGAAGGATTGTTTCGCCCTGCCCAAAAGGAGAAAACAATGCGAAAGAAATTGATCTATTGCCTCGGAGCGATACTGGCGACGGCCCTTTTTAGTGTTGCTGCAACTGCACAGCAACGGACGATCACGGGGAACCTCACGCCGACCGTCGAGGCCGGCGGGTGGCTCATCGTCGACCAAAATGAAAAGTTTCTGGTCCTTAACTCTAATAAGTTCTCAGGCGAAGCGTGGTTTAAGACGGGAATGAGAGTCACGGCGACAGGCGAGATAAAGCGCGACGTAATGACGATCTATCAGGAAGGGACGCCCTTTGAGGCTGCAACGCTTGTCCCGGCGCAAAATTCGACCTCGACCAGACGGCTTACCCTGGTAACGGTCTCCGGCGATGCACGCATTAGCGTTCAGCCTGATACGGCCACTGTAACGATCTCTGTTGTCACCCAAAACCCGAGTGCCGTCGAGGCCCAGCAATCGAATGCCGCCCGCACGACCGCTGTCCTTTCAGCGGTAAAAAGCGCCGCCGGCACGGGTGCCGAAATTAAGACAAGCGGCTATTCGCTGATTCCACAGCGGGTTTACAAGCAAAACGAACCGCCCACCATCACCGGCTATGAGGCTCGCAACAGCGTGACAGTGACGATGAACGACCTCACCCGCGTAGGCCCGGTGATCGATGCGGCTTCAAGGGCAGGTGCCAATAATATTGAAGGAGTGAGTTTCAGTCTTCGCGAGGATCGTGAAGCCCGCGGACGGGCCCTTGCCGAATCGACCCGTGCAGCGATGGCTAAGGCCAACATCCTCGCCCAAACTCTCGGTGGACGCATCGTCCGTATCGTCTCAGTTAACGAAGGCGGCACGACGCCACGGCCCGTGATCTATGCCCAACAGGACTCGTTCGCGAGAGCAGCGGTTGAAACTCCGATCGAACCCGGTAACCTCGACATCACCGCCTTCGTCCAGCTCACTGCCGAGATCGAAATGCCTTCATAAGGCTGGTGTTCAGCTGTAAGAAAGCTGTCCCGGATTTTGCCGTCAGTTATAAGCTGGGTAGTGATCTCTTCAGGCCAACAGGTATCTGCCCGCCCTTTCATAGGCAAAGACCAGGGCTAGGCGTGCGCGAATTGAGTAACGATCGATCGCAAGTGCTGCCCGCAATTCCACGATCGCTTCTTTGTCACGACCGAGCTTGAGCAGCGTCAGACCGAGGTTGGTACGAACACGTTCTGAGTTGGGATTGAGGGCCGCGGCCGCCTTAAGTTCAGTGACCCCTTTCTCGGTCTGTCCCAGCGAGACCAATCCCCAGCCGAGGTTATTTCGAGCAGCATAATCCTTAGGTGAGAGGCTGACAGCCATGCGCGCGGCTTCGACAGCCTTGCCATATTCCAGCAGTTCAAGCCGGCACCGCGAAAGATTGACGTACAACTCGGGATCCTTTGGATAGAGCGCTATCAGCTTTGAATATGCCTCGGCCGCTTCTCTGAAATTTCCGCTCTGAGTGAGCATTGTGGCCCTGGCGTCCAGATTGTTTGGGTTTTCCAGCCGGGGCTTGTCGGTAGTGTCATCCTGCGACCAAACTGCAAGGGCCGCGCAGAAAAAAAGAACAAGCACAAAAGACTTTGTGATAGATAATCTCATTTTCTCAGTGGTTCTTTCGCGGGTCTGCGAAAAAAGTTACGTTAATTTAGCAGGGGAAGACTGAGAATGCAAGAAAAATATTTTCTTCGAGAGGGAGAAGACTTACGAATCGAACAACAATGGCCCCTGATCGCCTCGCATAAGCGAATCGAGTCCGAAATGCCGGTAAGCCAGACGTGTTGCCATTCGCCCCCTTGGGGTGCGGTTAAGGAAACCGATCTGGAGCAGATATGGCTCAATGATCTCTTCGATCGAATCCTTCTCTTCGTGGATCGCAGCGGAGATCGTGCCGAGACCCACGGGGCCGCCATCGAACTTCTCGATGATAGTTTTTAAGAGCTTTGAATCGCGTTCGTCCAGCCCATAGCTATCGACCTCCATCCGGTCGAGGGCGTCACATGCCACTGCCTTTGTTATCGTACCGTCGTGGTCGACCTCGGCAAAATCACGGACTCGTCTAAGCAGGCGGTTGACTATACGCGGCGTGCCGCGGCCTCGACGGGCGATCTCGTGCGATCCTTCCTTGTCAATTGCGACGCCGAGTATATTTGCCGAGCGTTCGCAGATGGTCTGAAGGTCCTCGACAGCATAAAAATCGAGATGGAAGATGATGCCGAAGCGCCCCCGTAATGGTCCAGTTATCATACCCGGCCTGGTCGTGGCGCCGACGAGCGTAAACTTTGGCAGCTCAAGCTTTATTGAGCGAGCAGCCGTGCCTTGGCCGATCATTATGTCAATGTTGTAATCCTCCATCGCGGGGTAGAGGATCTCTTCGATAGCGGGATTAAGGCGATGGATCTCGTCGATAAAGAGCACATCGCCTTCATCTAGATTTGTCAGGATCGCCGCAAGGTCTCCAGCCTTTTCGATGATAGGACCGGCCGTGGATTTGAGCGACGCACCCATCTCGTTCGCGACGATATTTGACAGGGTCGTTTTGCCAACGTCGGGAGGGCCGGTCAGAAGAATGTGATCGAGTACCTCGCGACGTTTCAGCGCCGCTTTCATAAAAACCCGAAGGTTTTCTTTGACCTTTGCCTGGCCGATGTACTCGGACAATTGCGCAGGGCGGAGGGTCACGTCGAGCTGAGCTTCGACGTCGGTGACACTGTCGGTCCTGATATTTATAACCTCGGCATTCTGCATCGCTGTAACTATATTCTACCCTGGAATCCAGTGCGAAGGGTTGCGCGAAATTGTATTTTTGACTCATAAACGCAACATAAAGGCTCCGGAAAGAACAACAGCCTTGCTTTAATCACACAACTCTCTGCGTACTTTGCGTCTTTGCGTGAGACTTCCTTTATTCCGGTAAATC
>JBGTBC010000414.1:0-5120 GCA_041749555.1 Pyrinomonadaceae bacterium | reverse complement strand
TGCGGTTGGTTTTTGCTTCGGCGGCGGAATGGTAAATCAGCTGGCTGTTCGACTTGGCAAAGACCTTAATGCCGGAGTAGCCTTCTACGGCCGCCAGGCCGGAGTCGCCGATGTCCCAAAGATCACCGCACCGTTATCGTTCCAGTACGCCGGAAACGACCAGGGGGTAAACGCCGGCATCGCTGCCTACGAAGCGGCTCTGAAAGAAAACAACAAAAAGTTTGAGAGCTTCATGTACGAGGGCAAGCAGCACGGTTTCCATAACGACACAACCCCACGCTACGACGCCGAATCGGCTAAACTAGCATGGGAAAGGACCCTTGAGTTTTTTAAGAAGAATTTGAAGTGATCAATGAAATTTAGCGAACTTGTTCGCCGGCTCGAGACCAACGGATTTAGACTGATCAAGGAGAAAGGATCAATCCGCTATTATACAAAGCAAGGCCATGACCGTCTGATACGAGTTGATTATCACGGTGCTAAGGAAGTACCTAAAGGCACATGTCATGCTATTCTTAAAGCTGCAGGATTAAGAAAAAACAATGCTTGATCTCAAATACTCGCTTGTCATAGAAGCCACCGAAGACCCGGAATTCTTTGGTTTCCACTCGCCCGATCTTGAAGGCTTTACAGGCGTGGGTAATTCTTTGGAGGATTGCCTGTATAAGGCCAAGTGGGGAATGAACGAGCACGTTGAATTGCTACGAGAGCATGGCCTTTCCGTGCCTGCACCGAACCCGGCACCAACGGTCCTCGTCCGAAACGCCGAACCCGCTCTCGCAACGGCATAGTACAGAATCGTCGTCCGCATCATGGTATTTGGAACGATCAATATATGCAGCAAGCTTTTCCCGAAATGAATTTCCACGAAATACCGCCACTACCGATCGGAAACAAAAAGACGATGGGGCCCAAGCTTTTTGTCGTTGTTTTAGTGCTAGCGATATCGTCGGTCGCTTATGGGCAATACAAAAAAGGCAGCCTTGAGGACAAGTTGATCCAATTGGACAAGGCGTGGACGTTCGCCGAATTAAAAGGTGATAAGAAAGCGGCCGCAGCCCTGATCGCGGACGATTACGTCGGCACAACCCAGCAAGGCGAGGTCGAAAATAAAGCTCAGTATTTAGCTTCGGTTGTGCCAAACGCAGATATGGTCAGATCCGATGATTACAAGGTCGCCATCTACGGCAATACCGCGATCATGACCCATCGCGGAACGGTCGAGGGCGTGAGAAATATCAAATTCCGAAGCACGCACGTCTGGATGAAACGCGGAGGCAAATGGCTGATAGTCGCCCACCATGGCAACCGGATCTTGCCTCCGGATGAAGATCAGTGACGGCAGGCGAATCCTGTTTACTAAGGCAGTGAAGATATCGCATGAAGTCTATTTCACGAGATCTACTTTGCGAAACTAACCGGAAGTTCTCGCTAAATCTCATTTAGGAAATTTGAAATAAATGGAACTCTGATGGTCGTAAGTCCCTGTTGCTGGTAATTGGACTATTTGGTATTTTTGAAGCATGGATAATTCAACTGGGATCTCAAAGATGGCAGGGTATGCGGGTTCGGCATTGGCCGTGTTCGGAGTGCTGGCATTTTTTTTCGGAATCTTCGGCGGGCCGCGTTCATTCGCTTTCGCGGGCCTCGCGATGATGGTCGCCGCTCTGGTCAGCTTTTTTGTCGAAGAGCAAGGCGTGCGGGCTGCGAGACGTTCGTAAGGTGGCGGTTTTTAGTCTGCTATCAGTTGCGCCTTAGAATCAAAAGTGGACCGTCATCCGGGGCGATTCACCCGAATCAGCGTTCCAGATAGATCCGAAAGATCTTCGCACGACTTGTGAATCCGACCAGCTTGTCCGGCAAATTCAATATCAAACGTGCAGGCGATAATACCGGAATGATCTTGCCCGGTATTATGAAGATGTCTAAAATCAAGGCGGTTGATCGTTAATACAGCTCGGGCCAAGGCCGTAGCCCGGGCCAGAACCGTTTCGTCAGCGATTCCTTTATTCGCGCGTCCGTCTTCGAAGGCAGTCAGAACGTCGTGCCCAAGTCCTCGCAACTCTGCGACCACAGGAAGAGGGAAATTCTCGTCCGCATACAGCCGCATCAATCTGACTCATTTTCCTTAATTTGCGCCTCGATCTCTTTCGCGTTCGACGCCGCGTATTTCCAGGCATTAACTAGGTCTTCAGCGTTGAGTCCGGGATAGCTTTTGAGGAGATCGCCTTCGCTGAGTCCTAATTGTCGGGCTCGGTAAAGCAGCCACACTGGAATCCGTGTCTGGCGAATACATGCGGCCCCGCCCATCACACCATCTTTCTTTTCGATTCCCTCGTCAGCTTCACGAGCAAATTTTTTAAAAAGTTTCTTTCGGTCACGGGCAGACATGCTAGCGATTGCAACCTCAGCTTGTTTTAACACGTCGACGGAGTTCATGAGGGGAATTATAACACGAAAAAGCCCACTCAATTTTGTGCTGGCTCTTTCCAGTTTAGATCCGGCGACCTTTTACTTTCCCAGAACGAAGAACTAGGGTATTATCGCTCCATTCGTCGGAGGCGAAGGTCACGTCCGCGCAAAGATCCACGGAACGAGCGGAAAAATGGCCTGGACGCAGACGATCTTTATAAAATGACATGGATCGTACTCGATCGCAGGTGTGATGGCTTTTTCAAAAGAACAACTTAAAACTATAAGACGTGAAGTCGGCGGCCTCTGTGAGCGTCGCGTGCCTGAGCATTTTCGGGACCAGGTTAGGCTGGTCTACGCTATCGAAGGTACCAACGTGTATATCCGCGAGACGCGTCCCAGTTTTCTAGATCCATCAGAATGGACGAGTATGGACGTAGCAAAGCTTCGCTATATTAAGACCTCAAACGAATGGAGCCTATATTGGAAACGAGCTAGCGGGAAATGGTTGCTGTACGACCCAGCAAAAGGGTCGACAAGTCTGGAGGCCCTGATAGGCGAGGTAGCTGCCGACGAGTATGGCTGCTTCTTTGGTTGAGAATGGAGACCACGGGTGACACACTCGGACATGACCAGGAAAGCCTTTTCGGACTTCGCTGGGGCACGTGCCATCGCCCCCCTTTCCGGCAAATCATTTTGATATGCGAAACCGACACCGCCGGCCATTGAGAGAAATCAGACCCCCGGGTTTTCGCGAAGCGTTGATCCGCTTGGCAATCGATTTCTGTCGAAAAGCAGCGAATGTCCGAGGTGTCAAACAAAATGCCTTCATCGGTTCCATCACCACCCCGGAGCCGCACCCGAAGGACATCGATTTAGTGGTCACAATCGGCGAAGATGTCGATATGGAAGCCCTGGCAAAAGCTGGCAGGCAGCTTAAGGGCGGGGCTCAGGCGTTAAGTTCTGGTGCTGACATATTCCTAGCCGATGAAGAACACAACTATCTGGGCCGGACGTGCAGCTGGAACATTTGCGAACCCGGCATCCGGTTAGCATGCAAGGCCCAGACCTGCGGACGGGTGCAGTTCCTTTACGACGATCTGCAGATCATCCAGCTACCAAGCAAACTTATCTCAAACCCACCTTTGATCGTATTCCCTCAAATTGAGGCCACGGCCAGCTTGCCCGCTGATCTGCGGGATGCATTGGATCTTCCGACTTCCGACTTTCCCGGTGGCTGAAAACTACAGTATCATCGGCTCCAGTAGCCTAAACTTCCGTGTTCGGGATGGGAACGGGTGCCCTCAAAAGTTTTGGAGGTTTTTTTTCTGTTCTGGTAAGATTGAACAATGATCGTAACCGACGAAATCACTTTTAAAGTGCGGAAACTGCCGAGACCGTCTCAAGAGAAGGTGTTGCATTTTGTCGATCTCTTATTAGAAAAGAACGACGACGCCAACGAGGACCAGGAATGGAGTGATTTCTCATTTGCACAGGCTATGCGAGGCCTCGAAGATGACGGGATGTCCGAGTACACCGATGAAGATCTCAAAGAGCGATGGCAATAAAACGTGCCGGACAAATTGTCCTGTGTCGGTTTCCACAAACCGATTTTGCCCTCGGCAAGAGAAGACCGGCTCTTTTGCTCCTACCCTTACCGTCAGAATATGAAGATTGGCTCGTCTGCATGATGTCCACAAAAACCGAGCAGACCGTTCCGGGCGTCGATGAATTGATCACTGTTTCGGACTCGGATTTCGATCAATCCGGGCTAAAGGAGGATACTCTAATTCGGCTGACACGTCTGGCTACGGTAACCGATTCGCTTTTCGCGGGGACGATCGGTCAAATTAGTTCCGAACGGTTGGCTCGGCTTAGACAGAATTTGGCTCGCTGGATTGAGGATAGCTAACTGGATTGAGGATAGCTAACAAAAGCACGCTGAAGCGTGGACTCTGAACGTAAAAAAAGCCCACTCGAATTGAGCGGACTTTTTCTTTGAATTAGTTCCGGCGACTTCCTACTTTCCCACAACTGAAAGCTGCAGTATCATCGGCTCCAGTAGGCTTAACTTCCGTGTTCGGGATGGGAACGGGTGTGACCCTACCGACAAAATCACCGGAAAACTGAGGTGAAGCAGTTATCGATCGGCGGAAGAGCCAAAGGCTTTTCGGCGGATCGCGGCTGGCCGGGCGGCCGGCTCTGCTCCAAACTTAAATTGTCAAACTTGATATCTGATAACTGAATACATTGCAGTTCACTACTTTTTATAGTCTTGCGTTGCTTGATTAAAATTTGCTTGCAAACAAATTTTATGGTCAAGCCTTGGGACAATTAGTACTGGTCAACTAAATACATTACTGCACTTACATCTCCAGCCTATTACGTGGTGGTCTTCCACGAGTCTCACTGGCAATATTAATCTTAGGTCTGGCTTCACGCTTAGATGCATTCAGCGTTTATCCATGCTCGACATAGCTACCGTGCGATACGGCTGGCGCCATAACACGTACACTAGAGGTCAATCCAACCCGGTCCTCTCGTACTAAGGTCAGATTCCTTCAATATTGCTGCGCCCACACCAGATAGGGACCGAACTGTCTCGCGACGTTCTGAACCCAGCTCACGTACCATTTTAATCGGCGAACAGCCGAACCCTTGGGACCTTCTTCAGCCCCAGGATATGATGAGCCGACATCGAGGTGCCA
>JBGTBC010000413.1:0-2961 GCA_041749555.1 Pyrinomonadaceae bacterium | reverse complement strand
CTGCAGAAGCTTTTGAAGAAGAAAGCTAATCCACGTCTGGCAAGCATTAACGCTTAAAAAGAGCCAATAACAAATCAGACCGACAGAGGCCGCCTGAAAAGGTGGCCTTTTTTCATCTACCTCCCGTCCGGGCGTGACAAGGATCCTCCTATGTTACGGGATAGCCATTTTTACGATTGATTAGTTTTCGATGGGGATTCGCGCATGGACTGTGGTTCCCGCGCCGGGGCTGCTGTCGATCTCGAGCTTTCCATTGAGGAGAGCTGCCCTTTCACCCATTCCGATCAGTCCAGACTTATGCGATGTGGTATCAATAGTATCTTGATCCGGATCAAAACCCCTCCCATCGTCCTCGATTATCAAAGACAGGTGACCGTCTTGTTTTTGAAGCAGGACGCTGACGTTCTGGGCCCCGGCATGTTTTAGTACATTGTTCAGAGCCTCCTGGACAATTCGGTACAGACTATCGAGGCTCATAAAGCAAACGCCTTGCGAAAACTCGGAATTTCGAGCCGCATTGAAATTGTCCAATACGCTATTTTTCGTGAGTGGATGTACGATAATTGATATTCCGCCGCCGCCGCCACGCCTCTGCCATCTCAAAAACAGACCACGACGAATCTCGCCAAAACCGATCGGACGAACTGATCGAAGCTTATCAATCAAAAACAAATTGCACTTTTGCATGACTGACCCCTTGGCTGTTCTCCTACCTATTCACACCCGAGTTATAAGCAGGTCGGAGGCAAGCATAGTCGCGTTAGTGTGTCGAAGGTCGTAAAGACGTATCTTTGGAAGTTTCGCCTTTGTTCTGATCTTTTCGAAATGTCGCTTAGCGAATCAGAAAGCGGAAACCGACGCCATAAGTTCGGCTACAACATCGACGGCGGGCGTCGGAGTTGTCGCGACTGATGGAAGGGAATATGATATGCTAATCTTTAACTGACCAAAATACGATTCTGGTCAGAACAGTGTCACACGAGGGAAGAAAATGCGATACTTTCCAACCGAAAGCCCGAAGGAGCGAAAGCGATCAAAAAAGGACCATACCGCTATAAGGGTCTCATTCATTGCTGTGTTTCTAAATAGATATATCTTTCTCCTCATCTTACCGTCGTTGCTTTTTGCCGGTAACGTTTCAGGCCAGCAGTCAACCATTTCTGATGCCGATCGGCAGCGGCTGGCACGGGCATTCGCAGAAATTGACGCTTCATTGAAGGCTTCTGGTCCCGAAACGGGGCCAGGTTGTTCTTATGCAGCAGCAAAAAGAGGGCAAGTCCTTTTTAGCCGATCCTACGGGATGGCGGAACTGGAGCATGACGTGCCAGTTACGGAAAAAACCGTCTTTAACGCTGCTTCAGTTGCAAAACAGTTCACGGCGGCGGCAATTCTGCTCCTTGTACAAGATGGCAAGCTGCAGCTAAGTGATGACGCCCGCAAGTATTTGCCGGAGATGCCCAATTACGGCACTCCAATCACAATCCGCAATCTCCTTAATCATACAAGCGGACTGCGTGAATGGAGCACCGTCGAAGAATTAAGTGGTCGACCTCTATTTTGGCGGTTTCACGAGAATGCTGATGTTCTCCAAGTCGCTTCGCGACAGAACAGTCTCAATCACGCTCCAGGCGAGAGGTTATCATACACCAACACCGGCTACATTTTGCTAGCCATCATCCTAGAGCGAGTGAGCGGAAAATCACTAGCTGAATTCACAAGCGAGAGGTTGTTCAAGCCGTATGGAATGAAGCTTACCAGGTGGACAAACGATCTTAGGCAGGTCGTGAAACATCGAGCAACCGGCTATTACAAGCCCGCCGTTCAAACTGGCGACTCCCCCTATGTCAGAGCCGTACTAACAATCGGCAATGTATATGGTTCTGGAGGACTGCTTACTACGGTGGGTGATCTTCTCCTCTGGAACAACGTGCTTGATAGCGGCCGTCTCGGAGGTTTTATTACCAACGAACTCCAACGCAAAACCGTATTGAATGACGGACGTTCGGTAAGCTATGGTGCAGGGCTGTACCTCCTGAACTATAAGGATCACGAGTGGATTTGGCACAGTGGCGGAACGAACGGCTTCAGAAGTACTCTCGACCGTTTTCCTCAGTCGGGACTCTCGATTGCTGTTCTCTGCAATTCCGACCACGCCCAGGCTCGTCTCATTTCCAGCAAAATCGCTGACGCTCTTCTACCAGAGACAGTGTCGCAACCTGAGCCGACGAAAACTGAAAACCTCATAGCTCTTACCACAGAACAGTTAGCCAGGTTTACGGGACTCTTTATTATCGAGCAAACGGGATTCCCGGTAATGATCACTGCTGAAAACGGTAAGTTGGTGGTCGACAAAGAACCGATGGAAACGGTTAACGAGAACCTCTTCCGGTCGCCCGGACCTTGGGGCGAGCTCGTGTTCAAAACACCCGATCTTGCAGAGCGGGTCGTGAAAACGGAACCTGATGGCTTACAAACGCTGCGGAGAGTGAATGGGACCATCCCCTTAGAAAAACAACTGGCCGAGTTTACGGGCCGCTATATCAGCGATGAAGCCGAAGGAAGCTACACTATTGTTGTTGATAAGGATACCTTGATGCTGAAGGGCAGTGATCTGAACGGTCGCAAGTTTGGACCCTCGTTCTCTATAAGACCGATCGCCCGAGACCTCTTCCAGATCTCTAATAGGATGATACGCTTCAACCGAGACCCTGAAGGCAAAGTTACCTCATTTGACTTTACTACTGAAAGAGTTCGCGCTCTACGGTTCAATAGGCTTCAGCCTCGATTGGGTACCTGAAAAAGGAGGTTGAGCACTTGTCATTCCTTTCCCGTTTACCGATGTCCATCGATATTACGATTCTTCAGGTAGTATGTTGTCGCGTGAAGTGATCCTTTCACGATTAATGGTGCAGAGTGTTCCAAAATGCCCCAGTTCACGCCAAATCATACAAATCACGCCAA
>JBGTBC010000412.1:0-4849 GCA_041749555.1 Pyrinomonadaceae bacterium | reverse complement strand
GGCAGGCTCGTCGCCTTACCGTTAAGTACCCCGCCCCTGATAACTCTAAGCGTTACGGTTTCCTGCGCCTGCATACCAAGCGCACCTATTCCCAACAAAATGCCGACTCCGGCATAGGCATAGATCGAAACCTTCATTCGTCGCGTCCTCCTTAAATCGTATTATTTGAGATGCCTAAAGTACCTTTAGACACCGTCAAGGGGGAAATGGTTCCCTCAACAGAAGATTTAATTAATAAGGGACCCGCAAAGGCCTGAAACCGACAGACTCCTTTGTTGCTCAGACGGTTTCTTCCACCGCTTCCTCGATAGCTCCGGCCTCTAATTCAGCCAGAGCGGCTGCGGCCTTCTTCGAACTGCGGCTCACTGCGTTGGGAGCTTTTCTGCCTGTCAGGTAAATATAGTTAAGCGTGATCCGGCGGTGGCGTCCGGTCGATTCGGGATCCGTATAGTCGTAATCAAACGAGTAAATGTAGTGGCCAGTGGAAAGTTTCTTGCATACATCCTCCGGCAGATGGAAAAGGTACGCGTCGGCATAATGCCCAAGGCTCTCGTCAACAAAACCGATCTTTTCTCCTTCAGCATTATCCAAATGGACAGGTACCATTTCGATCGGATCACACACGGCGTAAAGATCGCCAAGCACCTGGCGTCGTTTGATTGCTAAGGGGCTATAAGACATAAAATTATTTTAACACGCTTTTTGTCACGAATTTTAATAATCTGTCGGAAGCCCTAAACAGTAGCGAGGTTCAGCAAAGCAGCCTTCCATAGTCAGCAGCCGCGTTTCACCAAAACGATCAAAGATCTTAGCTTTTTCACTCTTCCACTTTTCACTTTTCACTTTTTACCTTTTACTTTAGCCTTTTTACTTTTCTGACCCCCCGTTTTTGTACCACGCCCGGACAAAGAAATTGCCGTACATGCCCTATTTCATTGTATTTACCGGCTTGTACCATGTACCACGCATTTTCCTGTTTTGTGTATTACGTTGTAATACAGGACCCAATAAATACCCCGGCCATCAACGATCAACCATCATCCATCAATGAACACGAACAAATTATCAAATATCCGCACGGCTTCAAAAGACCGCGCACCGCATTAGGCTAGCTTATTTTTTATCCATCCGGGTAGTCCATTTGGCGTGGTTTGTATGATTTGGCGTATTTGGCGTGAATTGAATGAGTTGCGGAAATGTTGGTCACGAAGTGGCAAAGGAGTGCCGGAATGGGTCGGAACCGGGAGCGATAGCGACTGGGCTCTTCGGACACCATTGTCTCGACAAAAAGAGGATCTATGCTCGGGCATCTCGATATTTTTCACTTAATTATTGACCCGCGTTCAAGAACCCAGTCGCTATCGCTCCCGGTTCTGACCACCTCTGCCACCTCTCAAACTTAGGATGCTTATCATCGAAGTCGATGAGAGAAAGCCGATGAGAAACTTGCAATTTTGTCGGACTGACCCCATTCTTTTCCCAGAATTCCCCGCAATAGTTGATTCCTAAACAACCGAGACTTGAAAAAGAATCCTGCTTTCGAGGTTGAGAGGGTTAACTTTGTGACATGCGTCCTAATTTCGAATTATGCACGGTCGTATTCTAGGTAGAGGGGGGTAAACTGACCTATGGCTACATCTGCGAAAAACGAAAAATATGTTTATTTCTTCGGCGGCGGCAAGGCTGACGGAAATGAATCGATGAAAAATCTCCTCGGTGGCAAAGGAGCCAACCTTGCTGAAATGGCAGGCCATCCTAAACTGAAACTTCCGGTTCCGCCGGGCTTCACCGTTACTACGGAGGTTTGTACCTATCTAAATTCCCATAAGAAAACCTACCCAAAAACGCTGAAGGCTCAGGTGGAAGAAGCTCTCGGCAAGGTCGAAAAGCTGACGGGGAAGCGGTTTGGGGACGAGGAGAACCCGCTGCTGGTCTCGATCCGTTCCGGTGCCCGGCGTTCCATGCCCGGTATGATGGAAACCGTTCTGAATGTTGGGCTAAATGACAAGACTATCAAGGGCCTGATCGCGAAAAATGGCGACGAACGGTTCGCGTATGATGCCTACCGCCGACTGATCATGATGTATGCCGATGTTGTGATGGAAAAAGGAGCGGGCATTGAGCCAAAGGGCGGCAAAGGCGTTCGAAAGGTCCTGGATGAGATGCTCGGAGACATCAAGCAGGAAAAGGGCTACGCGAGCGACACTGACCTGACAGCCGCGGATCTTAGAGCCCTTGTCAAGGATTTTAAGAAAACGGTCAAGAGGGTTCTTGGAACCGAATTCCCAGAGGATCCGTGGCAGCAGATGTGGGGTGCGATCGGCGCCGTATTCAGCAGTTGGACCGGCAAGCGATCGGTCGAGTATCGTGCGATTGAGAATATTCCCGATGAGTGGGGCACGGCGGTAAACGTTCAGGCTATGGTGTTTGGCAACATGGGAAACGATTGCTGCACGGGCGTGGCTTTCACGCGTAATCCGGGTAATGGCGAGAACAAGTTCTACGGTGAATACCTCGTAAACGCTCAAGGTGAGGACGTTGTTGCCGGTACCAGAACGCCGGCTCCTGTGAATGAATATTCTAAGAATGCACAGAGCAAGCATTTCAAAACGCTTGAAAAACTGATGCCAGAGCTCTACGACGAGCTTTTTGAGTATCAAAAGCGGCTTGAGGTTCATTACAAGGACATGCAGGATATCGAGTTCACCATTGAAAGTGGGAAGCTCTATATGCTGCAATGCCGGGTCGGAAAGCGAAACGGCGTGGCCGCGGTTCGCATGGCTACGGAAATGTACGCCGAGAAACTGATCGACCTAAATACCGCACTAATGCGTGTCGGGCCGAATCAGCTCGTCGAACTACTGCTGCCGATGCTTGACCCAGAGGTTGAACTGATCACAAAACCGATCGCGAAAGGTCTGCCGGCTGGTCCCGGAGGAGCAAAAGGCCGTGTCGTATTCAGTTCTCAAGGTGCAGTGGCCTGGGCCAAGAAAGGCGAGGCAGTGATCCTGGTGCGTGAGGAGACTTCCCCAGAGGACGTCGACGGAATGCACAAATCCCAGGCGATCCTGACCAGCAAAGGCGGCATGACATCACACGCCGCATTGGTAGCTCGTGGCTGGGGCAAGTGCTGCATCGTGGGATGCGGCGACATCGAGATCAATCACGAAGCTCGCACGTTTAGAGCAAAGGATGGCGTGGTCATCCACGAAGGCGACTGGCTGAGCCTAAACGGAACGAAGGGGTTGGTCTATGAAGGCATTATGGCTCTCGTCGATATCGACCTCGACAAAAACAAGTCATACAAAGATCTGATGAAACTCGTCGACAAGGTGAAGATCCTTGGCGTTCGCGCCAACGCAGAAACTCCTGAGGACGCAACTCAAGCGCTTAAATTTGGAGCCGAAGGCATCGGCCTTTTCCGTACCGAACATATGTTCTACGGAAAAGGCGGCGAGGAGCCGCTCTTCCTGCTTCGAAAGATGATCGTCAGTAAATCCGAAGCAGAGAGGCGGCAAGCTCTGAATGAGCTTTTCAAATACGTCAAAAAGGATGTCAAAGATACGCTCAAGGTCATGAACGGCCGGCCCGTAACGATCAGGCTGTTGGATCCCCCGCTGCATGAATTTGTGCCGCATGACAAACAGAAACTGCAGGAACTGAGTAAATTGCTCGGCGTCAGCATGAGCGTTCTGAAGCGAAGAGTTCTTGCTCTCAACGAAAACAATCCAATGCTTGGCCATCGAGGCGTCCGCCTTGGCATCAGCTATCCGGAAATCACCGAGATGCAGGTGCGGGCTATACTCGAGGCGACTGCGGAACTGATCAAAGCCGGGAAAAAGGCCCTGCCGGAAATAATGGTTCCGGTAACGTGTACGGTAAACGAGCTTTCGCACCAAAAGAAGATCGTTGACCGCGTTTATCAAGAGGTTTGCCAGAAACAGGGCTTGAAGAAGATACCTTATTTGTACGGCACGATGATCGAAACGCCCCGGGCCGCGATCCGGGCTGGTTTGATGGCGCAGGAGGCGGATTTCTTTAGTTACGGAACCAATGATCTCACTCAAATGAGTTTCGGTTTCAGCCGGGATGATATTGGCGGATTTTTGCCTATCTATCTTGATCTCAAGATATTGCCGTACGATCCGTTCCAGACCCTCGACACGGACGGAATTGGCGAGCTGATGCGTATGGGAATCGAACGCGGCCGTCAGATAAAGCCGAAGTTGAAGGTAGGTATCTGCGGTGAACATGGCGGCGATGCTGATAGCGTAAAATTCTGCCATAAGCTCGGGATGAACTATGTGAGCTGCTCGCCGTTCCGCGTGCCCATCGCCCGGCTAGCGGCGGCACAGGCTGCGATCGAATTTTGAAGATCTAGAAAGATGTAGCAAGACGAATTAACATTGCGAAATAGGTTATTCTGAGATCGGGGTCAGCCAAACATGAAGCCTTGCGTCACCATCCATAATGAAAACCGAGGTGGTCCGGATCCAGTTTCACGACTCTTTAGGTGTATTCTCAGAGCAGGCCTTCGATATTACGATTCTTTATGTTGTATGTATGTTCTCATGATCTCATCGGATGACGATCTGAACTTCGGGTCCTCGTGGATACGCAGACGGGCTATGTCGTGGCGGCGGCTGACCGTGGCAGAGGTCAGCCCGGATATGTTAGACAGCCCGGTGATGCTGGCACCGAGGAGCCTGCCCGTTGCGGCAAGTTTACTTCCGAACATGCTTTTGAAATGCAAAATGCCCCGGCTATTACGGCCGGGGCATTTATCGCACTTAGCGAATATTCAGGCTAATTAGTAGCGTCCGCCGCCGCCGTAGCCGCCGCCTCCACC
>JBGTBC010000411.1:0-15392 GCA_041749555.1 Pyrinomonadaceae bacterium | reverse complement strand
TCTCGGCGATCGTGCTGCCGATCATCTTCTTTACGGTCGGCAAAACCATCGATGTGATGCTGCAGATCTATTTCAAGAAACAGGAAAGAGACGGTCAGAACCGGGAGCGATAGCGACTGGGTTCCTGGTTTGTGAACAAGTTTCATCCTGCAGAGACGAGAAACATAGAGCGGAAAAAAATCATGATCAAAAACTTAACGACCCAAACAAAGATCTACATCGTCATCGCGGCCGGCTTTATCGCCCTTATCGCCGGTGCGGCGGCCTGGTCAAATTACAGGATCCGATCGCTCGAAAACAGGGTCGAATCAGCAAAACGCTCAGCCGACCGCAGCCAGCAGGCCGCTGTCCAAAAAGAAGCCGAGGCCGAAACTCATAGGCAAAAGATCGCCTATCTAGAGCGGCTGCTCGGCGAAACAGAACAATTAGCGAGGAAACAAGATGAAAAACTGGAAAAACTTAATTCTGACAGCCGCCGCGCTCGCGGTGATGTCGATCGTGCCCGCCGTACACGTGCGGTCCCAGCAGGTGCCGTTGAGCTCTGCGAAAAGCTCGCAGACCTCGGCCACCCCTGTACCCGGTGAAACGCCAAAAGGCGTCGATCCAACCGCCGCGTGTATGGCCGCCGCCGTTGAGCTTGAAGGTTCGCGCCGGCTGATCGCGGCACTCGACGGCGAAAACGAACAGCTTAAAGAGCGGCTCGAAACCGAAAAACGGATATCAGCCCTTTTGGCAGAGCTAACCGCGACGCAAAAGGCAGAATCCGATGCCCTTAGATCAGCGGTCAAAGCAAAGAATGAAACCATCGACGCCAAAGACGTCGTGATCGCAGCACAGGACAAACTGGTTGTCGCTCTGAAGCTAAAGCCGCCCTCACCCTGGCGACGTCTCGGCGACATTCTCATCGGGGCCGCGGCCATCGCCATTCTCAAGTAGACCGGGAACCGGCAGCTTTCGCTGTTTAAGGTTCTGATCATTGAACCACTAAAAAAACTGACATATGAACAAAGACATCGAAAAAGTACTAACGAAATTAAGGATCAACGCCCCGCGATATTCACGGGCCGAACGATATTACAACGGAGATCACGACCTTTCCTTCGCGACCGAAAAGTTCCAGAGCACATTTGGAACTCTGTTTCGGGAATTCGCACTAAATCTCTGTCCGATCGTCTGCGAAGCCGTACGCGACAAGCTTCGGCTGACAGGTTTTTCACTCGAGGCGGACAAGAGCAATGATGAAGATCTCACTCAAAGTAGAGAGCAAAATTCTGAAGGAGTTACACATTTAGCGCGGCGGATCTGGCGTCGAAACCGAATGGGCACGCGTTCGGGCGAACTGCATAAAGAAGCACTTCGCAATGGCGATGCTTACGCGATCGTTTGGCCTGACGCGGCCGGAAATGCAGTGATCTTCCCCAATCGCGCCCGAAATATAGCCGTTATCTACGATGACGAAGAACCGGGCCGGATCGCCTTGGCCGCAAAATGCTGGCCGGTCGACAAATATTTACGGCTTAACCTCTTTTACCCGGACCGGATAGAAAAATACATCTCAAGCGACGAGACTTCGGGATCCATGCCCGACGCGAGTGGATTTGCGCCGCTGAGGGCAAAGGGCGAAGCCGGCGTCGTGCCGAATCCTTACGGCGTAGTACCGGTATTTCACTTTGCCAATAATGCCGACCTCGGTTCGTCCGGAAGGTCCGAACTCGAACCGGCCTTTGCGATCCAGGACGGGCTTAACAAATCTGTTCTCGACATGCTCGTCGCGATGGAATTCGCGGCATTTCGTCAGCGTTGGGTAGCCGGGATCGAGGTAGCCCGCGACGACGACGGAAACGTCACGACACCGTTTGCGGCCGGTGTCGACCATCTCTGGATTGCTGAGAATGCCGAGGCGAGGTTCGGCGATTTTGCCGGCTCCGACCTGGTGCAATTTTTGAAGGTGAAAGACAGCTTCAGGCTGGACATCGCATCGGTGACCGGCACACCGCTGCACTATTTTATGCAGAATACGACCGGGCTGCCGAGCGGCGAGAGCCTGAAGAAGGCCGAGACGCGTTTCCTGGCAAAGGTCCGCGACCGCCAGGAATCATTTGGCCAGGTGTGGGCCGACATAATGTCGTTTGCCCTTGCCGCCGAGGGCCGCGGGCCCGATGTGACCCTTTTGACGTCCTGGGAAGATCCTGCTCCGCTCGCCGAACGCGAATTCCTGGAAAACATCCTGCTCAAAAAGAAGATCGGACTGCCGGTCGAGCAGGCGCTGATCGAGGCGGGATATGGCGCGGAGGATGTTAAGGAAATGGTCAGGTGACAGGTAACCGGACAAAGATATGATAGAAGAAAAACAAAAACCAATCCCAATGACCGAGGGCGTTGATCCGGCAGCCGATGCTGTCGAGCCCGACACCCTCATTCAACTTAGAACCGAAAACGAAAAGCTTAAGGCGGCTATCCGTCTCGGCGAAGCTCACCGGCAAATCACGGGCGAGCTTTCCGCGGCCGGAGCTCGCTCGCCTGGGCTGTTATTCGCCTCGGTACGCGATGAGCTGCAGTATGCCGATGACGGCAAGCTTGCAAATTCCGCGGCAATTGTCGCAAAGCTGAAGGCCGACTTTCCCGAGCAGTTTGGAAGCGACCGCGTTACCGAGTCGATAGATGCGGGAAGCGGAACGGCCACTACCGATCTGCTGACCCGCGAATCACTTGCAAAGATGAAGCCGGCCGAGATCGCAAGGCTCGATTGGGCCGATGTAAAGCGGGCTTTGTCTCAGTAGAGCGCGGAACGCCGGCATCCTGCCGGCCAAATGTAACTTTCACAAAACCGGAGCAAAGGAGGCTCCATGCCGGCCGCAATGCCGGCGATCCAATAAGATATGTCACTAAATTTTATCCCAACAGTATGGGCGGCGAGACTGCTCGTCGCTTTGGACAAGGCTCTCATATACGGCCAGACGAATGTGTGTAACCGTGATTATGAGGGAGATATCAAAAAAAGCGGAAATACGGTGAAAATAGGCGCGATCGGCACCGTCAACGTCGAGAACTATACCAGGGACACCAACATCAACGACCCCGAGACACTCTCGGATGAAGTACAGACACTGCTCATCGATCAGGCGAAGTACTTTAACTTTTCTGTCGACAGCATTGACCGTGCCCAGCAGAACGTGAATGTTCTTGACGAGGCGATGAAGCAGGCTGCATGGTCGCTGCGGGAGTACGCTGACCGGTTCCTCGCCGATAAAATGGTGTCGGCTGTTCCGGCCGGTAATATCATCGGCGACCCTACGCCCGTCGTTCCGACCAAGGATAACGCGTACGAATATCTCGTCGATCTGGGCGTCCTGCTCGATCAGGGCAATACGCCGACGAATGACCGTTTCGTCGTCGTGCCGGCTTGGTTCCACGGCCTGCTGCTTAAGGACGACCGGTTCGTACGGTCGGGAACAGCGACTGGCGACCGCCGCCTGAAGAACGGCGAGGTCGGTGAGGCAGCGGGCTTCACAATCCTGAAATCCAACAATGTACCTGATACAGAGGGCGAGGAATACAAGATCATCGCCGGGCATTCCTACGCAACCACTTATGTCGAACAGATCCTCGACGTTCAGACCTATAAACCCGAAAAGCGATTTAGCGATGCGGTCAAGGGGCTGCACGTTTACGGTGCTAAAGTTGTCAGATCTCAATGTCTCGCAATGTTGACCGTTAATAAGGAATAGCTATGCTGACCGGAATCGAAAAGCTGAAACTTATTTCCGCGTGGGATACCGAGCCCACGGTCAGCGAGGAAGACCTGGAGGCCGTGCTGGCGGGCTTTGCCCTGCCAGATATTAACGGTGCCGCACCGGACGCTGAGGAGTGGATACCTACCTATGATCTCACCGCGGCAGCATCCGAAGTATGGCTTGTCAAGGCCGCCCGTGCGGCCGCTCTCACCGAGGTGGATCCGCCCGGATCGGGCATTCTAACATCAAAGGTGTTTGACAACTGCCTGTTGATGGCCAGGTATTACCGCTCAAAACGGTCGGCCTCCATCAAGCTCAACTAACATATACGCAAAAACGTATATAAAGAAGGGGAGCCCCGGAGTTCCCCCTTCTTTTCTGGACTGCAAATCTCGCGGATTGGCTGATCTACGATCCCGGTTGATCCACGGTCCGGAGCTGGCGGATAACATAGCCGTTCTTGGCACGTACGACGGCATTCGCAGGTCGTGTGACCCTTATCTTAACGCTTCGCCGTTCGCCCGGCTCACCGATCTGCTCGGGGTAATAGCCGATGGAATACTGCCTTCTGAGTTCCTCGGCAACACCGGCGAATGATGTTTCGAGATTGGTCAGCGTATCGGCTTCGAACATACGGCCGCCTGTATTCACCGCGATCGCTTCCAAAAATAAACGGCCAGTTTCGTACTCGCCCTCGCTGGTGCCGCGGCCGCCCATTCTGATCGCCCGTGGGTCGATGCGGAGCCCTCGCGCAGCGAGCAGGGCCGCGATGTCGGCCGGCATCGGGGCCGGTGTTCCCGAGGGGCCCCGAACGACCGACGCGCCCTCGTTCAGCGTGTTGTAGCGTATCGGATAGATAAGAGCGTCGACCTCCTGAACAGCTGCGATCGCACTTTCGAAATTTGACCCGCGAGATGTGGTATCGACGCCGTCGGTAAAGATCACGATCGCCTTTCGTCCCGTAATATTAATGAGGTCGAGGCTTGTCGCAAAGCTGACCGCATCATAGAGGCTCGTGCCGCTGCCGAATTTTGCCTGATAGATCGCGGCGTATATTTTTGCTTTTTCAGAGGTCGGCTCCTCGGTCAGGACCTTTATCCGCTGGTCAAACGCAACGACCATCACTCTGTCCGTAGGGCGAAGCTGGTTCACAAACGTTACGGCCGCATAGTGGATCTCATCGATCTTATATTTGGTCGATGGACTGGTATCGATCATCAGAACAACGGTAAAGGGCTGTTCGGATGACTGGAAGTGCGTGATCTTCTGCGGTACACCGTTCTCAAAGACCTTGAAATCTTTTTGCTTGAGTCCCGGGATAAAGCGGCCGCTGCGGTCGAGCACCGAGACGGGGGTTGTAACAAGGTTAGTATCGACCTTAATGATCTCGTCATCATCTGCCGTTTTTATGTTCGCAGGCGGCGGTGGTGGAACATCGAGACCCGAACCTTTTAAAACCGGCTGCTCCTGCGTGCGCGATTTAGCGGGCGCATCGCCCTTGAGAGCGGGCCGTCGTGTCGCCTGAGCGGTTATACAAATTGCGGTAAAACATATTAGAGCGAGACTGATCACGATCCGGGTCATAGATTTTCCTCCTGGGATAGAATTATTAGGGTTCTATTTGGTATGAAATCTGCGCGGGAGGGTGTCATTCCACGGACATGGTACGCGGAGCGTGGGAAAAAATTAGCAGTGTTTAGGTACATACACACCGCCGGTAATATTACGGTTGGAGAACACGGCAAGGGCCGCAGAATAAAAAAAACCGATGATTACCCCTTTACGTCAATACAATCAGGAAACACCGCAAGGCGTTGTTTTGTGACATATCGTATAAGACGTAAAAAGTGAGAAAAAAGTTACACTAGCGGGCCGGATATAAAAAAATGCCCCGACGATAACGACGAGGCATTGATCCACGGCTTGCAGTTCCTGTTACCTAGGTTCGAGACCCCACCAGTACTGCTTGTCCAGCTTTTTCTGGTCAGGCCACTGACGCGTGAGGCTATCCCCCTCGAACAGCTCGCCGTTCTTCATTACATACCTGATCGAATCGGTGTTCTGTATATCGGTGAGCGGATTCTTGTCGAGCACGATCATGTCAGCAAGCTTGCCCGGTTCTAGTGAACCTACATCGCTGTCGAGCCCGATAGCCTCGGCCCCGAAAATGGTCGCCACACGCAGGGCATCGTGCGTCGGCATCCCGCCCGACTGTACCGCCCACAGTTCCCAGTGAACTCCGAGACCCTGCATCTGGCCATGGCCGCCGATGCCGACACGGCCGCCGGCTTTGACGATGTCAGCTGCACCCTTCGCGATCTCTTTAAAACTGTATTCCTCCGGGCGGAACCACTGCGGCCGACGGCGCATCATCGCGTTGACCAGCTCGCCGGGGATGTAGCGGCGAAGCTTTTGGTTATTGAGGACATCGGTATTCTGGAAGTAGTAATTCTCGGCCCACGGGCCGCCGTAAGCCACGAGTATTGTCGGTGTGTAGTAGGTCTTTGTTTTCGCCACAAACTGGATCACGTCGTTGTAAATCGGCTGAAGCGGCAGAGAATGTTCGTGGCCGGAATACCCGTCGATCATCTGCGAGAGGTCGAGCTTCATATCGAGTGCCCCCTCGGTGGTCGGCGTTATGCCGTACTCTTTACATGCCATAGCCACGAGCTGGCGAACGAGCCGGTCACCGACCACATACTGTTTTAGAGTATTCGTCTTATAGGCATCGCTGTAGCGCTTGATGTAATTATTTACTGCCTCTTTCTCTTCAAGCCCGACGCCTGAGAAAACGCCGGGTCCGGTGGTCAATACACGCGGGCCGAGGATCTCGCCGGTTTCGACTAGATCGGCATACGTATACACGTCGGTTGTCGAGCTTTGAGGATCGCGCGTAGTTGTAACGCCGTACGCGAGGTTTGCCAGATATTGCCAAACTTGAGATTGATGAACGTCCCGCGGCGGCCACATGTGTGCGTGAGCATCGACCATCCCGGGCATGATCGTTTTACCTGTAACATCGACGATCTTTGCACCGGCAGGGATTGCAACCTTGCCCTTGGGGCCGACGGCAGTGATCCGGTTGTCGGTTATAACGATGTCGCCTTTTTCGATGATCTCATCGCCCTTCATGGTGATGATGCGGGCGCCGCTGAGTACCGCGGTGCCCTTGGGCCGGTGACGCGGGGCCTCGACTGCTATGTCGAAAGTCTCCGGCTTGGCCTCTGCGATCTGTTGGCGGTACAGTTTTGTACCCCACGACCAACTCACGGTCTGGCCGTCGCCGGACCAGTTGAGAAAATCGCCGCCCAGGACCGACATTTTCTTGACAGGGACCGACGATGTCGGGCCAGCGAGGCTGACGGCCATAGTTTCCTTGCCGATCTTCGGCACCGTAACGATGTAATGCTGGCCCTGAAGTTCGACAAATGCACGATCGCCCTCGGGAGAGAGCTTGATAACACTGGCGTTAGGGAAATTCGGCGGCGAGCCTTTACCGGTCACCCTGAGGTGTGTCCGGCGGTCGTAACCGTCGAGTCTGATCGACACCAGGCCTTGGCCCGTGGTCATAAAAACACGCTCGCTGTCCTTCGTAAAATGCGGGAAACGGCCGCCCTGGACCGGAGCGATCAGTTTCGATGCTCCGCCGCCGGCAGGTATGTACCTCAGGTCAAGGCTCGTTCCGCCCGGCACACCAGTCACTTCGCGGCCATGGCTGCCGTGGAGTATCTCTTCTTCGGGCGACGAAAATTCGTGTCCCTCGCGGATATCGGCAAACAGTTGATCGTCGACCGCACCGGTTACGAAAACGATCTTCGACCCATCGGGCGAATAAACGGGCGATGAATAAAATGCTGTCGAATTGGTCAACTGCCGCGGCGTACCGCCATCGACCGTGACGCTGTTGATGTGCCCGCCTTGTGTAGACCATGTAACGTAGGCTATCGACTTCCCGTCCGGCGACCATGTCGGCATAAATTCGCCCTGTGTGCTGTTTGTCACCCGACGCGGTTTACCTGAGGGCAGATCCATCACGTAAAGCTTGTCAAATGCTGTGAATACCGTTCGTTTGCCATCCGGGGAAAGGGCAGGATATCGGATCAGCCTTGCCGTGACATTTGCTGTATCGTCAACTTTATAGCTGAAATGAACGCGGGGGCCGATCTCGGCCTCGACGTTCGCTCTGAACGGTATCTCAGCGGCTTCACCGGTTGCAAAATCCACTCGTTTTATCTTGCCGCCGATAGGAACGATCAGCGACTTACCGTCGGGCATAAAATCGTAGCCGGGAAAGGTATCCCGTGTCGCCCGCGATTCCTGATCGTCCCGGGTGACGTTGTTGATCAGCCAGCGCTCTTTGTTGGTCTCCAGGTTCCGCACACGAAGTGCGGTCTTTGTTTCGAAACGTGTGGCATAGATCAGGTTCTTACCGTCGGGCGATATGACGGGACGCATCGCGCTGCCCTGCGCGTTCGTGACCCGCGAGGTTTCGCTGGTTTCCCGATCGAACCGGAATACCTGCCACATCGGAAAGCGGGCATTGTAGTCAAAGGCCCCGTTTCGCTGGGCATAGTAGACAAAGCGGCCGTCGGGCGAAGCGACTGCTCCCATTCGATTGGTCCTCGGCGGTTGTGGCGGCCCGCCTTGTCCGGGTGCCGGGAGCGGCGGAGGAGGAGGCCCGACGCTAAGGCCCGATCCGCCGTCCTTGTGATAGATATATGGGTGAAATGTCCCGATCGACTGCTCTGATTTCGAAACGATTATGTAATTGCCGTCAGTCGTCCACGAGGGCGAGACGTACATTGTCTTTTTATCTTTGGTTATCGCTTTCGGCTCGCTGCCGTCAGTTTTACTGACCCAGACATTCTCGGTTCCGCTGCGGTCGCTAAGAAAAACTATCGATTTACCATCAGGCGAAAAGACGGGCTGGCTTTCGAACGACATACCGCCGTGAATGCGCTTTGCCTCGCCGCCGCCGATCGGCAGCGTGTAGATATCACCGAGCAGGTCAAACACGATCCACTGGCCATCGGGCGAAACGTCGAGCGACATCCAAGTTCCCTCATCGGTCGTGAACTTGATCACGCTGTCAACTTTTAACGGCAGGCCCTCGGGTTTCTTTTCATCCTTCTTCTCATCTTTCTTTTCCTCGGGCTTGGGTTGCTCCTGTGCTAGAACCGGCAGAGGCAAGGAAAGGAAAAGGACCATGAATAACGCGAAAAACTTTTTAAAAGGGGCAAGGCTCATTGTAGATCTCCTAATGTGCTGACGGCCTCAGCCGCTTCGACGTTGTCAGGCGGCATTGGATATTCAGCGGTTTTATTTTTCGAAATAGAGTTTTGAGATTAGAGATTATATCCGTCGATGATACGCAAAAGCAAAAAGTCTTGTTTATAAAATTAGAGTAGGACCTTTTCTCACGCGGCGACAATTTCACGCTTCGATGGTCTATGAACTTTGCGGATCGAGGACGGGGTAAATGTGGTAAACTGGCCAGAATTCGAAGGGGAGGTAATCTTAAGAATGAGATTTAACTTACGTCTCTTTTCCGCTGGCTTGTTCCTTTCAATATCGGCCCACGCCCAAGACGTCCCCGCGGTGCAGGCCCGTCTGATCAGCCTGCCTGAATTTGAGCTTTCCAGCGATGCGGAGGCTGTGGGTATTGAAGGAAAAGTGGTCGTCAGGGTCGAGATAGACAAGATGGGGGCCGTAAGAAAAGCTGAGGTTGTCGCCGGCCCTGCATGGCCTTGTGGAACCAATCCGCGAAAGGAACTTGCAGAATCCCGAGAATGGGTTCGCAAGAATGCATTGAACGCTCGATTCACCCCAGCAGAAATGGGTGGAAAACCAACTAGTTCGCGCCTCGATCTTATAATCCCTATCGGTGCAGAATATCGAAAGAACATGGAACGTGCTGAGAAAGCAAAAGCCGAGTACGAGAGAGCAAGAGCGGCGAACCCATCGATGAAGGTGAACACCGGACATCCCGACATAATTAACGGTAAGGCTATCAAAATGCCGAAACCTGACTACCCAGCGAAGGCAAGCCGCAACGGGGTGGGTGGGGAAGTGTACGTCGAGGTAACGCTCGACGAATCGGGCCGTGTCGATCGAGCCGGTGCCCAAAGCGGGCATCCTTATCTGCACTCCGCCGCAAGAGATGCAGCGTGCAAGGCACTGTTTACCCAAACCTCAATTAAAGGAGTTCCTCAGAAAGTAACAGGAGTAATTACTTACAATTTCCAACTGTCGAGATAACGCTTATTTGAAATCTAAAGGCATTTGACTGCGGAATTTCTGCATACCATCAGCGCCCGCTGGCGACCCTCGTTTCTGACCATGCTGCCAGTATTGATGTGGATAAGGAGGTTGTTACAAGTCCCGTAGTAAACGGGCGCAAGAAAAGGACGGCCCGTCGGTACGCCCATTTCCGTTGAATTTCCGACTTGAGATGCTATTTGGAGATTTCGGGAGCCGTGATCGTGATGGTCGGTTCTGCCTGTACTTCGAAGCGGATCTTGATATGGCCATTACACACAATATTTTCACCTTACATCGAAGCCGCGGAAGTTCCCATCCTCAAAGAAAGCATTTTGTGGTCAAACTTTGCGTTCGATCAGGTCTGCCGGCAGTTTCGTCGAACCTGGAATTATCACGAATGGCGAGGCGATGCTGCAAAAGCTCGCACAGTGACGGAAGCGGGTTTGGACACTACAATAAGACCTTTGGTCATTCTATAATATGGACTTTATTAACGTGATCGGCGGTGGCCTCGCCGGGGTCGAGGCCGCATGGCAGGCGGCCGAACTGGACGTCGCCGTTAGGCTCTACGAGATGCGCCCCGTCCAGCAGACGCCCGCGCACCGCACCGACAAACTCGCTGAGATAGTTTGTTCGAATTCCATGAAGACGGACGAGCCCGGCTCTGCACCTTACTTATTAAAAGAAGAATTGCGCCACGGCGGCTCGCTGGTGATGGAGTGCGCCGAGGCCACCAAAGTACCTGCCGGGGCGGCATTATCCGTCGACCGCACTAAGTTTGCGGAGCTGATAACAGAAAGGATCGAAGCTCATCCGAACATCGAGATAGTGCGGGAAGAGGTTACCTCGATTCCGGATGCGGAAGTCACCATCATAGCTACCGGACCGTTGACGTCAGACGCTCTTACGGCTGAGATAATGCGTTTTACCGGTGATGACCAGCTCTACTTTTATGACGCGATCGCGCCGATCATTGCTGCCGATTCGATCGATATGTCGGTCGCATTCAAGGCCGCGCGCTATGACAAGGGCGGCGATGACTACATTAACTGCCCGATGGACCGTGAACAGTACGAGCTCTTTATCGCCGAATTGCTCGAAGCAAGATCGGTCCCGCTTAAGCGGTTTGAGGATACGCACTGGTTCGAATCGTGCCTGCCGATCGAGGAGATCGCCCGGCGCGGCCCCGAAACGCTTAGATTCGGGCCGATGAAACCAAAAGGCCTGCGTCATCCCAAAACCGGCGAAGAGCCATACGCGTGTGTTCAGCTCCGCCAGGAAAACCTGATGGCGGACGCCTATGGAATGGTCGGGTTTCAAAATCACTTGCGTTATGGCGAACAGGAACGTGTGTTGAAACTAATTCCCGGGTTGGAAAACGCCGAGTTTTTACAGTTTGGACAGATACATCGGAATACGTTTATCAACAGCCCACAAATTCTGAACGAGTCACTGGAAACACGCACAGATCCGCGATTGTTCTTTGCCGGCCAGATCACCGGTGTCGAGGGTTATGTCGAATCCGTCGCCACAGGCTGGCTCGCCGGAATTAACGCTGTCCGTGCTCTACGTGGCCAGCCCATGATCACCGCCCCGCAGACCTCCGCCATCGGGGCCCTATGCCGGTATGTCTCGAATGTTGAAACAAAAAATTTCCAACCCGTAAATATCACCTTTGGCCTGCTCGAACCACTGCCCGTAGAATTGCGTAAGAAACACCGTAACAAACGCGAGCGGCATATGGTGCAGGTGGAGCGTGCGTTAAAGGATTGGGATGAGTGGATAGAGAATTTTCAAAGCTGAGGCGCAGAGGGGATAATGGCATTTTTCCACCCCGCCGATTTGTCGATGTCGGAATAGCTAATCTTGTTGGCCGTGCTCTTGATAATCATTCTATTGATCGGTGGACTAGTCGCCTCATTGATTTTTATCATTCGGTTCTGGATCAAATATAAATAATGCCCGAATCGTTTCTTCTCATCCTCCCGGCCCTTTTCGTCGTGGCCGTCCTATATTCCTCGGTCGGGCATGGCGGGGCTTCGGGGTATTTGGCGGTGATGGCGTTTATGGCGGTGGCGCCTGAGGTGACGCGGCCTACTGCGTTGGTGCTTAATCTGTTTGTGGCGTCGATCGGGACGGTGCAATTTTATCGCGCGGGGTATTTTTCGTGGCGTATATTCCTGCCGTTCGCGGCGGCATCGATACCGATGGCGTTTGTAGGCGGGATGATCCATCTGCCGACAAATGTTTACAAGTTCGTGCTCGGTGTTGTGCTTTGTATGGCGGCGGTTCGGTTGGCGATTAAGTTAAAGAATGACGATAATGTAAAGGATCCGCCCTTAATTGCGTGCTTGCTTGTCGGTGCAGTGATCGGCTTACTGTCGGGGCTCGTTGGCGTGGGCGGCGGGATATTTTTGACGCCGGTACTGCTGTTGATGCGATGGGCTGAAACGCGCGTGGCGGCCGGGGTGTCGGTGCTGTTCATTTTGGTGAATTCGGCTGCGGGATTGGCCGGGCAATATTCGAAAGGTGCGCTGGATGTCCTTCCCAGTGAGGTCTGGTTATGGATCGCGGCCGCGGTCGTCGGCGGAGCGATCGGATCGACGCTAGGGAGTAGGAAATTCAATTCATTGACGCTGCGGAGGGTTTTGGCGGTCGTTTTGGTTGTCGCCGGAGCAAAATTGATCTTCGTCTAGGCATATATTTAGACGATTCGGTAATCCAATAGTCGGCAAGATGAAATCTATATTCTCAATCTCTCTGGTATTATCCTGCGTGCTCGGCATTCACGCCCAGTCGGGCCGTCAAAAGGCGACGCCGACGCCAGTACCTAATTCCATAACAGGGCCCTCGGTCAGAAATCTGCCACCAGTCGTTAGCGTACCTACGGCCACAGCTCCGACGCCACAGGCCGAATCCGATGAGGTAATCAAGGTCAGTTCGGTGCTTGTGCCTATTCCGGCAACGGTGACCGAAGGCGACGGCCGCCCGGTCGCTGCTCTTAAACTCGAGAATTTTGAGCTTAAGATCGACGGGAAAAAAGTTGAGATCTCCGAGATGTCGCGTGCCTCTACCCCCATCCGTATGGGCATGCTGTTCGATAATTCGTCGAGCGTGATCGTAGCCCGTGAGTTTGAAAAGCAGGCCGCCATCAGATTTTTTCGCCGTGTCATCCGGCCCGACCGCGATATGGCGGCGTTGTTCTCGGTGGCCGACTATACCAGGCTTGAACAGCCGTTTACGTCAAATGTTCTGCTGCTCACGCGGGCGATCGAGTTCTTTCCCGAACCAAAGGGAGCGACCGCACTGCTCGATGGCATTATCGAGGTGGCGGAATATCTTAAGTCTGCAAACGGTCGTCGTGTTGTCGTTATCGTTTCTGACGGGGAAGATACCTATAGCGACCTGAAAACAACCCTCGAGGACGTTGTCAGGAGGCTGCTGGCCACGGATTGTCAGGTTTATGTGGTCAATACAAAATCTTTTGAGAATTATAAGCGGACCGGGCGTCGCCAAGGCAACGCTAACATTCGGACTCTTACTGCCGAACGGCGGATGATCGAGATCACCGAGCAAACAGGCGGCGCCGTCTATTCGCCGATCGACGATGATGAGATGGGAGCGGCTTTTACACAGATCGCCTCTGAGCTTTCGCAACAATACATTCTCAGTTACTATCCTGAAGATGACACCGAAAAGCGAGGGGAATTTCGCTCGATCGAGCTAAGTGTAAAAGACAAAAAGGACCTGTCGATCCGCACGCGTAAAGGGTATTACGTTCCTAAAAGATAAACCTCCAACAAAAGACCGCTTTACTCCATGCTCACGGAAGACCTTACACAATTTTTCCAACATCTAAAATACGAGCGCAATCTTAGCCCGCATACGCTGCGCAATTATTCCAGCGACCTCAAGCAATTTAAGGTTCACCTGCTCGGTATCGAAAAGCGGGATGATATTGCCGCTGCAGATATCGACCGATTGACGATCCGCGAGTGGATGGCATTGCTGCATGGCGATCATAAGAAGACCTCGGTCGCGCGAAAGCTTGCCAGCCTGCGTACCTTTTTTCAGTTTTTGATCCGCGAGGGCAAGCTCGAATCGAATCCGGCAAAGATGGTCTCCACTCCGCGGATCGAGCGGACTCTTCCTAACCATCTCTCGATCGAGGACGCCGTGCGTTTCATCGAAACGCCCGATATTAACACCAACCTAGGCCGCCGTGACCGGGCGATCATCGAGTTTCTTTACGCAACGGGCATTCGCGTCGGCGAACTCGTAGGCATAAATCTCGCCGACGTCGATATGCGTGAAAAGGTCGTTCGCGTCACCGGCAAGAGGAAAAAGCAGAGAATGGTGCCTTTCGGCGAGCCCGCACTGCAAGCTTTGCTGCTTTATCTCGAAAAGACACGCGGTGTCTTTCTGAATGAATGCCCTCCGGCCGAGCGCGACGATCGTGCTCTTTTCCTTCATCGCCGCGGCGGCCGGCTTACGACCCGGTCTGTTGGCCGGTTGATCGATAAGTACATCAAACTATGCGCAGACATTCATAACATCTCGCCGCACAGTTTACGCCACACCTTTGCTACACACCTGCTGGACCAAGGCGCCGACCTCCGCGATATCCAGGAACTCCTCGGCCACGCGCGGCTCTCGACCACGCAGATCTACACGCAGGTCTCTATGGAAAAGATGATCGAGGTTTATGATCGGGCACATCCGAAGGCGTGAGGCCACTCGCATTCTATGCTTTATGAGTTTTCAACTATAATTAGCGAAGCACATTCTTTGCTTAGGTGACCCTCAAATGAAAAAACTCCAGTTGGTTTCTATTGCTATTCTTGCCCTTTGTTCGGTGTCATTGGCCCAAGACAAACTCCTGACGCTTGACGATATTTTCAGTCCGGATCCAAAGATCCGGGTTCGTCTGGGCGGGACGCCGGTTTTCGTCCAGTGGGCTCCAGATGGCAAATCATTTAGACAGGCGATAGGCGGGCGGTTGATGCGCGTTAATGCGGTCACGGGCGATGCTGTGCCTTATTTTGAGCCCGGTGAGCTGGTCGCCGCTCTAATGAGGGCCGGCGTTAAGCAAGCGGACGCAACCGTGATAGCCGGCAGCTCAAACCTGCTGTTCGACAGCGCCGAGCAGGGTATCCTTATCAGCCATGCGGCAGACCTTTGGTATTTCAGCCCGGCCGCGCGCCAATTGCGGCGGCTGACAAATAGTCCGGACGTCGAGGAAAAGGAGGCTGATTTTAGCCCTGACGGCCGATGGGCGAGCTATGTGCGGGGAAATAACCTATTTGTGGTCGAGGTCAGGACCGGCAATGAAAAGCAGCTGACCCGTGACGGCCGCGAAGGTGACAAAGCGATCTATAACGGTTATCTCGATTGGCT
>JBGTBC010000410.1:0-5574 GCA_041749555.1 Pyrinomonadaceae bacterium | reverse complement strand
CGCACTGACCGCCATATCATTGCGTCCGAGGAGAATCAACGTGGGAACGCTTACCCGCTCGAACAGTTCCCGACCATCGCCTCTTGCGTGGCACGACTGGTGATAACGGGCCGCAGTTTCAGGGTCGGCGGAGATCCGCTGCAATTCATTAAAGTGAGCTAGCATTTTCGGATCGGCATCAGGGCGGAAAAAAGTGCTGGTGAAAACCTGCCGAAACGCCGGCGTATCGCGGCCCCACCCTTTCCGGATCAAGGTTACAAGAGCCTCATCCTCTTCAGGGTCGTATCCGGGTCGTGCCTGGGCACCACGGCAATATGCTCCGTAAAGGATCAGCCGGCTGACACGCTCAGGGTGTTGGTTCGCATATGCCGCAGCAGTCCATCCTCCCTCCGAAATCCCGAGCAACGTCACCCTGTCCGCACCTGCCGCGTCTAACACTGCATCGAGGTCGAACTGGCGAGTCTCTTCCGTAAAAGCGCCAGTATAGTGGTCCGACAGGCCGATGCCCCGGCCGTCGTATCGGACAACGGTGTAGCGTTCGGCTAGCCGTTCCCACATCTGCCTAAGATCGGGCCACTCCCATTCCATCTCAAGATGGGTAAAATGCCCGAGTACGCGAACCAGCGCCGGACCCGCTCCGATTACCGAATAGGCAATGCTTACACCATCGGCCGTAGAACAAAAGCGAATGTCCTGTCCGCCCCAACCCGGTCCGCCTCGGGCTACGCCGGGTAAAATCACCGTGCCGGGTTCATCAGACGACGCCGGCCCTCCTAGCAGCGCATTTCCATCGTCGAGACAGTACCGCAGCGTGTCGTCGTAATAATCTCGCCTGCATTCAGGGCATCGTTTCATAAAATTCTATTGGGGCAGGTTACCGATTTCTGCTCGACTGATTTCTCATATCGAGCATTGCCCGTGCCTCGTATCGCAGACACAGATAATTACCTTTAAGGTTAATGTCGAGAACCCTGTCCCAATCGTCCTCCTCGAGGATGCCATCGTCTGGGCGGCCAGATAGGCGCAATAAGGTGTTGTATTCGTGTCCATACAATAAACAGCCTTGCCCGAGACAGTCGGAGCAGATGACAGACTCACTTTCCTTGCAGGTACCGTCACAGGATAGGCAGAGATCATCTGCAACCGTTTTTCGCTCGTCAATATCTTTCAATATTTCCCGGTCCTGTTCGGTCATTACGATAGTAGGTAAGCCAATATAGCGAACAGTCCGATAGAAAGGGCCATTGATCGCGAGAAGTTGCGACGACGGCGCCATCGTTCGCGTGCATTGGCTAATATCCTGTATTCCCCTTATTCAAAAGAACTTTGCGACAGTTTCTAACTCCGGTGTTAGTTTTCGGTCGATAAGTTCAATTTCGCAATCCGGTCCAAAGGTCTCAGCTTGTCGCCAGGACCGTCCAGCGCATCTGAATCGCATTCAATCGTGCGCTCGGGTATCGACACCCAAGGACCGACGCATTCGACTTTTCCTTCCACAACAATTGCGTATTTCAACCGTCCGCTCTCGCCGGTGAGCTTCGGACCCTTTTTTCCTGCGGAAGCGGTCAGACCTGCCGTCAATATCGCTCCTATAAACATACCGATCAGGACATTTCGTATAACTATCGATTATTCAGTCCTCAACTTCTTCAAGCAATGGCCAGCTTGAGCCTTTTTCATCGGTACAAACGAGATCGTAATCGCACTCGGTAAAATCCAGCCAGCCACCTTTTGGAAAGTAAATGCGTTGCAAGTCGCCTTCCTCGAAATCGGCATCCAGAGTATAAGTCTTAAAGGATTTCAAGTTTCTTATTTTAATGGATGCGGTTCCGTAATGCCCGAGGGGCTGGTCGTTAGACTCATCGTTCGTTGTAGTCAGATCGTCTTTAATAACCTCGTGAGGCTTGTGTTTTGTGGCAGTGCCCCCCTTTCGCGACATATCTCCTTTCTCAATTGACGTGCCGGGACTACAGGCCAATCCTACAAATAGAGACAGGAAAAGGGCTGCCGGAACAAACGCTCTGGGTACACTTCGGCGATGCCACCGCTCATTTTCTGCACCTAATGTCATCTTCCAGTATTCGTCCGTCTCAAGTGCTTCGGCTTTGGTGATCCATACGCCCTCGCGGCAATCCGTGAGAATCACCCGATATTTGCCATTTTTCCGGCACCCACTGTGGAAGTCAGTAATCGGGATGGTGATAAGCGACCCGTCATCAAGTTTGACGAAAATGTTCACGGCTTATTCGCGTGGGGATTCAATTTATTCGCGTCCAGCATAACAAATGCGTTTCATCCCATCGAGCCGCTCAAATGTCGGACTGCATTGATTCCAGCGTTTGATTTGAACGGCTTAATTTCGTTTTTTTGGGCGTTCCCCACCCAGAATACCAAAGACCCAAGGATTTAATACGTAATTGAGACCTGATCGCTCGAGCCAGTCTCAGATGTCCACGCGATTCGGGAGGCATCAATGCCGCGTTCCGCGAACCATCCCTTCAGAACGTCGATTTGAGCTTTGGCGAGCGTTTCGAGAAAGATCGAATCGCCCCCTGCCTTCACGATCACGCGGATCTCAGGCATAAGACCGGGATCGGTTCGGAGTTTTGAGAGCGCACCGTCCAACTTCGCCTGCGCGTCCGACAACAGGTCGGCCAAGTCCGTCTCAAAGAGGTTGCCGAGCGAGACGGATTCGTTGGCCGCAGTGGGTGTCGGTGGACATGCAACGCCTTCGCGACAGATGTTCCATGAGACCGTCAGACTGCCATCACCTTTAACAATCCGAGTATTTGTATAACTCCCCGTCATGCGATTACCCGTGCTGTCGAGAATGCGCAATTCTGGATCTAAAGGTTCTGCATTCGGCGGAATTCGTCCCAACGCAAGGGTATGGAAGTTGCGTTCTTCGGTGTATACGTCAGTGCCATTTCGGTCTACGCAAGTGGTAGTCGTGATGTACGTCTCTTCCATCGTGTGAATGGAGATTCCTACAAAGTACATGCCCGGGCCGGAGGGCACATTCCAGCCTAAACCGCTGGTCGTATCCACGTTCACGTTCTTCTTCCAGATAAAAGAAGAAGATTCTACAGCTCCCGTTAGCCTGGCTGTTCCTTCCCCGGCGACGGTGCATTGCCCCCCATTGTTGGGATGCCTGCCCCTGAGTTGTTCGGTGATCTTCCCACTTTCAGCCACTAGATGTGTAATCGTCCCCACCTGCCGCGACTTTCTATCTTCAACGATCGAGATCGGTTGCACATATTCGCGCAGGCTTAGAGCATCGATGGTGGTCGTAATTCGTTCTACTCCGCCATTCTCTCTTTTGATCCACCTCTGGACAATTTTGCCCGTCCAAAGCGCCCCGCGTTTGCCGGCCGGCGGTGCACCCAGCGACGGCACATCGGCAGTGGCTGGCGTTGGTCGTGGGAGGGGTGTCGGTAATGGAGTCGGCGTAGGGGTGGGTGTAAGCGATGGAGCAGGTGTAGGACCGGTAGACGCTGCGACGGGGCCGGGCGTGATGGCATGCCTCCTAGGCGTAAGATATATCCAAGCGACCGCCACCCGCAGATGACTGCCGCGCTCGGTAATGACGTTTTCGGAGTTCACACCGACCAGCCGGCCGGAATGGATTGTGCCATCGCGATAATGTACCTCATCACGGAGGCGATTCTCAGGAATCGGTAGAGATTCAACGTTGGATTTTAACCCGATCCAGACAATTCCGACTCGTGCTATCGCTACCGTGTCTATTCTGCAGCTATCGCCAACGCAGCCCGCCAGCTCCCCCAAACGAATACCGTTCTTCGATACGATGACGTCTTTGTTCTGACCTGTCCCCCGGGGAGCCTTGATCTGTGCTGTGACAGTGGAGAAACAAACAGAGACAATCATTATGAGGGACAGAAAAACGTTCACAAAATATGCTTCGCCTCCAACTATTTTCTCGGGTCTAATTGCTCAGCTTTGGTATCCATACACCCTCGCGCCCATCTGTCAGGATTAATGGCTGCGCGAATATTCTAAAACGAAAAGCAACAAAATATCTAGGTTGCCCCATTCACTTATTGCTTTTAACATTCTTTGGCGGTATAGTACCCGAGATGCTAAGACACCCTGTCTTGGTATCGCAAATACAAAAGGCGTGACTATTTTGTGGGAGAGGTAGTCACGCTATTTGCTTTTAAGTTACTCAAATTATGAGTCCTGACGTTTTCAGATCAGCATAAAGGCTACCCCTTTTTTTCCCCTTGTCGCACTCCCGGTTAATTTCAACTTGAATAGTCGAATAGAAGAGTTAAGGGAGTGTCTGTCCTCTCCCTTAACCTACTGGGAGGTAGGTGGCCCGTGCTTTGTTCTATGAGCTGAGCAGAGACTTTCCAGATACTCAACTAAATAAAGCACCCGCTTTGCGCTAAGTTGCCGTTTACCTGGGACCAACTATAGAACGAAAAATCTATCGTGTATGTACCTTATCGCACAAACAAGTTAAACGAATAGTTTCCCCGGTAGACCGTCATCCCCCATTAGCAGCCCAAACACCATCTGCCCCCCACATAATGGGGCTTAATTTCCGATAGAAGCGGGGCCTGGGCTTTCGGTAGTACTTGCTCCGAAAGGTTACTTTCGGTTCAAGCCCCCCCGAGATCCCAGAGCCCACCTCGATCGGACTCCAATCTAGCGCCGGCATAACATCCAGTCTGTCGCGTACCTGACAATGCAGTCGAAGAAACCCATGCTAGTTACAAGTTTTCCTCAAGGGCTATGACCTATATTCATCACACAACAAGGGGGGAACGCTCTGAGCAGCCCTGTCTCAAATTCTGCAAATACTAAGGCGTGGTCGAGGTGTGGGAGACTCGACCACGCTATTTGCTTATGAACGGTGGTAGTTAGCCGAGCCCCCGCCCTGATTCTAGGATTCAACCTTTTGTAATCCGATCACCGACGCACGGGAGATTTTCAGCTTTTTGGCAATTTGTGAGTTGTTGAGGCCCTTCGTTTTAAGATCCAAAATCTGATTCTTCTTTAAGGCAGCGGTCTTAGGACGACCGTGGGGCCTTCCTTTGAGTTTTGCGTTCGCTATGCCCGCCTTTACCCTCTCCCGAATCATGTCTCGCTCGAACTCCGCGAAGGTCGACAGCATGCCTGCCATGGCACGACCCGACGGGGTGGAAAAATCAAGAGATTCCGTTAGCGATACGAACACAACGCCGAGATCCCGCAACTCGTTGAGTGTCGTAATCAGATCCGCAAGGCTTCGACCGAAGCGATCAAGTTTCCAGACCAATACGGCGTCGATCTCACGACGGCGTGCCATCTTCAACAGCTCTTCGCGTTTCGGACGGGTTTTTGCCCCGGAACCAATTTCCTGGACCTCCTCCTTGAGGATCCAGCCGCGGTTCCGGACGTATTCCTTCATTTGCTCAAGCTGCATAGGAAGGGTTTGCTGATCGATGGTTGATACTCGCGCGTAAATTCCTACTCTCATATTTTCAAGATAACAAACCCAAGCGCTAGTGTCAATAAACTAATATTTGTTGACACCAAAAAGATATGTTTGCTTCAACGATGTGAGGG
>JBGTBC010000409.1:0-9695 GCA_041749555.1 Pyrinomonadaceae bacterium | reverse complement strand
GTTCCAAGAGTTATAATAATCCAATAAATCTGCCAATGACCCAAACGGATATCCACCCCAATAACCCTAGCCCCGGCGAGCGTATCGTCACGATTTTTGGCGGTTCGAAATTTACCGAGGATTCATCCGAATACCAGGGGGCTTTTGCCTTAGCTGTGATTCAACTCCAGCCGGAGCAAACCATCGCGGCTGAAGCCGGGGCGATGGTATCGATGTCAGGCAATGTCGATCTTCATTCGGAACTAAAGGGTGGCGTTTTTGGGGCTCTGAAGCGAGCGGTCGGAGGAGAATCTGCCTTTGTATCCACATTTACGGCCCGTGGCGGACCGGGTGAGGTGACATTTGCCCCAGGTGCACCGGGCGATGTCGCTGGTATCGAGATGCGGAATCAGACTTTCATGGTCCAATCGAGTTCATATCTCGCTGGTGACACTTCTCTGATAGTTGATACGAAATTCGGCGGTGCCAAGTCGTTCTTTGGGGGCGAGGGCCTATTTGTTTTGAATATCTCGGGTACGGGGCTGTTACTGGTCTCATCTTTCGGAGCCATACACCGCAGAACGCTAAGGCCGGGCGAACATTATGTGATCGACACCGGACATCTAGTGGCGTGGGAAGGCCATATGCAATATAACATCCGAAAGGCCGCAAAAAGCGGTTACCTAAGAAGCTTCCTTAGCGGTGAAGGTATGGTCGCCGAATTCACCGGTCCCGGTGAGATCCTCATCCAAACCCGTAATCTTGCCGCCTTTGCCGGGCTGCTCAAACCGTTTTTCCCGACGCAAGGAAGCGGAGGCGGATTTAGTTTCGGCAATTAACTGCTTTCAGATACCTCAATTTGGTGATGTAACTTTGAAAGATGATAACGACATGGCCGATAAAAAGGCAGATAGGCGCATTCGGCGCCTGGTCGGCCTCGGCGTTTCCCACGGCGTCGGTAAGGGAAAGGTAGTTTTCCTCCCAACGGGAAGCACTTCACAATTCCGATCAGTATTAACTGACAATGATGTTGAGGTTGAGATCCGCCGATTTCGTTCGGCCGTCGACATTGCCAAACGTCAACTGCTGGAACTATCTCAATCCCCCGCAGAAGATGAGGATCATCCGATCTCAGAGATCTTTTCGCTCCATTTGTTGATACTTGAGTCTTCCATTGTCGAGACGGCGGAATCAGTGATCCGGGAGCAGAAAGTAAATGCGGAGTGGGCGATCAAAAGCGTCCTCGGAGAATACTCAGCGAAACAGGCTGCTTTAACCGAAGTTCATTTCAGAGATAAATATCTCGATATTGAGGATGTCGCCAGCCGAATTACAAGGGCAATGAAAGGCAGCCGCCCCAGTCTGACACTTGATCCAAACACAGTAGTTGTCGCGCACGAGATGCGGCCGTCGGCAGTTATCGAATTAGCCAAACACAATCCGGCTGGGCTGGTAACGGAGATCGGCGGCTGGACATCCCATATGTCAATCGTCGCTCGGGAATTCCGACTGCCGATGGTGACAGGGATCAAGAACGTCGGGAAGTTCCTCAAGGCGGGAGATCTTGTCGTTGTCGATGGCGATACCGGAGAAGTGCTGCTGGATCCGGACGGATCTAACCCCCTGCAGAACCCGACACACCCATTAGAGGAACCCGCAAACGATATCCGGAATATATCCACCGTCACGACAGCCGATGGGGTTGAGATCGTAATAAGAGCGAACGCTGAAAATCCATCCATCTATCGAACTGCTGAAGCTCTCGGTGCTCGTGGCGTCGGGCTTTACCGCTCCGAGCTGCTTATCTCTAACAAGGGTGTTTTGCCTGATGAAGAACAGCAGGTGGCCGCCTACTCGGAAATGGCAAGGGCAGTCGGGGAGTTTGGGGTCGCTATACGTACCTTCGATGAAGTGCCTGATCAGGACACTGACGATGAAAATCCCGTTGAACGAAATCCGGCCTTGGGGCTCCGTGCTATACGGGCAGGACTCTCTGAACCAGCATTATTTAAGACACAGATAAAAGCGATCCTACTTGCCTCTAACGTCGGAAAGGTCGACATCGTCTTACCGATGATCTCCAACATCGATGATATCCTGAGGGCCAGATCGGTGATCTCCTCGGTTCGTCGAGAAATGATCGACCAGGGCATCCACGTCAAAGAACCTCGAGTTGGGATCATGGTCGAGGTACCGTCGACCGTTCTTGCCGCGGGTCAGATGGCGAGGCACGTCGATTTTCTATGTCTTGGTACTAATGACCTTGTCCAGTATCTTCTGGCGGTCGACCGCGACAATGATACGGTTGCTGAGTGGTATCAGACCCTTAACCCGGCCGTGTTGTCAGCGATCAAGATCGTACTGGAGGCCGCTGCCAATGCTGGGATCCCGACGACAGTATGCGGGGAAATGGCAGGGTCACCCTTCTATGTCCCCGTCCTCGTAGGCCTCGGGGCGCGTGATCTTAGTATTAATACCAACTCTATCCGGCCAGTAATAAAGCTAATTTCAGGGATTTCCACCAGCGATGCAGCCATCCTCGTCAATAGCTTGAAATCGAGCGAGACCGCTGGTGAAACAGAGCTACAGCTGCGAGAGTATTATCAGGAAAATTGGAACAGTCTCTTTCCTCCCGGCCTGGTTTCTTCGAAACACCGATAATCACGCAAAACTTCTAGAATGTTCCGGGCTTTGCAACTTTATTTAAGCGTGAAGATCCCTGGGAGCTGTTCCTATGCGCCCGACGTCGACCTTTTAATGAACGAAACCAAATTTCAGCCTTTATATAAATTTCCTCGAATCGGTGCAATTGCGATCTTCTGCGCAGCCGCCATGGTGGTATCGGGCCAGTCAGAGGAAAGACGAAACAACCCCTACGCACCGAGCCCGGCCGGCAATTCGCGTCCGATGGGTGCACCTGCATCAAACGCCGTCTCCATGGGCGAGATAGCGTTGATCAGAAGCCACGATAAGGCGGAAGAACGGCCGGCGATATTTGAACCGGTAATCATATACACAACGAAGGAAACGAAACCTCCGGAGATTACAGAGATCTACAAGGTCGGGATCAATGATGTACTTCACATCCGTTTGCAGAACGCATCATCCAGCTCAACCTATTATACTGTCCGGGCTGATGGTACCATCGATTTCCCGTTAGCTGGCGAAAATGTCCACGTGGATGGATTGACCCTTGAGGACATTGAAACGAAGCTCAACCGATCGATAAAGCTCTTTGTGAACCCAAAAGTCGAGGTTTCGATTCGGGAATACTTGAGCCATAAGATCACGGTGCTGGGAAGCGTAGGTATTCCTGGTGAGAGATTCCTCCGTCGAGAGGCTGTGCCCTTGTTCGTGATCAGGGCAGAAGCTATAACAGACCCGGCAAGCTCGACAGTGAAGATAGCAAATGCGAAACGCGATTCGTCAGCGTACGACCTCCACGACCCGCAAACGGACAATATGCTCGTCTATCCCGGAAGCACCTTGGAATTCACGATCGAAAAAAGTCTTCCATCGGCAGTGTTTTACGTAACGGGTAAGCGCGTGACCAACGGCGAGAAGCAGCTAACACTTGGCTTGACACTACTTAAAGCCGTGATCGAAGCAAATACTTCCGGTGAAGAGCCAAAAAAAGCGATGATCCGCCGCAAGAATAAGGACGGAAAACTAAGCGGTCTTGACTTCAACCTTAAAGCTATAAAGTCCGGCAAGATCGCCGACCCCACGATCGAGGCCGGGGACATCATAGATATCCGATATTAACATCGACATCGATTCGTTGGTTTGTAAAACAATTTTTGTTATACTTTTCCAGCCTTGTAGTGAAGCACGTCGGGTGATCGCTGCTGCTTAAGACGCAGGAGAGGAAAGTCCGAACACCATAGGGCGGCGAGCCGGATAACATCCGGGCACTCTGTTTTGTGGGGTGACGACAAGTGCAACAGAAAGTAAACCGGCCGAATTCGTTCGGTCACGGGTGAAATGGTGAGGTAAGAGCTCACCGGCATGGCTGGTAACAGGCATGGCCAGGTAAACTCCTCGCGGTGCAAGGCCAAATAGGGAAACGCATTATGAGCTGCCCGCTCAGTGTCAGGGAGAGATCTCCGGCGGCGTTTCCGGGTAGGCCGCTAAAGCCTTTCGGTAACGGATGGCTTAGATGAATGATCACCGCCCGCTCAGGCGGGGCACAAAATTCGGCTTATAGACGTGCTTCACTCACTGGCATTTTCAGGTTTCGTTTAAGAAGGAGACTAATTTTTAATGGCAAACAGGAAAGGTGTGTTCATTGGCGCGTACGTTCCGAATGAACTGAAAGAGTCTCTGCGGAGACGCGCAGCTACTGAGCATCGCACTCTCTCGCAGGAAATCACAAGAATCTTGGTAGAGGCAGTCCATGGCAAGGGTTTGCCGGCCGGAAGTGTGGATCGCCGAGATACAGCGGCAATTCCGAGACGCCGAGCTACTGATCCTCCGACTCGACGGCGTGCCGAGGACCTGCCGTATGTGCCGGCAGATGGAAAAAAGAAATAGTTGTCAAGAATCAATCAATATTGGCGGTGCCTTGTGAATTTTGGCATCGCCTTTTTTGCGCCCATTGCTTCTGGTAACATCAACACATGGAAAAAAAAACAGCGATACTTTTTATTATGATCGCGGCCCTGATGGGTTTTATCGTTGGATTTATTATCGCAAACTATCTTAACCGGTCCGATATAGCGTCCCTTAGGGCCCGTAATGACGGAGCGGCTACCGGAACACAGCCGATGACCGGAGCCCCTGTCGAGCCGACGCTTAGTCCGGAGGAGATAAAAGCCAAAATAGCCGAGGCCGACCAAAACCCAGACAATTTTCAGTTTCAGAAAGACCTCGGATTGGCATTGTACCGATACGGAGCAATGAGACAGGACGCCGATCTTCTCGAACAGGCAAGGTTGCTGCTTGACCGCGCGATGTCTCTGAACGCACGCGATTTTGATGTAATTGTCGGGTTGGGCAATGCCGAATTTGATATCGGATTCTATAAAAAGGACGCTGCCAGCTTTCAGAAAGCCCGCGAGATCTATGCAAATGCCCTTGCGATTCGTCCGGATGATGCTGATGTCCAGACAGATCTGGGACTCACTTATTTCTTACAGGAACCGCCCGTATACGATCGGGCTGAGGTGGAGTTAAAAAAAGTTGGCACCAAAAATCCCCGTCACGAAAGGTCTTTGCAGTTTTTGGTCCAGGTATATGTAAGGCAAAATCGCCTACCGGACGCACGGGCGACGCTTGAAAAACTCAAGGGCCTGAATCCTGCTAATCCCGCGATCAAGGAGTTGAACACACAGATCGCAACGGCCGAAGGCGGAGCAAGTTAATGCGAGAAGCCCTATTTATCCTCGTCGTCCTTGCGGTCCTGTTTGGACTTACGCTTATTCGTTATCGCAAACAGATCGCGGGCATGATCGGGCTGGCGCGGACGTTGAAGAAGATCCGGGAAGGATCCGTTAAACATGGTGAACGAGACAGTTCGCAGTCTGTCGCGCTGGTAAACTGCTCGAAATGCGGAGTTTGGGTGCCCCAGGATCGGGCACGGCAGGTAAAAAGCCAATACTACTGCTCGGATACTTGCCTAAGAACACCAGCGGTCACATAACAAAACGCCCGAAGTACCATGCGATCATCTTGTCGCCGAACAGGAGGGCGACGATCGAGCCGATGCCCAGAAAAATACCAAACGGTATTTGTGTCTGCAGGTCTCGGTCTTTTTGCCGCATCAGGACGATAGCTCCGATCAAGGCACCCGAAAACGCTCCGAGAAATATCGTCAGGATGGCCAGACGCCAGCCGAGCAGAGCTCCGACGCCGAGCATCATTTTCACGTCCCCGAGCCCCATCGCATCCACGCCCCGAAACAGCTTCCACGCCGCTCCAACCAGCCAAAGCGAACCGCCGCCGACCAGTGCCCCGAGTGCAACTCCGGCAAGGCTTACGAGCCACGGCGGACCCGACATACCGCTCAAAGGAGCGAACAGCGTATCCGAGAAGAAATTGTCAGAGAAAGCAAGAGGGTAGGTGACCCGAACTATCAGGGCGAATATGAAAAGCGGATACGTGATCACATTTGGGAGGATCATGTGTTCGGCGTCTATGAATATAAGCGAAATAACGGCTGCAACGAAAACCAAAGCGATTGGCAAAAATGCGGTGAAACCAACTTGCCAGTAAGTAAGCAGAAAAACAGCCGCGGTCAGAAATTCAACGGCCGGATAACGCCAGTGGATCGGCTCTCCGCATTTGCGACACTTGGCCCGGAGGACCAGCCAGCTTAGGATCGGTATGTTGTCATAAAAGGAAATAGGTGCTTTGCAGTTTGGACAGGAAGAATTTGGAAGCACGATCGACATCTCATTTGGTACGCGGTAAATGACAACATTCAAAAAGCTGCCGATACATGCTCCGAGAATAAAGATGAAAAAATAACCGAATATCTCCGGTATCCCAAGAACCGCCTCAAGCGACACTAAAAAGATTGAATTCATTGATCGAAAGGGAAAGTTAAATTAGATCCGAGAACGGCCGATGTTCATATGGCCAAATCAATAGTAAATGATTCCGCCAAAAATAGGGAGATTTTATGACTGACGTCCTTTGTTAAAAGAATTCTATTCAGGATCGCTCAAGTTTTCATTGTGTCGCGCCGGTGTATGATCCGAGAGCACTCTCGGAGTCATCGAGGCACGTAACGCATTCAAAATAGCAAGCACATCTATGACCTCCTGGGTAAGGGCACCGGCGACCGGCGGCAGGTAGCCCGCGGCTGCGGCAATAATTCCGATCATGCTCAAGCCGACACCTCCAACCGAGCTTTGCAGGGCGATAGTCCGCATACGACGGCCGATATGCAGCAATTCATCGACCTTTTCGAGGGAACTCTCAAGAATTACAGCCCCGGCGGCCTCAGCCGTGACGTCGCTGCCCTGGCCGAACGCGATCCCGACGGTCGCCGCCGTCAGGGCGGGTGCATCATTGATGCCGTCACCCATGAAAACAGTGTTCGCTTCGCGCGTCTCTTTTCTGACCAATTCGAGCTTCTGTTCCGGACTCTGACCGGCATATACCTCGGAGATACCGACTTTTTCAGCAAGGTGGCTTACCTCGCTTTCGCGGTCTCCTGAAACAAGAAGGATACGCTCAAATCCATGCTTCGGTCCGAGGTGTCGTACAAACGCGTTACCTTCGGCCCGCGGTTCGTCGCGAAAGCGGAACGTCGCCGCGTACCGGCCGTCAAAAAGAACTACGCACTCAAGGCCACCGGAAAGCGGCGGAAGCAAACTACGATCAACAGCGGAATATGAGTCCAGCTTCTTACGGCCTGTAACCCTAATAGACCTACCGCCGATTGTCCCATAAAGGCCGGTTCCGGGACTCTCGCTAACTTCATGGGCTTCTTGAAGAAGAAGTTTTCGCTCCGATGCCGCGTCGATGATCGCCGAGGCAAGCGGATGGCGAGAATAGCGTTCAAGGCTCGCAACCGCGGCCAGGGTCTCGTCAGCTGTATATCCCTTTGCCGGCAAAATTTCTGTCAACTTTGGCTCGCCATAGGTTAGCGTGCCGGTCTTGTCAAAGATCGCGACCCGGCATGTATCGATCTTTTCGAGTATCGCCGGGTCCCTGATGATTATCCCGCGGCGTGCGGCCAGCGAGACGGAACCAATGATCGCAACCGGTATCCCGATGATAAGCGGACACGGTGTTGCAACCACCAGTACCGCCAAAAAACGTGAAGCGTCTCCGCCAAAAGCCCAGGCGGCGAGAGCGATAGCTATCGTTACCGGGGTGTATATGGCGCCGATCTGATCGCCAAGCCGCCGCAACCGGGGGCGACGCTGCTCGGATTCACGCATAACATTCATGATCTTGGCGTAACGCGAATCGGTCGCTGTCTTATCGGCTCTGATCAGCAATGCTCCCTCTCCGTTTATAGCCCCCGAAAGAACCGTTGAACCAATCGCCTTTGGCAGCAGATACGGCTCACCGGTCAGATACGATTCGTTCATGGTACTGTGGCCATCGAGCACCACCCCATCGGCGGGACATGTTTCATGCGGAAAAACGACCAGATCGTCGCCCACGGAAACCTCCGCGAGCGGAATGTCGACTACCGCCGCACCGTTCTTTTTATGGGCGAAAGTAGGTAACCTTTTAGCGAGGGCCTCAAGAGCAAACGACGCCCGCCGCACTGCATAGGCTTCGAGCGCCTGTCCCCCGGACAGCATAAGTACGACCAGAGTGCCGGCGAGATATTCGCCAAGTACTATCGATGTAACGATCGAGATACCCGCCAGAAGATCGGAACTGAATTCAAGGTGAAATATCTTTACAAGCAGACTGAAAACAAGCGGAATCGAACAGGCTATGGCAATGAGAAGCGGGATGTCCATTGTAGAGATCCCAAATAGAGTTGAGTCCGTATGCAAGCCGAAACGCATCACCAAATGCACGGCTATCGCGGTTATCGAAATAAGGGCGATGATTACTTCTTTCGTCCGTATGGCTGCGACCAGAACCGATCTTTGCTGATCCATATTGCAATTGCTCACCGCAAAGGTAGCATCAACGCACCAAACAGAGCAACATTTCGCATGGTTAGCTCCTAAAGAAGATATTTCGTCCATTTTCCTCTCTTTTCCTAGCAAAGATCTCCAACTTCATTTATTATTTTGCTATGACATTTCCCGTGATAAACACTTGCGAATAAGGAACTAGCCGCATTGGAACCAACTGACATAAAAAATCCCGAATATTTCCACAAGGTCGTGGACTGCCAATACGCCTGTCCGGCACACACGCCGGTGCCGGAATACATTCGCCTGATCGCCGAAGGCAAATATACCGAGGCGTACATGATCAACTGGGATTCGAACGTGTTTCCAGGCATTTTGGGCCGTACCTGCGATCGGCCGTGTGAACCGGCATGCCGTCGCGGACGCATCGACGAAGAGCCCGTGGCAATCTGCCGTTTGAAGCGCGTCGCTGCCGACAATAAAGACGAAGTAAAACATCTGATGCCGCAGGCTCCGTTCAAGCCAAACGGGAAGAAGATTGCCCTAATCGGTGCGGGCCCGGCTTCGTTAACGGTGGCCCGTGATCTCGCACCGCTTGGATATGAGGTTCATCTATATGATGAACATCTGAAGGGCGGAGGTTTTATGCGTTCACAGATACCGGCCTTTCGCCTTCCGGAACGAGTTCTCGAAGAAGAAGTTGACTACATTCTGGATCTCGGAATCCATACGCATTTCGAGCATTACGTCTCATCACTTAAAGAAGTACTTGAACAGGATTACGACGCGGTATTTGTCGGCACCGGAGCTCCGCGAGGCCGCGATCTGCCGGATCTGCCCGGCCGTCAGGAAGGTGCCGCGAATATTCACATTGGCATCAACTGGCTTGGCAGCGTTGCGTTCGAACATACACATTCGATCGGCAAACGCGTGATCGTGCTTGGCGGAGGAAACACAGCCATGGACTGCTGCCGCACGGCACGGCGACTGGGCGGCGAAGACGTAAAGGTCATAGTTCGCTCTCCCTTCGCGACAATGAAAGCCTCGCCGTGGGAAAAAGAAGATGCTCAGCACGAGGACATTCCTATTATTGATAACCATGTGCCAAAGAGCTTTGTGGTCGAGCTTGGAGTCCCGCCTTTAGGCGGCCCTACGGATGAAGAG
>JBGTBC010000408.1:0-16153 GCA_041749555.1 Pyrinomonadaceae bacterium | reverse complement strand
GAAGGCGGCTTCGAGGCTGGTGTGCCGATCGTAGGTGCCATTCGCGATGCGCGAGCCCGTGGTGCCGGTGCCGTCGCTATCGAGCGCCGCCTTGGCGGCGGCGATGCAATGCGGCTCGAAGGTGAGGCCCAGATAATTGTTGGTGCCGACGAGGATGGTGTGGCGGCCGTCGATCAAGGCCTCGGTCGCCGAGATGATGCGGTCGACCGTCACCCCGAACGGGTCACCGCCGATGCCGAGCAGCGCCCGGTGCCGCTCCTCGATGCTCGCATATTTGTCGAAAATATCCATGCGACCGCGTTCCTTTCGCAAATATCGCCCCCGACCCTGCCTGTCACGGCTCAGGCTTTGGCCAGTTGCCCCGCCGCGAGGTCGATCAGATCGCCGATGGTCTTGAGCTCGCCCCGGAGACCGAACCACAAACCATCGGGGATCTGATCGACAATCAAGGCCAACCACTCACAGACCACGATGCCATCACTGTTGATCTCAGTTTCAAAAGCCCCTCCTTCGGATCAAGTGATAAGTCCGAAGTGCTAAATGATAAGTTAAGGATCTGACTTATCACCTTTCACTTATCACTTATCACCTATTCCGGGTCCTCTGCCTCTTTCGACGATCATTGTCTTCTTATTTCCCGTGTGTTCTAATTTTTTCAGGAGAAATAATGGAAGTATCATTTTGTCAGACACTCAGCTTTAGCGCTGATACATTCGAATACGAAGCGGTTGCGTCAGAGAACGGCAACGCGACGATTATAAAATTCCCGATAGATGAAAAGCTCAATAGCCCGGGCGACGTCGTTGTTGTGGTGGCCTCTGAAGGCGAAGTCACTTTTCACGGTCTGATCGGCAAGATCGAGGATGGCTACGCATATGCCTCCGACCCCAAGGGCTCGCTGCTGCCGGCGGGCGTCCAGTAGACCAATTTCTGTCTTTTAACTTGAAACTTTGAACGCTGGGCCTTAAACTTCTTTCGGCACGGGGATGTAGCTCAGCTGGGAGAGCGCGGCGTTCGCAATGCCGAGGCCAGGAGTTCGATCCTCCTCATCTCCACCAGATCTCAAGGCGAGTCTGCAGGCTCGCCTTTAAGATTTTTCCTCACTACTACTTGCGGCTCTCTCCAAAATATAGGCTCTTAACTCGTCGTCAAGAGCTTCGACAGGTAGAGTAATACCTCCCCCTGCAACAAGAATGATCCAGACATTTTGCGCCTGTATTACCTTTTCAACCAGTTTCCAAGCCACTTCGCTTTTTCCGGTATCGGCAACAATCGAAATTCCATGATCAGTAAACCGAAATGTCGCTGTCGGGGATTCCATTTTCCGAAATCGCGTCATTGAGATATTTCTCAGACGGAAATATCCAAAGAACATTGCGCACGCAAAAATCAGCAGCGATGAGGCCACGAAACCAAAAAACCAGTCACGTTCACCTAAGAAAAAAAGGAAAAGAACTATCGCAATTAAAAGAATCAACAATAATAAACCTGACGTGCCGATCAGATTAAGCCACTGTTTCCTTACTGATTCTTTGATAAATGCTTCGGTATAGGTGACGATCACAGTCTGGTCCATAAATCACCTATCGCTTGATCTCGATCTTACTGGTTATCCTCCCGACCGGATAAACGCCTACTTTTTGATTCAAATAATAAGGCGATCGCTCATAAAAGAAACGCAAGCGTGCCTGGGGACTGCGATTGAATGTGGGCTCAAGCAGGCGGCGGTCGAATTCTTCCTGTAGCTTGGGGTCTTTTTCGAGCATTTCTTTCGCGAGCTTCTCGACTATGTAACCTTCGCCATATTCCTTTTGTTCGAAGATCGAGTTGAAGAAACCCCAGTAAACAAAAGAGTCCGGGCCGTTAGGCTCGAGAAGATGGACCGCGACGTTCGCTGCTTCCTGGTCGAGTGGAATGACGATCGAACCGGCCGGATACTGCCTGGATTCCTTCACGAGGGTTTGCTTCACGTTTAAGGTGACGCGGTTTTCGAATGAGTTCGCAGACCATCTGGGTTCGGTCAATTGATAGCTCTCTACATCGATCGATCGCGAAGCTTTCAGCGTTTCGAACTTTATTCCGTGCAGCTTGATGACGTCGATCACCTCTTTCCACTGAGGCGGAATGATGTAATAGAGCGGCGGTGCGGCAGCGCGGTCAACGCGTGCGTCATCGAACCGAGGGATAGTAATATTCATCGGTTCTGTCCCGTATACGATCCGCTTCCCGCCCGAAATAGCGCTGTCTTCCATCTTGTATTCGACGCCATTGAAGGCAAACGGTGTCGATTTGTCGGTTATCGCGAGGGATAGTGGATACTTTCTCTCCGGATCATAGGTCTTGCCCCATTCGACCGTGAATGTATCCGCAGCTAAGTTTGCAACGAAAAGGCTGGCCTTGGCCCGGCCGACCTCTTCAACCGTGTAGCGCAGAACATCGTATGTGCCACGTACACGCGACTTGTACGGCTTATAAACGTGCGTTTCGATCAAGAGGCCCGCTCGATTGCGAAGCGGGGTGTACCCCGTTGCAAATCTGGGCGTGGCAATAAATGTCGAGACCCCGCCTGTCACTTCGCGACCGGAGAATTGTATATAGTGCGTTAGCAGATTGCCCTCTTTTTCCACGTTTGGAACCACGACACCGTCAAAATGCTCATCCATCCAGTTCTTGATCGCCGGCGACACCTCCTGAAAATGGGCGTATTCGTACGTCACGTTGTATTGAAAGTCGGCACCGTTCGTCACATGGCAATCAATAAAAAGATCGGGTTTCCATTTGTTCCATAGCCCGAGCCAGGCGCGCGTCTCCGGAGCGTCGGCCTTCATGTAATCGCGGTTAAGATTTAGATTGGTCGCATTTGCACGAAAACCCATCTCGTCCGGCCCGTTCTGGTTCATCCGCATAAAGGCGTTCGAGTTTTCATGCCCGTCCACGTTGTAGATAGGCTGAAAGAGTATCACCACATCTTTCAGCAGGTCCTGACGCGCCTTTGTGATCGCAATGTCGCGAAACAATGCGAACCCCGCGTCCTTGCCGTCGATCTCTCCGGCGTGAATTCCGGCCTGGATCAGCACAATTGCCTTCCCTTGCCGCCGCGCGAGTTCCGGCGTAAATGCGCGGCCCGTCGCGGCGATCAGCAGCGGCATATCGCGGCCCTCGCCGCTTTTTCCGTATGTCTGGTATGAGATCAGCGGCGAAGCGGCTGCCAGCTTCTTGCTGTAGGCGATCGCTTCGTCATAGGTAGATGTCTTCTTATAATCCGTCTGCTCGGCAGTGGTTTGCCATTCCGGAGGAACGTCTTTAGATTCGCTTTGCGAAAAAGCGAACGGCAAACACAATAATATCCAGAAGGTAACAAGTAGCGGCCTTTGCCACTGGCGGGAATCTTTAAGATGCATATTTCCCCATTATACGCTTGAGAGGACATGGGAATGAACCGGGCAGAGAAGCTCGGCGTCAGGATCGTCCGTTTCTTTTATATTTTCGAATGTATTCGGGTGGTTCTATACCGGCCGGCAGTTTTGCATCGGCAATAGGATCACCGTTGCCTACTTCAAGCGGCAATACGCCCGCCCATACGTCCAAAGCATAATCTTCTTCATCGTCCACCGGATCACCGGTCCGGACCTTGGCGGAGGCTTCGTCGATCGGCAGGCGAAGAACGCTGGTGGCCTTCAACTCAAGCTCATTCGGCCAGCGAACATCGGCCCAGCGGCCCGGCACTATGTGCTCGGTGATCGCCTCAAGTGCGGTGTTCTTCTCGTCCAGGTCTGTCACCAGTTCGGCCTTTCCAAGTACCATCACCGAACGATAATTTACCGAATGATGAAACGCCGACCGTGCAAGCACGAGCCCATCAACCAATGTAACTGTTATGCAAACATCGACGCCCTCTGATAATGTCCGCAGCATCCGGCTAGCCGACGAACCATGAATGTAAAGATCATTGCCGACACAGGCATAGCCTGTCGGTATCACATAAGGCTGCCCATCAACGACAAATCCAACATGGCAGATAAATCCCTCGTCCAGGATCGAATTAATGGTTTCACGATCGAAATGCCCGCGTTTTGGCAGGCGCTTCAGACGGGTCCTGGAAGATTCTTTGATTGGATTATCCATAAAAAATGCAGATCATTCGGATCCGCAAGGCGTCGCTCGTGAGAATCCAGCTATTTCTCATCACCTTCCTCGGATTCGCCCGACAGCTCTTTGCTCTTCAATTCCTTGGAACCTTCGTTAACGATCCGGGAACTCTTTAGGGCCACGGAAAGTTCCCAAAGCGAGTCAAGTGCGAGCATCCGGTTAGTAACGGCCTCCGCAGACATATCAACAATTTTATCCATCTTCTAACCCCTTAAGGTACTCTAGATCGATCAGGTCTTTCGGCCTACCAGCCGTTTCTTTCATTTTACTCAATCCACGAACAGATACTACGTGATATTCGCCCTCATTCCACTTAACTCGCTTTCGGTCGTCCCACACATCCTTAGAAAACTCGGTCACCAGGATCAGGTCGAGGGTGATCAATTCCTTGCTCTTCTGATCGACTTTCGAAATACGTCTGATCTGGGTTTCACCGCCATCGAAGTTTAACGGTAGGCCTTCAATATCAAATCCCACGGTTCGGGCGACGTCCATTGCACGATCCAGATCCTCTATGAGGATCAGAAGGTCAATATCAAGGGTCGCGCGTATAAAACCATGAATAGCCATGGCCCAGCCGCCGCAGACAGCATAATCGATCTCACGCCGATTTAGCTCTCGGGTTATCGCAATAAAGTCGTCTAGGATCTGCGCCATGGCTGTTTACTTAGCGTCCTTCCAGTTGTCTCCGACACCGATCTCTACGACGAGTGGCACATCGAGCGTCGCCGCGGCTTCCATTTCGCGTTTGATCACTTCTTTGGCTTTTTCAACTTCGGCTTCGGGGCCCTCGAAAAGCAATTCATCGTGCACCTGCATTATCATTCGTGTTTCGAGCTTTTCTTTTTTAAGAGCATCGGCGACGCGTATCATGGCGATCTTGACGATATCGCTGGCAGTGCCTTGAATGGGCATGTTTATGGCCTCGCGTTCGGCGCGTGAACGAACCGCAAAATTACGGTCATTGATCGATGGGAAGTACCGGCGGCGGCCAAATAGAGAGGCGATGTAACCTTGTTCGCGCGCCTGCTCCGGGATGCGGTCCATATAGGCCCGGATCCCTTTGTAAGTGGCAAAATAATCGTCTATCACCTTGCGGGCTTCCTGCTTGCTGATGCCGACACGCTGAGATAATCCGAAAGCCTCGACGGCATAAGCTATGCCAAAATTAACGATCTTTGCCAAACGCCGTTTTTCTTTCAGGTCTTTCTCGTCGGTCGCCCCAAAAACCAGCCTGGCCGTCTGTGCGTGTATATCCTCGTTATTCTTGTACGCCTCGAGCATCACCGGGTCCTGAGTTATGTGTGCCAAGATGCGCAATTCGAGCTGGGAATAATCGGCTGAGATCAGTTTATTGCCTTTCTCCGGAATAAAAGCTTTTCTGATCTCACGGCCGAGTTCGGTGCGAATAGGTATATTTTGAAGGTTCGGCTCGGTCGAACTTAACCGGCCCGTCGCAGCGACCGTTTGGTTGAGGCAGCCGTGGATACGGCCGTCCGAACCGATCATTTTTGGCAAAGCATCGGCATAGGTCGCTTTGAGCTTGTCCATTTCACGATAATCGATGATGTGTTGCGCGATCTCATAAGTGTTGGCGAGTTCGACGAGAATATCATGGCTGGTCGAAACCTGACCCGTTGCGGTCTTACGGCCGGTTTCGATATTGAGCTCGGAAAACATCTCCCCGACTTGCTTTGGCGACCCGATATTAAATTCTCGTCCCGCGATCCCGTAGATCTTTTCCCGTAACCCTTCAAGTTCGTTCGAGATATGATCGGAAAACGTTTTCAGGCTGCCGCCGTCAACCTTCATGCCCGTAAGCTCAAGGTCGATGAGCACGTCAACGGTTGGCAGCTCGACGTCGTCGTAGATCTTGAACAGATCATTGTCAACCAGCTTTTGTCGCAGAACGGGCGCAAGCCTCCCGACGATGTCAGCGGTCTCGGCAGCGTGATATGCCTTCTCGTCCCAGCCTTCCGGTATCGACCGTGCCAGATCGACATCAAGATATGCCTGCGCAAGATGTTCTATCGCATAATTAGCACGTGTGGGGTCAAGCAAATACGCCGCTATCATCACGTCGTCCCTGATCGGTACGGGTTTGATATCGAGTTTGAGCAGAACACCCGAATTCCGTTTGGCGTCGTGTGTCACCTTATAAAGAAACGGATTAGTCAGGATGTCGGATACGTGCCGTACTGCCAGGTCCCTACCCTCGCAAAAGTTATCAAGGTCGACATAAAATGCCTCGCCGTTACCGAGCCCGATCGCCAGTCCGTGGGGCGGAAGTTTATCGTAGCAGCTCCCTTTTTCGTTAGAATTCGCGTCGTTTGCCTGAAAGCTGAATGTCTGAACCTCAAAAAGTCGTCGAATGAGTCTGTCCAATTCTTCGTCGGTTTTGATAGTTTCGTACTTCGCTTCGACCGCTGGCGGAACGTCACCGCCGGTGTGCGAGGGCAGATCGTCAAACAGTCCGCCGCTCATACTTTTACGCGGAGCGGTAAAGCCGCCGCTGGCTTCGGCGAACTCATTCGTCAACGACTTAAATTCCAGTTCACGAAACAACTCGTACGCCTTCTTGCGGTCCGGTTCGCAATACTTTAGGTCATCCAAGTCGAGAGTGACAGGGACCTCGCAGTGGATCGTCGCGAGTTCGAGCGACTGTTTGATGATCTCCTGATTGTTCTGCAGGCTCTCACGCTGCGTTTTGTGCTTGACCTCGTCTGCGTGCTCCATCGCATTGAGCGCCGAGCCCCATTCCTGCACGAGCTTTAACGCACCGACTGCTCCGATTCCCGGAGCCCCGGGAATGTTATCAACCGAATCACCCATCAGGCCGAGAAGGTCGATGATCTTGTTCGGAGGCACACCAAACTTTTTCAATACCCAGGCTTCGTCGCACCACTCGATGGCGGGCACCGGCACTTTCCGCTTCAAATTCGTTGAGTTGCTGCGCATCGCGATGACGTAAGGATCCTCGACGAGCTGGCAAAGGTCCTTATCGTTGGAAACGATCACGCACTGCATTTTCTTAGCCTTGATCTGTTGTGAAAGCGTACCGATAATATCGTCGGCCTCAAACGTGTCGTACTTGATTATCGGAATACAAAATGCCTCGCAAACCTTCTCGATGTAAGGAATTTGTGACGAAAGATCGTCGGGCATGGCTTCACGATTCGCCTTATACTCTACGAAAGAATCATGCCTGAACGTGGGCACGTCTGTGTCCCATATCGCGGCAATATACTCCGGCTTTTCTTCGTTGAGCAGTTTGCGGAGCATGCTCGTAAAGATAAAAACTGCCTGCGTAACCTGCCCTTTCGAGTTGCGCAGCGGGTCCTGCTTCATGCCCATCGGAGCAAAGAAGGCCCTGTAAATATGCGACATCGCGTCGATCAGGAAAACTCTTTTCATTTGAAATACTTTAGCACGACAAAATGATTTTCATCGTGTGATGGATCGTTCTGAAACTGCCTCATACATCGCCCGCTTCGAATCTCTGGCAAAGGACTTCTGAAGGTACCGACTAAGTGGATATCCCACTTTTGTTAAAAATGCCGCGGGTCGGGAAAAGGCGTAAAGGTCATACCATACTTCGCCAGTTTCAACGTCATATTCGACGGAAAATCGCTCTTCACCGATCTCTCCGTGCTCGGTCAGCGTGCCATAAGCGAAACCAAAACGCTGCACCCTGCCCGTCTCATTGATCACGTAGACGATCCGCGCTGCGTTCAGAGAGTAGAATCCGAAATGACTGACCAATATGGCGACAGTTTGGCCGATCTCAATGGGCGTATGATCGTCAATCAGCTTTACCCATCCTATTTCGAACATTTTCCAATCACGGATCGCTGCTTTTGCTTTATCGAAGTCAGCCTCGCCGTTTCCGATCCGGATCCGGTTGTGGTCGATGTTAAAGCCCGAAGGTGAATCGGCCTTCGACGTCCAGCCCACTTCTTTATATGAAAGACCGGAAGTCTGAGCTTCGGCGATGAACTTCGCGACTGTCTTTCTGTCAGGCTGGGTGAGTAGAAACATTTGTTATCGCGAATTTAGAAGATTTGCTGAAGTGGTTCAAGTTTGACACCTAAATGCCCGTAATATATTCTAATCGTTCGCCTTTTGAAGGCGATTTTTGTGTCCGGTTCGTCTAGGGGTTAGGACACCGCCCTTTCACGGCGGCAACACGGGTTCAAATCCCGTACCGGATACCATCTTTTATTCGCATTTTTGCATCGTATCATTTGCTATAAAATTCGCTCACATCGGGCGAATTTTTTATTTTTAGGGAAATACATGCTGAAACAAGTCTTATTTATTCTAATTCTCACGTTAAGCTTTGCCATTTCAGGATCGTCATACGCAATGCAATCGGGGTCGGACGTCGTGCTCATTCTCCCGTTTGAGAATACATCCGGTAATCCCGAGTTCAACTGGGTCGGTGAGAGTTTTGCCGATTCGCTGTCGGGTCTCCTAAAGGTCCCGACGCTCAATGTGATCTCAAATGATGAGAGAAAGATAATTCAGCATCGGCTTCGGATCCCCGTGACAACGTTGCCCAGCCTCGCCACATCGCTCAAACTTGCACGTGAAGGCGGTGCGACGCTTCTGATCTCAGGCCGTTACAATATAGTTCCGGCGGGCGAGGATACTGCAGCCACGATCACCGTTACTGCCAAGATCATTCGTGTCAACGAAGGCCGCTTTATGAGTGAGGTCCTGGATGGCCGTCAGGTAACGCGGGACATCAGCCTCAATGATGCCCTCGGCAATCTGCAAACGATGCAGGGCCAGGTTGCGTATCACATCCTCTACCAGCGCGACAAAGCACTGCCGTATTCTCAAAACCAACTTATCGAAGCGGCGAACAAAGTTCCGGCCCGCGCTTTTGAGGCATATATTAAGGGCCTGCTGACCCCGGTTTCAGAAGCCCGCGAAAACTTCTTTAAGAACGCATCGCGTCTTTATACGGAAGCTTCGCCGGAAGCGACGTATATCGAAGCAGAACTCGAGCTCGGCCATCATTACCTGGGACAGAAGAAATTTCCGGAGGCCATTAGCTCGCTGGAGCGAGTCATAAGTGCAAGCCAGAAATGCCGCGAAAAGGCTCGGGCGGAAAACAAACCCGTGCAGTGTAATGATGTAGCATTTGCCGAGGCTTCGTTTTACATTGGGGTGATCTTTTGGCAGCAAGGAAACTTCGATGGTGCCCTTGCCACGCTCCGGCCCTTGACCGAGGACCTCAAGCTTACGACCGTCTATAACGCTCTAGGAGCCATTGCCGTCCAAGCCTCACGGGCGGAAAAGAAAGACCTGGGCAAGGCTGCGGCTCTGCTCAATGAGGGTATCGGGCTCCTAAAGAAAGCCTCGGAATCTGCCCCCGAAAACGCCAATATTCGATTTAACTACGCAATGGCCCTGTTTCGAATGAACAATCTGACCGAGGCGGCGGAACAGCTTCGCCAGGCGATCGCCGCCAATCCGCGTGACGGGGAAGCATATTATATTCTCGCCAAATCGCTGGATTCGTTAAAGGAAGCGACGGCAGCGGATATGGATGATCAGGCACGCCGATTTCTCACGGCAAATAATCGATACGCCAACCTCGAAAAGGAATGGCTCCAATCGAAGACCATAGGCGATATTTCGCTCAGGGTCGAGCAGCCGACCAGAAGGGATTTCGTAGCTGTCGTATTCAGCCGGCGGCCTTCGACCACGACGGTCGCGCCCGTCAGCGAAGCCGAAACATTACTCGCCCAAGCCCGAACATTGATCAAGAACGGAAATGACGACGAGGCGATGACAACGCTCCGCCGCGTACTCGCCAGTGAACCGATGAGCGCCGAGAGCTACCTGCTGCTTGGCAAGATCCACCTCAGACGCGGCGACATCGACCAGGCGATCAGCTCCTTTAAGACTTCGGTCTTCTGGGATAACCGCATGATCGAGGCCCACGTTTCGCTGGGCAAGATCTACGTGGAAAAGGGTGATTGCATGCAAGCTAAGAACTACGCCGCCTCGGCCCTCGAGATCGATCGCGAGAATCAGGATTCCCAGGCATTACAAAGACTGTCAGAGCGATGCTCGAAATAGTGAGTTCAAAGTCTTGAGTCCGAAGTCTTGAGCAAGACCTCCGCACGGTTTACATTTCTTTACGTCCGCAGAAGGCCCGCCCATTCGGGCTTTTCTTAATGCCTTCGACTCCAGACTCCCGACTCCCGACTCCTGACTAATTCTGTGGCACGCAAAGTGCATTAGATAACTGCGGCCAGCTTGATTACATAATCAAGACCCCGCCGCCATCACTACTCCGAGCGCGGTTTGCCACTGTGCTTTGACACCTTCCGAGCGTTCCTACAGTTGTCCCTCCTTTTAAGCCCGGCCTAACAGCCGGGCTTACCTACGTTTTGGGCCTGTAATTCCCGTTTCCCCACCTAAGTACCGTATTCATTCAATCTGAAGCATTTCGATTCTTGCCGTGAGCGGCTTCGGGCATTGTGACTGGCTAACGGTCAAAAGCCGGTCGATATGACAGATTTTGTCACAGGAACGATGACGTATTTTGTAGTTTTGTCAGTTTCGAAGTTCAGAGTGGCCGAACTTCGATCACAGCGCAATTCTGCTAAACTACCCAAATGCGATCACCGCGATTGAGGAATATTGCCCCATCCTGGAAAAATGCGTTGCTCGCCATCCTGGCGGCGGTCCTGCTGATCCTCTCGTTCCCCGATTTCGAATTTTGGTTCCTCGCATGGTTCGCCCTCGTCCCACTGATGTGGGCCGTCGAGCGTGAATCTAAGCCGCAGACGCCCGGGTTGCAGAAGCCCGCACTAAGTAAGGGCATTCGTCACGCGATAGACTCGACTATCACAAGATCGTTCATCCTCGGCTGGATATTCGGCACGATCTTCTTTTTCGGCACATGCTGGTGGCTGACCTACGCTCCGATCAACTACGCGGCATTTCCGCCGGTGCTTGCCTATTTTCTGTTGTTTTGCGTAACGGCGGTTGCAGGATTATTCCCGGGCATTTTTGCAGCGATCCTGTCGGTGTTGATTCGCCGATTTGGTTCGGGGGCATTTCTAGCCGCGCCGTTTGTTTGGGTGTTTACTGAATTCGCGAGGTACTGGCTGACGGGGAATAACTGGAATGCGATCGGATATTCGCAGTATTCGGGCAGTCTCGCGGAGTGGGCGTCAATCGGCGGAGTACTCTCTGTCTCGTTTGCCGTTTTGTTTTACAACCTCGTTGCACACGCTTTCGTGTTGATCGGTTTTGATTTGTCGAATGTTATATTTGGCAGATTACCGGGACGCAAGGATGAGAAACAGGACTCACAAACCGAGGAAGAGCAGTCGATGTTCAAACCACTTCACGATAATTCCGAAGACGATCTCAACCCGTTTTTTATTATTGGTGCTCTCTCGGTTTTTGTTATCTTTGCCTGGATCACATCTCCGGTTTACTTCAGCACCGACGGTATTGAGTCGAAAGTAGTAGCCATTCAACCCAACGTTCCTATGTCAGGTCTTGATTACACCAAGTACGATCAGCTTCGGCAGCGGCAGATAGAGATGGCTGAGGACGAGATCGAGAAGGTTAAAGAACAGCTCAAAGCTAATAGCTCACAGCCGTCAGCGGAACCAAAAATAACTGTAGTTTTGCCCGAATCCCCGATGAACTTCATGTACAACGACGATCTTGAGTTCCAGCAATTCATCGGCGATTTCGCTATACGAAACAACGTAAGCGTACTTTTCAATTCCGCCGAGCCCGATCCGTCGAACGGCAGATTTTTTAATTCTGCAGTGCTTGTAGGCCCCGATGGCAAAAAAGCCGAGCAGTACGACAAGATCTATTTGCTTCCATTCGGCGAGGCGGTCCCGCTGCCGCTGCAGGGTATTGTGCCTGCGTTTGTAGGCACATTTTCCTATGGCAGCGAATACGATCTTGTTCCGCTTGGTGATGCTAAGGCTGGGATAATGATCTGCTTCGAATCGCACTTCGGCGAGCTTTCGCGCGAATACGTACGCAACGGTGCCGACGCAATAATCGAGATGACCAACGATGGCTATCTCGGCCCAACGCCGGTGCTCCGCCAACACCTCGCCAACGCCGTCTTCCGCGCCGTCGAGACCAACCGCCCAGTCCTGCGCGTGACCAATGTCGGCATCACCGCCTACATCGACGAACGCGGCACCGTCCACGATCCTCTGCCTTCCTATCAAGAAGGCACGCGAGTCTGGACAGTTGCAAAAAGCGACGGCTCACAAACCTTTTATGTAAAATACGGCGACTGGTTCGCCTGGCTCTGCGTTGTCGTAACACTCGGGCTGATCATCATGAGATTTCGTAAGCCTAACGATAAAAACGCGCCAACGGCCGCCGACATCTGAACTATCCATTTGTCACTACCCACTATTCACTGAAAAATATGATTTCTCCAGTGACAAGTGAGTAGTTGTAGGTGAATAGTTGTTATTATAGACCAATGGAGCTCACAGACCTGCAAACCAAATTCGAAGAGATCAAAGAAAAAGTTACCCAACTTGGGAGGTTTCTTTGACGCCCCTACAAAACGGCTAGACCTCGAACGAACAGAAAAACTGATCTCCGAACCTGGCTTTTGGGATGACCAGGCCGAGGCGCAAAAGGTGGTTCAGCAGCGGAGCCGCATCGAACGGGCGCTCAAAAAACAGGATGGATTCGAATCGGGCATCTCAGATGCCGAGGTGTTGTTCGAGTTTGCCGCCGAGGACCCTGATTCAGCAAAAGAAGTCGAAACGCTCATAAACCGCCTTGAGAGAGAGGTAAATGCCGCCGAGGTCGAGAGCCTGCTCTCCGGCGAGACCGACACAAACAACGCGATCTGCTCGATACAGGCGGGCGCGGGCGGCACCGATGCACAGGATTTTGCTCAGATGCTGCTCCGGATGTATCTTCGCTGGGCCGAAAAACACTCATTTAAGGTCGAAATCCTCGATGAACAATCGGGCTCGGAGGCGGGTATCAAATCGGCGACCTTCCGTGTTGAGGGCGATTATGCCTACGGGCTGTTGTCGGCAGAGGCGGGGGTTCATCGTCTGGTCAGGATCTCGCCATTCAACTCCGGCGGCAGCCGCGAAACGTCGTTCGCATCGCTTTTCGTCTCGCCCGAGATCGACGAGAATATAGAGGTAAATATCGAAGACAAAGACCTGCGGATCGACACATACCGCTCGTCCGGAGCTGGCGGCCAGCATGTAAATGTGACCGACAGCGCTGTAAGAATCACGCATCTTCCGACCAATATTGTTGTAACATGTCAGAATCAGCGTTCGCAGATCCAGAACCGCGCCGTCGCGATGCAGGTCTTGCGTTCAAAGCTGTACGAGGTCGAACTCGAAAAACGCCGCGAAGGTGCTGCCGAACTCGAGGCCACCAAACAGGACATAGCCTTCGGCTCGCAGATCCGCAATTACGTCCTCCACCCATATCGCCTGGTCAAGGACACGCGGACAAAGTTCGAACGGACCGACATCGAAACCGTACTCGACGGCGATATCGATGATTTCATAAATGAGTTTTTGCTTTTTAAGAAGAGTGCCGGTTCTGAGTCCCGCCTTTAGGCGGCCCCGGCTGGCAACATACACCGCCTAAAGGCGGGACTCTAAACCTAAATGAAAACCTGCCCCACATGCAGCGAGACCTACAAGGACGACATAAATTTTTGTCTGGCCGACGGCACCACGCTGCTTTCTAAAAAGAAAAGCGGCAAAGAGATCGCCCGCTCGCGGTGGAATGAGGTCATTCCCATTTTTCTCGGGGCTATTGCCCTGCTCGTATTCCTTAGCCTGGTCACAAGCAGCCCTGACGACCGTTCACTGATCTCGACCGGCAACGGATCGCCGAGTAACAATAACTGGGTCGGCGTTGTCGGAGCCAATATCGCTGCCGTTTTCTTCAGCACTTTCGGCTGGACAGCCTACCTTATTCCTCTGTTGATCGTTCTGATCGGGTGGCGTGTGTTCCAGTCTGACACGCTGGTACCGCGGGCTTCACGAGTCGCGGGTTACGTATTTTTTGCGATCTCATTATCAGCCCTGATCGCACTTTTTGGCGGATACGGGGCAATGGTCGGCGAGGCCGCGGCACAGGGAGCGGAATACTTTATCGGCACCATCGGCGCGTCGATCCTCTACATAGCTATATTTGTCAGTTCGCTGCTTCTGATAACAAACTTTACGCTCGCAGGGATAATGAGCCACCTTGAGGTGGCATGGGAAGGCCTTCGTGTACGGATCGATGAAAAGTGGGCAATACGTCGCGAAGCACGCTCAGGTGAGATCTCCGCCGCCCTCGAACGTGCCCAAAAGCGTCGCGGCAAGCGCGACCTTGCTCCCGAAACGCTGCCTCCGACCATCTCCGTCGGTGAGGTCGAAAAAATGGCCGCGGCCGCCGCAGCTGCGGGCCGGGTTTCGCTCCCGTTCGCCGAGGACGGGCCCGATTCGGTTCCGACGATCGACGCGGGCGAGAATCCCTACGAAACGGTTAAGGTCTCAGAGCCATTCCCCGTCGAAGATGCCCCCGCACCGAAGTCGAAGGCGAGGACAAAAGCCGCCGCCGAACCGACATTCGACGACGAAGAAACGTCTGAACCGTCCGATTCGCCATCGCCTGCCAAGGCCGCACAGACTTACGACAATTACCGGCTTCCTACTACTGATTTCCTAACTCCGGCGTCTGCCCGGATCGAGCAGGATGAAAAAGAGCTGCTCGCGATCGCAAAGGAACTGGCCGTCAAGACTGGCGAATTCAATGTCGGCGGCCGCGTGGTTAATATTTCCAAAGGGCCCGTCGTCACGACCTATGAATTCAAGCCCGATGCCGGAGTCAAATATTCCCGTATTACCGGCCTCGTCGACGATCTCTGCCTCGCTCTAAAGGCACCGTCGATCCGCATCGACCGCATACCCGGCAAGGCATTCGTCGGTATCGAGGTGCCAAACCGCAAACGCGAAACGATCTTTCTCCGCGATGTTATCGAATCGCCAAAATTCCGCAATTCCCCATCGCTTCTGACGCTGGCGCTGGGCAAAACCATCGATGGAGTAAATTACGTCGCCGACCTCGCCAAAATGCCGCATCTTCTGATCGCCGGTGCAACCGGTGCAGGTAAATCCGTAGGCGTTAATACGCTCGTGATGTCGATCCTATATAAGGCAAAGCCGGATGAGGTCAAATTCATCATGGTCGACCCCAAGCGGCTTGAGCTTGGGCTCTATGCCGACATTCCGCACCTCGCGACACCGATCATCACCGACCCGAAGCGTGCGGCGATCTCATTAAAATGGGCGGTCGTCGAAATGGAACGCCGATACAAGGACCTTGCCGGATACGGCGTCCGCAATATCGACGGCTACAACATCGAAGCAAAACGCCGCAACGACATCGAGATGTGGGATGACAGCGGCGAAGCCCACCGCATCCTGCCCTACATCGTCATCATCATCGACGAACTTGCCGACCTGATGATGGTCTCTGGCAAGGAGGTAGAGGAATCGATCACGCGGCTCGCCCAAATGGCCCGGGCTGTCGGTATTCATCTCGTGCTTGCCACCCAGCGACCGTCGGTCGACGTTATTACAGGGCTTATCAAAGCAAATTTCCCGTCTCGGATATCGTTCCGTGTATCGTCAAAGGTCGATTCGCGCACGATCATCGACGGCAACGGCGCTGAGAGCCTGTTAGGTAGCGGCGATATGCTATTTCTGCCTCCGGGAAATTCGCAGGTCACGCGTGTGCATGGAGCCTTCGTGAATGAGGCCGAGATCAAAAAGGTTGTTGATTTTATCAAGGAACGGTTGGAAGGAAAATTTGCATCCGGTGTTGATGACGTTCCGACAATTAGAAAGTATATTAAGAGGATACTCAATATTCGGTGTCTACTTAGTGCCGGGATAGATACTGCAAAGCTTGATAAGCTGTGTGGAGGTGAAATCTATGATTCAAATGATGAAAATGA
>JBGTBC010000407.1:0-2267 GCA_041749555.1 Pyrinomonadaceae bacterium | reverse complement strand
ACAATTGACAATGATTGGATTAGATCTCTTCGTGGTTGGTGTTTTTGTTCACATCGCGTTGATCGGAGGCGCGGAGGACTGAGAGGGTTTTTTGATGTTCTCTTAGTGTCTCTGTGGTGAGCGGTCGCTGAAGAGGTCTGGTTTATTCCGGACAAAATATCTGGCGGCACTTCATTGTGCTCGACAACCGGACTAAATCGGTTATAATGCACTGTTGTAAAAACCAGCAGCTACAGATACACACTCCCGTTTTTGTTTTTCTCTTCCGGGGCTTGTCTGGTCTTATTGTTCAGGGTCAAAATCTCAATCTAAAGTAGAGGTAATTAATGAAGCGAAGTGTCGAAAAATATTTTCTAGCCGCAGCAGTTAGTTTGATCTTACCGATAATGGCCAGTGCCCAGGAGAGGGGACTTGACGAAAGGATCGATGCCGCTTTTAGGCCAATTGCTGATTGGTGGGAGTGGCTCGTGTTTTTTCCGCTGCCGGTGCCGGAACCATTCAACCTTCCAATCGTGCTTTACCTGTTAATTGGCGGTGCGGTGTTCTTCACTATCGCTTTCGGATTTGTAAATTTGAGACGATTTCCGCTCGCAATACAGGTGGTTCGCGGAAAGTTCGATGACATCGAGCTGGGTCCCGGCCATACAGAACCTCACGCCATGCCCGCTGAGGTGGAGATCACGGAGGAGGGCGACATCCTGCGCACTATCCGGGACGAGTCACATCACGGCGAGGTTAACCACTTCCAGGCACTTACGGCCGCTGTATCAGGCACAGTCGGCCTCGGAAATATTGCCGGCGTGGCCGTGGCTATCGGCATTGGCGGCCCCGGGGCGACATTGTGGATGATCGTCGCGGGCTTGCTCGGAATGTCGTCGAAATTTGTCGAGTGTACGCTGGGCGTAAAATATCGTGACATAGACAAGGATGGCATAGTTCACGGCGGCCCGATGTATTACCTGTCTCGAGGCTTTAGCGAGATGAAGATGGGTGGCTTCGGCAAGGTATTGGCGGTGATCTTTGCCATATTCTGCGTCGGCGGTTCGTTTGGCGGCGGAAATGCATTCCAGGCGAACCAGGCGACGAGCCAGATCACGACTATGTTTGGCTTCGCGACCGATGGTTCGGCAAGGACGATCATTGGGATCATTATGGCGATCCTGGTCGCCGTTGTGATCATAGGCGGGATCAAGCGCATTGCGAGCGTTACGGAAAAGCTGGTGCCGATGATGGCGATCATTTACATAGTCGCCTCGCTCATAATTATTTTCGCTCACTTTAGCGAGATACCGGCGGCCATCGGAATGATCATTTCCGGGGCATTTACCCCTAGTGCTGCAGTGGGCGGTATCGCAGGTGTGATAATACAGGGATTTAGACGAGCGGCATTCTCAAACGAAGCCGGAGCCGGCTCGGCCGCAATAGCCCACTCGGCCGTGCGGACAAAATATCCCGCGAGCGAGGGGCTGGTGGCATTGCTCGAGCCCTTTATCGACACAGTCGTGATATGTACGATGACCGCGATCGTGATCGTGCTGTTCAATATGCAGGGCGATTTCTTCCAATATGGCGGTATCGTTGACGCGACCGGTGCGAGGAACGTGATGATCGACGGCCAGGCCGTTAACGGCGTGGACCTTACGGCAAGGGCATACAACGACGTCCTGCCGGGCTTTAATATAGTCTTGACCGTCGCGATCGTTCTGTTTGCTTTCTCGACGATGATCTCGTGGTCCTATTACGGGCTTCAATCGTGGAAGTACCTTTTTGGCAGGTCTAAAGCGGCGGATATGTCGTTCAAGGTGATGTTTTGCCTCTTCGTTGTGATCGGAGCAGCCGCCTCACTCGGATCGGTACTGGCATTTTCAGACGCAATGATCCTGGCAATGGTCTTTCCGAATATGATCGGCCTTCTGTTCCTTTTCCCGAGAGTTAGGGAGGAGCTGGGCAGATATTTGAAGGCCATCGGAAAAGCCTGACGCGGTCATAAAAAGGGGATCTGCCCGTATATTTCATATCGGACCTCAAAGCATTGCATTGAGGTCCGATCTTTTTGCATTTCGGACGGGTAAATACCCTTGTTTCGCTTGACTTTAGCGTAAATAAGATCAAAATTAGCTGGCGTGTGTGTTCCGGCTATAAACGGAAGCGATGGCCCTCATAAAAATGTCTAGATATATTCAAATCATGGAGACACTCACATGTCGCTTTTTTCTACCAAACCGATCTCAAGAATAGTTGCCGAAGCCCAGGAAACCGGAACCCAC
>JBGTBC010000406.1:0-1639 GCA_041749555.1 Pyrinomonadaceae bacterium | reverse complement strand
ATATCATCCCACCTATTGCCCGGCGATTCAATAGAATTTTAACCGGGATTTGCTATTCTAGTGATTCAAGATCATGCCGATAATTAAATGTCCGCATTGCGGAAAAGAAACAGAATTCACGGGGAACGAGTTTCGGCCTTTCTGCTCGGAACGCTGCAAACTCCTCGATTTCGGTGCCTGGGCGGATGAGGAATTCAGGCTGCCGTCTGAATCGGCCGCATTGAGCGAAGAGGATGTCGAGGCGATCGAACAAGCCATGGAGGAAAGGTCGAAATGACACTATTTCAATTCGTTGCAGCCCAGATGAGCAGCGGTATCGGGGCAGTTGCGGCCGGGGCATTTTTTTTGATCGCGGCCGCCGTCGCCTTTATCGCGTTTAAAATGCTAAAGAAGACCGTAAAGATGGCGTTTCGCATCGTTGTGCTTATCCTTATCCTTGGAATAGCCGCCGCGGGGAGCATCGCATTATGGGCACTTAGCTCGGGCGGTCCGTCAAAACCCGCACAACGCCCTGCCCGCACACGGTAGCCCCCTCCAATGGCCGGCAAACCAGAAAAAACCAAAACAGGCCGCTGGCAACGCTATCGCGGGCTGCCGGGAAATGTCCTCGCTCTCAGCGTAGTCAGCTTTTTGAATGATACGTCGAGCGAAATAATCTACCCGCTGCTGCCGGCTTTTCTAGCTCTTTCGCTTGGCGCCACGCCATTCGCCATCGGCTTGATCGAAGGGATTGCCGAGTCGGTGGCCAGCCTCTTAAAGCTCGTTTCGGGATACCTCAGCGACAGGTTTTCAAGCCGAAAGCTGCCGGTCTTTTTTGGCTATTCGCTCTCGGCCGTTATGCGGCCCGTACTTGCATTTGTCACAAGCTGGCCGCAGGTGCTCGTGGTCCGAATGGCCGACCGTGCAGGAAAAGGCATTCGCGGGGCACCGAGGGACGCATTGATCGCCGAGAGCGTATCACTGGACAAACGCGGGATGGCGTTTGGATTTAACCGGGCCGCCGATCACCTCGGGGCAGTTTTCGGGCCGGTGTTGGCGTTCTTTCTCCTTTTGTTCATTGCCGCCGATACACAAAATCCGACCATCATCGAATACCAAAATGTCTTTCTCTTCGCGTCGGTACCAGTGGTTGCCGGATTGCTGGTGATCGCCTTTTTTGTCCGGGAAAAGGCCCATCCGGCCGAACATCTCGCGGTACCCGTTAGTTTTTCGCTGAAGGGTTTTGACTCCAATTTCAAGCGATATCTTATCGTCATCGCGTTGTTTACGCTTTCTAACTCGACCGATGCGTTTCTTCTGCTTCGAGCCAGTGATGCCGGCATTTCACCGGTCATGCTCCCGCTGCTGTGGATGGCCCTGCATTTGAGCAAAGTGGTCAGCTCGCTGGTCGCGGGCGATCTCTCGGACAGGATAGGTCGAAAGACGCTCATAATTACCGGCTGGCTCGTTTATGCACTTGTCTATGCTGGCTTTGCATTTGTCGATTCGGCTTGGCAGGCCTGGGTGCTCTTTATAGTTTACGGAGCATATTTCGGCCTGACCGAAGGTGTCGAAAAGGCATTCGTCGCCGATATGGTGCCGGCAGGGAAGCGGGGAACGGCATACGGATTCTACAATCTTGCCTTCGGTATCACCGTTT
>JBGTBC010000405.1:0-2994 GCA_041749555.1 Pyrinomonadaceae bacterium | reverse complement strand
CGTCAAAAACGAGGTCGTTATATGCATGAATCGCAGACCGCGGAACACTCATCGTCATCCACGTCTCGTGTGCGATCACGGGGTTCTTTTTGTAGATCAAATACCGAACAAACTCGCTCTTTTCGGTATCGTTTAGTTCATTCCCTGTAAGGAGAGCTTTTACCGAATCGGTCATTAAATTGTATTTGATCAGATATCGTGCGGTTGCCTTGCGGGCATTCAAGGAGCGGGCATTTACTGCTCTCTCAATGGCCCCGGGATCTCCAGGATATTGCTGTCGCGCGAGCTGAAGAAGTTCCTCATAAAACGAACTGTCCTGTTCCGCTGCCTTGCTTAAGTATCCAAAAGCCTGATCCCTTTCGCCGATGTCTAACAACATCGTCCCCATGGATTTGTTGGGAAGAGCGTAGTTCGGGGCTAGGGTCATCGCTTTATTGTAGGCCGCTCGTGCAGCGTCTATTTTGCCGTCGCCCTCAAGGGCGCTGCCTAGACGAGTCCACATCAAGAAATCCGTCTCTCGTAGCTCAACGGCCCGTTGAAAGGCGACGACGGCGGCGGAAAAATTCCCGGCTCTATGGGCAATGATCCCCCGATTCTTATATGCCTCGGGGCTATTCGGCTCGTAGGCGATCGCCTTGATTGCTAGATCATCAGAATCTCTTTCAAGGGCCATTACGGTTAAAAAATGAGAAAGCCCGACGCTGGCGGCACAGTAAGCGACGATCATTAATACGCAAAAATAGACTATTGGCGCAATGAATCGGCGACCTCCCCTCGAAGCAGAATTATCGCTGCTATTCATTGATTTTGCTTAACCGATGTCTCGATCTTGGATGCCACGCGACGAACCGCGATGCGAGTGAATTCGTGATTTCTGTTCAACCGCAAGGCTCTTCGATAGTGTACTAGCGCCGCTTCCAGGTCTTCCTGATTCTCGAGACAAACGGCCAGGTAATAATGTGCTTCGGCATAAGGACCGAATTTCTCGACCATCAGAAAAAAGGCACGGATACAATTATCATAGTCCGCGAATTGATACAATAGCCTGCCAATCGCGCAAAGTTCGTGACGGTAGGCAGGTTTTGCTTCGAATGCGGTCACAAGTATTTCGCCCATCATACGCCGATGCGCGGGATCGATTTGGTCTGAGAGCGAAATAATCGCGTCATCGAAAAAGTGAAACAGCATCGAGTTTGGAGGAGCGTTCTTCAGCAATTCAATAAGTTCGGATATGAAAGTCGTCGGCGTGGGCTCTAAGCCTAACTGCGAGTAACTGAACTTCGCTGCTTTGTAAAGTAATCTGATCAATCGGATGTCAGGCTGATGCCCCATTGACGAAAGCAAATCGGTGCATGCCCGAACGAACAGCTTTCCAGTACTGCCCGAATACGGGGCCAAGCAAAGAGAACGCTTTAGGCAGTCGATCGATTCGACAAACTGCCGCTTCGAAAGGTGGGCTTCGCCGAGGAGTCTAAGCAATTCTGGGTCCCGCGGGTGTATTTTTGTGCCTTTCTTTGCGATCCGAATAGCTCTGTACCAATGCCCAAGAATTGAATTGATCCGGGCTAGCTCGGTGTAGGGCTCAACTCTGGTGCCGTCCACGAATAGCGAGGTTTTGAAAAATCCGGCTGCACCTTTCAGACGTCCGGTCCGCATTAGGATCTTGCCTTTCAGATCCAGGGCGCAAGGATGTCGTGGTTGAAGTCGTAGAGCGTGGTCGATGTGTAAATCAGCCTCCTCGAAGTGCTCGGAAGAGAACAACGCGCAGGCATGAGCATAACGATGCAAAAAGGATTCGGATTCAGCATCCACAGCCAGGGAGCTGGAGTCGAGCGCCTCCGCGGCGCGATCTGCCGAGTTTAGTATCAGAGCGGAATAAGCCGAATGCCGGGCTTTCCCCAATCTATGCGTCGCTTTCCCAAGACAATTAATGGCCGTATCGTAGTCTTGCAGCACTGCGTGCGACAGGGCGTGGTCTACTTCCAATTCGCAGTGTTCTACAGCTGCGTCCTGAAAACTTGCCCCGAAGTGCTTGTGGGCGATCTCGATCAGCTCATTTTCCATTGTGGCAAAGCTGAGGGGCCGGTTTCTAGGGAACTTTGCCAAACAGCTGGATATCAGATCCACCAAAGGTGTGGGGATCGAGCGATCGAGCAGCATGTGCAAAGGAGGCGCCCCGGCTCTGTGGAGGGCAATGAGCTGCTCTTTCGACGCAGCCAAAAAGGGGCGGCGACCGGCCAGCATTTCAAACAGCGTTACGCCAAATGCATATATATCGCTTGATTCATTCCGGGCCGGCTGTGAGTCGAACATCTCCGGGGCCATATATGACCTTGTACCGCCCCAACCACTGTTTTTTTCGTCGTCGTGATTGCTCAAAGAACGATCAACACTATGTTTCCCAAAGCCGACCGCAGACGCCTGCCCAAAATCGGTCAGTTTCAGCCGGCCGTCCAGAGTAATGAGACAGTTACCTGGCTTAATGTCCCCGTGAACGAACCCCGGAAGCATATTCTGCGCATGTTCCATAGCACGACAGAGATGGATCGCGTATTTCAAAGCCGTCGCAACATTGAGCGATCTTTTCTTCACCTGAAAATCCAGACTCGATCCCGATATATATTCTGTGAGAATAAATAGCCGATCGTAAATGTAAAAGGTGGAAACAGGGGTCACTATGTGGGGATGCTTGCCGATGGCGAGGACGATCTTTGCTTCTATCTCTAATGCGGCATTCTTCTTTCTCTCGTCACCGGGTGTGGCACGGTTTTCCTTTAGGCAATAGGCCTTCATTTCAGCGAGATCTATGACAACATAAACGTTGGAAAACCCTCCACTTAAAACACCACATATCTTAAGCCGACGGAGTCGGCCGTCTATAAAATACGCGTGAAGACAGTCACCGATTTTGTAACGTGAGCCTTCGATCGGCATGCGTTCCGGCGCCATAATGGCCTGCTTTAAGTTATCGTCGCCTGAAATAATGCGAAATTG
>JBGTBC010000404.1:0-11632 GCA_041749555.1 Pyrinomonadaceae bacterium | reverse complement strand
TGGACTTTGGACCCTGGACCGTACGAGGCTCGTCCTTTTTCTTTCGCCCCAATTGATCTAAACTTGAAAGATACGTTTTTGCCGAGCTTCCGCTAATGCACATCTCAAGGATCGAGCTTGAAAATATAAAATCCCACGCTTCGGCGGCATTCGATCTGGCCGGCGGCACCACCGCTATAACCGGTCCAAATGGGGCTGGGAAATCGACGATAGTCGAGGCGATCGCCTGGGTGCTTTTCGACCTTCTTGAGTATAAAAAAGAGGACTTTGTTAGGCGCGGCGAGAAGAAAGGCTCGGTAACCATCACATTCGAAAGCGGCCTCGACGAACGCGAGTATGTTGTATTTCGCGATACAAGCACCGCGTACAATGTTACCGATCCTCGCCTGGGAATGAGGATCGCCAACAAGAAGGAAGAGGTTTTTCGATTCCTTTGGCAGCATCTCGGCCTTGAGCCGGGCACAGACCTACGATCGCTCTTTCGCCAGGCGATCGGCGTGCCTCAGGGAACCCTGACGGCGATCTTTCTGGAGGGTGCGACCGAACGTAAAGTGGCATTCGACCGTCTGCTGAAGGTTGAGGAATACCGCCAGGCCGCCGAAAAGCTAAGGGAGACTTCTCGTTTTCTGGACCAAAGCGTCGGCCGGGCGCGAGAGTCGATCGCACGGGCTGAGGGCGAGCTTTCGCGGCACGACGAGGTCGACGCCGAACATAAGAAATATGCTGAGCAGCTCAAACAGCTCAATACCGAGATCGCTGCCAACCTAACGGAACAAACCGCCGTAAAGGCACGCGTTGCCGGGCTGGACGATATTGAAAAGAAAGTGAATGAGCTTCGCGGAAAACTCGAACAGCTAAGATCAAAAGCCGAAAGGTCGGAGATCGTGCGAGATCAGCTTCGTGACGGTGTTGCCAAGGCCGCAGAGGCCCATTCTCAGGCCGAGGCCGCAAAACCGGGGGCAGAACGTCACCTTAAGGCACAGGAGAAACTAAAAGAACTCGAACGTGAAAGGTCGGAACGCGATCGGCTGAGAGCTGAAATAGTTAAAATAGACGCGGCGATCGCAAATATTGAGGCCGAACGCAAAAGGCTGACTGCGGACCTCAATGCGGTCCAGGCCGCTCACACCGAGATCGAGTCGGTCAGGCCGCTTATCTCGCAGCAGGAAGCTCTTGAGAGCGAGCTAAACGATCTTCGAAATAAGGCTGCTATCGCGAGATCGGCGGCCACCCGGCTTGCCGCTGTTGACGAAAAGCTCATCCGCCTGCGTGAAAGCTATAGGGCCAACAGCGAGAAGATAAAACAGGCCGAGGAACAAGTGGCCGTTTCGGACAGCCTCCCTCATTTTGAAGCGCGAAACTCAGAATTAATGCGTCACCTCGCAGAATTGCGGGCCGCTCTCGACCGTGACGAGAAGTTTCAGAGCGAGATAAAAGGCGGCCTCTGCCCCGTACTTTCGCAAAAATGCCTGAACCTCAGTGAGGGCCAGACGCTTGACGGGTTTCTTTCGAGCCAGTTTACCGAGGTCCGATCTCACATATCGGAACTCGAGACCGAGCGGTCAACTGTCGAGGTTTCGCTTACCGCCGCCCGTAAAGCGGCTCAGGACGTTTCGGCTCTTGCGGAATATCGGCGCCGAGCCGCTGAACTCACCAGAGAAGGCCAGGAACTGCGGGACGAGAAAACCGCCGCTGAGCAGCAGGCAGCCGAATTGGCCGGGACCGAAGCTGCGATTTCTACAGCCGAGGCAAAGCTTAAAACGCTCGATGATCCGCGTGCCCGCGTGCGGTTCCTTGAAAAACAGGTCGAACGCGAACCCCTTATCCGCGGAGGCCTGTCGGATACCGAAAGCAACCTTGAACGCCTCAACAGCGATCGAAACCAGGTGATCGAGCAGCTTGAGGCATACAGGGCTTTCGACGAGAGCTGGGCGGAACTCTCGGCCGAGCGGGAGGCAACGGCAGAGGCTTTCCGGACCCTGGTGGCCAATGAGGCGGAGGCGGGAACACTGCCTGAACGGCGTTCTGCAGTGCTCGCCGCCGAGTCTGAGGCATCGCGTTTGGTGGCCGATCTCACTGCGTCGGAAAAAGAAACGGTCGACGCCGAATCGGCTTATGATCGCGAACGCCACACCGCCGAACGCGAGGCGTTGCGCAAGCTTGAAAATGGATTTCACTCGGCAAACGCGAGGCTGGAGGCCGCAAGGCAGCAGGAACAAAAGCTCGGAGCGGAACTTGAACGATTCACTGCTATGAGAAAGTCGCTTCAAGGGGAATTCAGGGAAAAGGAACGTTTGGAAACGATAGCGGAAACCACCGCGTTCATCCGTGATACGCTCAAAGAGGCCGCCCCTCGTGTCGCCAGAAATTACGTTTACCACGTTTCGCTCGAGGCAAATCAGCTTTTTCGCGAGATCACGGGAAACGCCGAGCGGACTCTGAAATGGGCCGAGGATTATTCGGTTTTACTCGAAGAAGACGGGTATGAAAGGCCGTTTATCAGCCTCTCCGGAGGCGAGCAGATGGCGGCGGCATTGGCAGTACGCCTCGGACTGCTGAAACAGCTTACGGATATCAGGATCGCGTTTTTTGACGAGCCGACGGCCAATATGGATGCCGAGCGGCGGGATAACCTCGGCCAGCAGATCAGTCGGATAACGCATTTCGACCAGTTGATCGTGATATCGCACGATGATACGTTCGACAGCTATGTCGATAATGTCATTTCGCTCGGCTGACGCTCAGAAATATGAAGGATGTGACGATCGTGTGTGATGGTTCGAGCCTCGGTAATGGCCGGGGTATTACCCGTGCCGCCGCGGTCGCAGTACTCGGGTTCAAGGGCTACTGGAAGGCGGTCGGCGAATACCTGGGAAATGCTACCAACCAACAGGCCGAGATCGCCGCCGCAGCGATCGGCCTTGAGAATTTGAAAGAACCTTGCAAGGTCAGGGTACTGTCCGATTCCCGATATGTCGTTGAAACGATGGGCGGCACCTGGAAAAGAAAAACCAACCACGATTGGTGGCAGAGACTCGAAAGAGCGTCTGAAAAGCATCAAATAAAGTGGGAGTGGACAAAAGGCCATGCGGGTCACGAGATCCAGGAGATCGCTGATAAGATGGCACGGAAGATGGCGGAACTGGGAAGGGTCGATCTGACGATGCTCGAGGATGCGGTTGCAGAGATCGGGATAGAAGAGATTTGATAAGAGATATAAACAACCCGGCCCCGGCCGATGGACCGTTGATCAAACGAATTGCCGAACGATGTTTTCGAATCGGGCTCCGATCCGCTGCGATCATCGTCGTCGCCATTGCCATTCTGTCGGTCGTAACACCTGCGTTTGCCCAGCGATCCGGGAACGGATGGATATGGCAGAATCCACTTCCGCAGGGTAATCCGCTCTACGCCATACACTTTGCCCCTGATAAGCTCACTGGCTTTGCCGTCGGTTCCGACAACACGATCCTCCGTACGACAGATGGCGGCTTTAAGTGGAAAGCTCAAACTGCTCCGGCGAACGTTTCCTTCTCCAGCGTTTTTGTCCGCAGTGATAAGAACGCGTTTATCGTTGGCGCACGCGGAACTGTGCTTGCGACCACAAATGGCGGCGATGAATGGAAACCGGTTCGGGTTTTATCCCGCGACCATTTTTCGGCGATCGAGTTTGTCGGAGACCATTTGAGCTCCGGCTGGATCACGGGCACGTATGGAAGGATCCTAAAGACCTCTGACGGCGGAGAAACTTGGAGAGTACAGGCCTCCGGCACATCCGGACATCTATTGAATATTAGCGCTACCGATCCCCAAAAAGCCGTAGCTGTCGGATTGGGCGGTACTGTCGTGACGACTTCTGACGGCGGCGATAATTGGAAAAGATCGATCATCTGTGATGGCTCGATAGTGTCCGATGCCCATTACGTAACCCAGACGGCGATCGTTGTGGTCGGTTTCGGCGGATGCGTCTCACGGAGCGAAGACGCCGGCCAAACCTGGACCAAAGTCAACATATATAGCCGTGCCGATCTGCTTTCAGTTTCTTTTTCCGACGGCCTCAATGGTTCGATAACAGACGCTAACGGGATGGTCTGGCTTACGGGCAATGGAGGCATGACGTGGCTGCCTTTTAATGTTCGAACTAATCCAAAACTTGTGGGCATCTATATGGCCGACCGGTTTACCGGTTGGGCGGTCGGGGAAAACGGCCTGATCGTTCGGACAAACGACGGCGGATTTACCTGGCAGCGGCTCTCGGAAGGCGGCCGCGAAGACGTTAACGATCTCGTCTTTATGAGCAACAGCATCGGCGTCGCGGTAGGTTCGAACGGCAAGGTATGGCTCACAAACGACGCGGGCCAAGCTTGGATCCCCGTTCATACAGGCACCTCCGAACACCTCCGATCGGTTTTCTTCTTCGACGGGCAAAAAGGCTGGGTTGTCGGCGATAAAGGAACTGTTCTCAGAACGATAAACGGCGGGGCAAGTTGGGGAAAAGGGATATCACAAGTTGACGACGACCTGCTGTCAGTCGTATTTGTTTCAGAAAAGATCGGTTTTGCGGTAGGTGCCAGCGGGATGGTGCTTCGAACGGATTCAGCGGGAGCTTACTGGCAGCAGTTTGAGTCCGGCACAAGAGCGTGGCTCGAAGACGTCAAATTCTTTGACGATAAGCGCGGTGTTGCGGTCGGGGCCAGGGGAACTATCCTCACGACCACGGACGGCGCACATACCTGGACCAAGTATCAAACCGGCGTAAACGAGAATCTGAATTCGTTGAGCTTTTTCGATGAAAAGTATGGGTTTATTGTAGGCTCCGCGGGCATCACCCTGCATACAAGTGACGGAGGAAAAACGTGGCAGGACCAGGAATCTGTCACCCGCTTTAACCTCTTTGCCGTTCAGGCATTCGGTCCCCGCTCAGCTGTTGCCGTCGGCGAACTCGGCACCGTACTTCTAACGGACGATGGGGGGAAAACCTGGTCGGTTCAGCAAGGGGTCACGAGTAAAGTACTGCAGGCTATTGCGTATCGGGGCGGCGAACGTGTCTGGGTAGCGGGACGCGGCGGTACAATGCTAAAACGGACCGAGCGTCTCTCGGCACGAGCCGTGGATCTCCCTAAAGGCCCGCCCGTATTAAAGTCAGCGGCCCCGCGGGCAGCCCCGAAGATAAGGACGCCGCTGATCACCATTACGGATGACGGAGACATCCCGGCCGCGGTTCCTAAACCGAACGAGCCGGATAGGCAATGATCGAGATCCACTCTCCGGCTCGATCGATACGTAGATCTTTGAAAACTAAACCCTTTATCGCGTCTATCGCCATTTGCTCCTGCTCGGCGAGTATTCCCGATAACAAAAGTGTCTTTCGCGTTTTTTCCACAAGAAGCGGAAGCATTGGAATGATCACGTCGAGCGTTAGATTAGCGCAGACAAAATCGTAGACGGCCGTTTCCCCGGTGATGGAGCCATCGGCGAATTCGATCCCCTCTGGCACGCCGTTGATAACGGCGTTCTCGCGTGCGATCGTTACCGAATCACGGTCGACGTCGCAAGCAAGGATGGATCGGCCGCCGAGCCTCGCCACAGCGATCGCCAGGATCCCGGTACCGGTTCCAACGTCGAGAAACGATTGATCCGGAAGATATAACTCGCTTATCGCATTTAAACAAAGCTGTGTCGTTTCGTGGGTACCGGTCCCGAATGCCATGTTGGGCTCTATCCTGATTAGAATTCGATCAGAAATGGCGACCTCGGACCAGGAAGGGGCAATCGTAAAGCGGCCAACATCTTGAGGCCTCCAGTGCTTTTTCCACTCAGCCAGCCAATCCGTTTCCTCGACAGTGCGGAGGGAGATCGAAACCAATGCATCGGTCGAAATGCCATGGATACGAAAAGATACTTCGACCGCCGTGCGAACAGCCTCTGTTTCGGGCGGTGCATCAAAGAATCCCGTGACGCACAGCGGCTCACCAGGCTGCTTATCAAGGCTGTCGATCTCGGTGCCAAGGGAATCGAGTTCATTGAAGGCGAACTCGACCGCTTCGGCAGCTGCGTCATTAACGATAACGTCAACCGCGTACCATGATTTTGGGGCTTTAGGCATTATTCACGCACGCCGATATCATCCAGGTCGCGTTCACGGTTACGCCAGTCTTCAACGACTTTCACGAAGAGCTTGAGGAAGACGCTTTTTCCTAAAAGTGCCTCAATATCGGCTCTTGCTCGTGTGCCGATGTCCTTTATCCGGGCTCCCTGCTTTCCGATGATTATTTTTTTCTGTGAGGGCCGTTCGACATATATCGCACAGAATATTCTCGTTAGAAATGGGTCAGTATCTTCGAAGAGCTCGGTCACGACGGCGGTCACGTAGGGTATTTCCTCTCCGGTCGATTGAAGTATCTTTTCCCGGACCATCTCAGCGACGATACTTCGCACCGGCTGATCGGTCATTTCGTCTTCTCCGAATATCGGCTCGCCTTCGGGAAGGTGCTTGGTAACCTGCTCCAGGAAAGTGTCGATGCCCTCGCCCTTCAAGGCGGCGACAGGCACGATCTCGGCGAATTCATACTCGTTCGCATACGATTCGATCAGCGGCAGAAGCTCGGCTTTTTCTTTTATCTTGTCGATCTTATTAAGAAGTAGAACCGTAGGTTTTTCCGCCCGTTTTACAAGGTCCAGTACGAACCGGTCGCCATTACCAGTTGAAACTGACGCATCGCGGATCAGCACCAGGAGATCGACCGACATAATGGCATCATGGACCGCCGCCATCATTCTTCGATTGAGTAGATGTCCGGGTTTATGAACGCCCGGCGTGTCAACAAAAACGATCTGAGCGTCATCGCGGTTGATTATTCCTTGGATACGGTGCCGTGTGGTCTGTGGTTTGTTTGATACAGCGGCGATCTTTTGGCCAACGAGATGGTTAAGCAACGTAGATTTGCCGGCATTGGGGCGGCCGATCAGCGCAACATATCCACTACGAAAGCCTTTATTTGCCATTATTAAGACGGTAGCAGACTTTGCGTGAAATCGAGAGCCGATAACCTTCGAATAGCTCTTATGGACGCTTGATCAATCGCTGCTTAGCCGCCAGTGCATCGTTATAGGCTCCGCCCGTCACATTGTCGAGTTCTATGGCCTTGTCGTAAAGCTGTATGGCGTAGGCATCGTCATCCATGTGCTCATAGATCCTTGCCAGAGCAACGTACGTGAGAGAAAGTAGGGCTTTATCCGTTGACGAAGTAGCCGTTCGCAAAACGTTGCTAAAAGCTACTTTTGCCTCAAGTAACTTCTGAGCCTGTTTTTCCGGATCGTCTATGATGGCCGCGGCGTTGAGGCTCGCGACCCGCCCGATCGTGAAATACGTCCGCGGCTCGGACGGATACTCTTCCAGGACCCGCTTTAGTTCCGAGTCGGCACGGACATAATCCTTCGCATCAATGTACTTCTGGATATCAAGCAAGCGGCGGGTTACGGGATTCTCTGTAGGTAAGGCCCCTGGATCATGGGCGGCCTTTCGGGCATCACGGGCTGCAATTGCCCTTGTCCTTGCATCCGCGGAGGCCGCCAGACGGCCTGATTCCTTTTGCGGGTCGAAAGATGCGATCATCTCCTTTAATGAAGAAGCTATGTCGAATCCGGAATCCTCGATTCCTTTTAATTGTTCGGCAAAATAGGAGGAGAGTATCGCTCCTTTTTCGTGATCCTCGAAAAGCCTCAATGAGGCTTCATCCGAAAGCGCCTGTAATGACCGTTCTAACTCACCGGAAACGGCTAGCTTCTCGGGCTTCGTCTTAACCTGGACGATCTTCTGACGGGCGTTCTCAGTTAGAGTCCGTATCTGCGAATATTCGGTCTGACGAACATCTATCGCCGCGACCAGAGATCGGGAAACCGCAAGGAAGATGTCGGGCGAGATATTGGGATTGGCCTTTCGCCTCTCATCAAGAATAGGTTTGGCCCAGGTTCGAATTGCACCGATATCCTTCGACTGAGCAAGGACTAATGGGTCAACAACGAATTGGAGAAACGCCCTCCTCGCATCCGAAAAATTCAATTCTGTATCCGGCGGGACAATAACATAATAATCGTCTCTGATGTTCAGGAAACTGATGTTCCCTTTCGGAGCCAGCTTTTCCGGTACAATCACGAAGTTTCTTTGGTGCTCACGCGTTTCGATCTGCCGAATTACGGACCCCTTGCTTTTCCCTTTCTGAGTTTCAGTCTTGATTCGTTCTGTGACCAACAGGTTCGGCCGCGTGTGAAGATAGTCGAGCAGTTCGCTCACCATCTCACGGGCGGAACTTCGAAGCCCGCTATCCGCATCGGAAATGTAACCTCTTGCATATTCGTCAAGTTTGGCCACGATGCCGGAACGCCGGTAAAATTCCCGTGCCAACGGTGCAAAATCAAGCACATCGAGCAAAGGCCCCGGAAGGTCCAACGTAACGACGGGATCGGCGAGTTCCGGCACGGGCGTAAGCGAATATGCCATCGCGATGAACGGAGCTATGATCTCCGCATCTGTCGAACGCGGATGCAATTTTTTTTGCCGGACAACAAAATTTGAGATCTTTCGACGAAGGTCTTCAGGAAGATCGGCATGTTCGCGTTGAAGCTGTTCACGAAAGCTGGCACCTTTTTCCGAAAGTGGTGTATCCAGTAATTTTTCAGTCCGGCCGGCCGGATTCTGCCACTGTGCCATCTCGAGCGCAGCTAAGACGACTATCAGCCGTTTATCCGCTTCGATCCGTACACCGTAATTGGACAGATCCATACCAGGACGATTCACCTGTCCATCGATACTCGCCGTGAAAACCAGAAAGCCAAGAACCAAAAAAAGTTGCCGTATCATTTTCTTTTTTGCCACTTTGAAAAGATGAGTTAACCCACGATAAAGATGTATTCAAACCAATACAAAAAGAAGGATAAAGAGATGATATCATCCCTTTATCCTCAAGATTCCCGCTAATTCGGCTTTGGTTTAATTGTAGCTGCTTAAGGCCGAAGGCTCGTCATCGTATGTATCGAAGACGGTCAATAATTTGGTGATAGCCAGCAGATCCTGGATCTTTTGCGTAAGGCTCAATAGCTTGAGAACCCCGCCTTCTTTCTTGACGGCCGTGAAGCTTGAAACCAGTTCTCCGATTCCGCTGGAATCGATATAGCCTACGCCCCCCAGGTTAAGAAGGATCTTGTTCTTGCCCTCTCCCAACAGGCGGCGAATCGTAGTGCGAAGGGCAACGCTGCCTTCGCCGATGGTCACCTTGCCCTGCAGATCCAAAATGGTTACGTCGCCCGCCTGGCGTTCAGTGATTGTAATATCAGACATTTTTTTCTCCTCGTTTCAGTTTGTTAAGTAGTGATAGCAAATTTTAGACCAATGTTCGGGGCAATGTCTACGATGCGCATCGATTTATCGCCGTTTGAGCATTCTTACAACGAGCCCGCCATCTTCGGGATTCGACCATTCGACCTCATCCATAAATGAACGCATAAATAAAATTCCTCGTCCATTAGCTTTCAAGAGATTCTCTGGATCAGTGGGATCGGGAATATCCGCCACGCTAAACCCGGTTCCAAAGTCCCTGACCTGGATCTCAAGACCTTCGTCTGTATCCGAAAATGTTACCTGTACCGCCTTGTTCTCATCAAACCGATTGCCATGTTTTACAGCATTCGCTACCGACTCTCTGATTGCAAGGTCGATCGCAAAAATTATCTCATCACCGAAACCCCGGCTCCTGGCGAATTCGTCCGCGGAATTAGCAACCTCCTCGACGGATTCGATCACGCTTGGAAGTTCGATGTAACGGGTATTAGACACAGTATGCGTTTTGTAAAGTTATAGGTTTAAGGCACTTGGTGTCAAGACAAACCTGGTAGCTTCCGTCTAATATTGTAACTATGAAGCTTAAAAGAGCGTCAGCCATATGCGGAACCCCCACATTACCGGGGGATAAATCCATTTCGCACCGTGCCGCTTTAGTCGCGGCAATAGCTGAAGGCGAGACCCGTATTCAGAATTTTTCAGCTAGTGCAGATTGCACATCCACCTTAAATTGTCTTCGAGATCTCGGAGTGCAGATCAGAGTCGAAGGCAGCGAAGTTGCTGTTATGGGTGTTGGCAGATCTGGATTGCGATGTTCGACCGGTCCACTGGATTGCGGCAACAGCGGCACGACCATCAGACTGCTTGCCGGTATTTTGGCGGGTCAGGACTTTGAATCTACTCTGACAGGTGACGATTCACTAAGATCAAGGCCAATGGAGCGCATTTCGATGCCTCTTACTCAAATGGGTGCATCTGTGATCTCGACTGATGGACACGCACCGCTGAAAATTCAAGGCCGAAAACCGCTCAATCCGATCGAATTTCGATTGCCCGTTGCCTCTGCTCAAATCAAATCCGCCGTATTGCTCGCCGGCATCAACGCGGACGGAGAAACCACCGTCATCGAATCGGCACCCACGCGGGACCATACCGAACGCATGCTTGAGCTTTTTGGCATCGAGGTTCGATCGGAGGAACGCGAAGGAAAGCGAATTTCGGTGAGTGGCGGACAGCCTGTCTCGCCGGGAGATATGAAGATCCCGGCGGACATATCCGCAGGGTCATTTTTTATGGTCGCAGCGGCGTGTTTGCCGGAGTCAGATATTACTCTTCGCAACCTCGGCATTAACCCGACGAGAAGCGCGATCATCGATGTGCTGAAAAATCTCGGTGTTGTAATTGAAATCCTGAACACCGCAACAGAATGCAACGAACTCATCGCGACAGTTAGAATTTGTGGCGGTTTGCAGGTTGCGGGCGGAAATGCACCTGCGCTGATCAGCGGAGACCTTATCCCAAATCTGATAGACGAAATTCCTATCCTGGCTGTCCTCGGAACCCAACTTGCCAATGGTCTAGAGGTCCGTGATGCCACCGAGCTAAGACACAAGGAATCCGACCGTATCTCGTCGATCGGTAAGAATCTGGAATTAATGGGAGCTGAAGTCACTGAGTTTTCCGATGGATTCTGCGTCAAGCTGTCCAGATTAAGGGGCACGAGGCTCGATTCCTACGGTGACCACAGGATCGCGATGGCATTTGCCGTTGCGGGACTGCTTGCCGAAGGCGAGACTGAAATTGTAGGTGCGGACTGCGCGGAGGTTTCATTCCCAGGATTTTTTGAAATTCTTCGCGGTGTCGTAAGGTAATTAATAGCATCGTAATGAAAAAGGACATTAAGATCGCACTTACAGGATTTATGGGCGTTGGTAAATCCAGTGTTTCGCGACATCTCTCCCATATTCTGCGAACTCGAAGGGTCGATCTCGACCACTTTATTGAGAACCATGAAAACCGAAAGATCGCTGTCATCATCGATAATGATGGGCTGGATCAATACAGGAAGCTGGAGACCGAGTATCTCGAAAGGTTCTTAAGAGAATCTCCTGCGGCAATACTGTCACTGGGGGGCGGGACATTTACAGTTGCCGGCAATCGCGAACTCTTGAGAGATCATGGCTTCACTTCTGTATGGCTGGAATCCACTTTTGAACATTGCTGGCTTAATATCTCCTTCTCCAGAAAGGACAGGCCGCTCGCCCGGGACAAACAAAGCACCCGTAAATTGTTTGA
>JBGTBC010000403.1:0-5136 GCA_041749555.1 Pyrinomonadaceae bacterium | reverse complement strand
CCGCAGCCGGCCCCCGCGGCGCCGGGAGCAGCTGCACCCGCCCCGGTCCCGCCGCCAGCGAACTAGCCACAAATGCTTGCTTACCTGAAAAATAGAGAGAAAATCGTCATGATCAATTTATCGATACTGAAACGTTTAGCCTGTCTTACCGCGACCGCATTTGTATTCGTGGCCGTCAGCGGCTGTTTTTCGGAAGCCATGGCCCAGCGGGATCCGTTTAAGAAGCCGGGCTGGGCGATTCCCAAAAAGCCGTCAACTGGTACGCCGGGCGGGGTTCCCAAAGCTCCTGTCACCCCTAAAGTGCCTGTAAACTATGGTCCGCCGACGATCGAGGCCCGCATTGAATATTACAAGAAGGTCCGAGAGGCCGCGGTAGCAAACGGCACTGACCCGCCCAAGGTAACGAGCGTTCTGACCCTGAACGAAATGGCCGTGACCGGCATTTTCAAGACTTCGAGGGGTTATGCGGCAATGGTTCAGGCGACACCGATAAAGCTTTCTTACACTATCTATCCGGGTGAAAAATTCTTTGACGGACAGTTGGTAGCCGTTGAGGAGAACAGGCTGGTTTTTCGCAAAGTAACCAAGGTCGGCGAAGGTAAATTTGTGGCATCGGTAGAAAACAAACCGCTCCAGCATTACTCTACGAAGGCCCAGATCGAGGGAACAGCTCCTTCTCAGGCGTCGGAGAAGCCTGTTGAGGTCGCAAATGTGAAACTCGAACAGCCCGGACCCGAGACGGCCGTGAAACCCACATCAAACCCGTTCCTCTCTCCCCTGGATGAGATGAACAAACTACCCCCCGCCAAGGAAGGCGAAGACGAAAGTCCAAAGAAATCCACAAAGAAACCGGTTAAAACCGCCAAGAATTAGGGTTTACAGAACCTTAGATACCCACCACAAGATCTTATCAACAGGATACGGTTGTTCTATTAACGGAGGAAACATGAATTTTCTTATCAGAATTCGCGGAGCGGTCATCATGGCTGTGTTCGCAACGATCATGGTCAGCGGCATCGCTGTCACGATCACGGCCCAAACGATCGACCCGCAAAATCAGGGCCGACGATACGGCGAGCCCGGCTTTAGGGGAGAACCAATAAACCTAAATGTCGTCAACGCCGACATCAGAGATATTCTCAGTTATATTACTGACCAGTACGGGATCAATTTTGTGATCGACAAGTCTGTGAAGGACGTTCCTGTTACCGTTAAGGTCAACGATGTTCCGTGGAATATCGCTCTCGATTCCATTCTCCAGTCTCAGGAACTCGGGGTCCAGGTAAACGGCAATATTCTTCGAATTGCCGATAATAAGACATTGGCGAGCGAGGGTGAGCTCTATCGTGACCGTCAGAACAATCAGCTTGACACCTCACCGCTGATAACCGAGCTTATTCGGCTGAATTATGCCACTACTTCAGGATCTGCAAGCCCGGGACCGACAACGAGCGGTACAACCAGATCTGGCGGGAATCAATCATCAGGAAGCAGTATGATGAACGCCGGGATCAATGCCGCCAGCGCAATACAATCGGGCGGAGCGGGTGCCTCTCAGGGCGGCGGATCAGACGGTGGCCTGCTGCCGATCATCAAGAGAAGGTTGTCACGACGCGGTTCCGTCGAGGTCGATTCCCGTACTAACTCGCTGATCATCACGGACGTTGCGGCCAATATTGCCGCTATCAAACAACTTATCGCGATTCTCGACCAGCCTGAACCGCAGGTCGAGATCGAGGCTCGTATCGTGGTCGCAACCCGCAGTTTCAGCCGTGACATCGGTGTTCAGTTGGCAGCGATCCTTAACGGAGCACGTGGCAGCGGCATCGTTGGAGGAACATTGCCTGGCGTGACCTCCACTCTTCCGACTTCACTGGCACCTAATCCTTCGATCAGCAACGATCTGGTCTCGAAGATCGCAAATACAGCGATCGGGCTGACGACAGGCGTCTTTGGAACAGCTCAATTGTCCGCGATGATTTCGCTCGGGGAACAGAAGGGGCAAGCCAAGATCATTGCCACCCCGCGTGTGACCGCACTCAACAATCAGACTGCCGAGATCAAGAGTTCCACCCAGATACCGATAACAACGATCCAGCCGGGCAGTGCGGCCGGCGGAGCGGTAATCGCGACCACTGAGTATGTCGATGTTCCTTTGAAACTCGAAATAACCCCGCAGATCACTGACCAGGGCACGGTGATCCTGACCGTAACAGCCGAAAATAGCTCGACCGCGGCCATTGTTGGCGGTGCAGCCCCGGCCATCAACAGTCAGAGCATGAAAACCCAGGTTGTAGTGCCTGATGGTGGTACCACGATCGTTGGGGGCGTTGTTTTCGATGATGAACGAGATAGTCAGGATCGTACCCCCGGACTGGCAAGCATTCCTATTCTCGGTAACCTCTTCAAACGAAAAGGCGTGCAGAGGAACACGAATGAGATCCTGTTCTTTATCACTCCCCGCATCACGCGCCCTGATTATGCATTAGTCAATCAATCGAATGCTCCTAAGAGCGGACCAATAGTCCAGCCGGTGCCGATGGGGAATCCCCCTTCAAATTCGCGGCCGGTGGTCGAATCTGCAAATCCGGTAGTGCTTCAATCACCTGGAGTTCCCCGACCGCAAGCCGGGCCGGGTACGCAGAATAGATAGCTACCCGTTCCGATGGTTTCCTCCAAAGCCCGTCAGAGTAATATCTGGCGGGCATTTTTATGCAGGTGAGATCGTCTACTCGAGGCCGATGAAATCAACGTCGGCGAGGTCGGTGTCGGGCGAAATGGTGCGGGATTCAAACCTATAACGTTTTGAGAATACGCTCATCTGATAGGTCTGCCCCGCGGCAATATCACTGAATGAGTAATAGCCCAGCGCATTGGTCAGGACGGTCATGAAGGTATCCTGGTTTACTAGCCGTACGACAGCGTTTCTAAGGCCCATGCCGCTGCTCGTCAGGATCCGCCCGCTTACTGAGATTGCAGTTGGACTCGGCCCTAAAGCTGTTGTGGTTGTATATATGAAATCGCCTGATGGTGAACCGTCACCGTTCGCGGCGTTGCCGGCAGCATAGAAAACGATCTGGCCGGCAGATACCGGCGGGGCCGTCCATAGAAATGTCCAGGTATTTGAGCCGAACTCAGTATCGATCAAGCCATCGACGGTGTGTTGAACATAGAGTCTGAGATCTTCTTCGACGATGTTGTTGATAACTTGCGATCGTGGAGGCATTTCATTTGGGAGAGTGAAGGTTCCGACTGTCTTTCCGACACTATCGATCGCTGTAAGTTGGAAACCGTAAATAACCGCATCATCTTGCTCGGCAATAACTGTGACCGGGATCTGCTGGCCAGGTAAATATGTTGCCGGAAGCCCCAGGATCTGAATGCTCCCGCCCCCGCTATTCAGAGGCGAACCGATATGACATGCCGCACAATTTCCTTCCGCGGGTGCGTTCGTGAAAGAGGGCGAAGGGCCAGAAGCAGACGCGAATGCCACTGGCCGCTTGGAGATCATCGAGAACGCAGCAAGCGATATAAGGAAGAAACCGATAACCGCGACCTTAAGCCGCTTTAATGATCTGGAACTGGCTTTCATAGTTGTTTTACCCCGGGCAAGACTCTTGTTTAGACGGAACGAAATGCTCCCCGGCCGAAGATTGTTGAGCTTTCCTGCATTCGCCGTCTTATGCCAGAAGAAAAAAATTCCGGTCCACCACGTCGAATGCGGAAGACCGGAAATTTAAGAGGCGATCAATGAAGGTCTATTCTTCGCCAACGAAATCCACATTTGTCAGGTTATTGAAGAGGTTTACCTGCTGCGACTGGAATCGGTATCTCTTACTCGCAACAGATACAACGTAACCGCTTCCGACCGGGACATTGTCGAACTGATAGTATCCTAACGAGCTTGATAAGACCTTAATAGGTTCTCCTTGGCCGGTATTGAGCGAGACATTCGCATTTCTCAGGCCTGTACCGAACGGGTTGATGATGCGCCCCGAAATATTTGCAAAAGCGGGGGGAGGAGGAACCGAGCATTCAAAGCTGGTTATAAAAGTTGCTCCCACCAATGAAATAGTGTCAATGTGCCAGCCGCCTCCAATGGGTGCGGTGTTGTCATCAGCACCAAAACGCCACCGAAGCTGAACTATCGACCCTGCAGTATTCGGTGGAAATTGAACGACGGTTGTTACATATCCGTTTGAATTACCTGACCATGAGGATCTGCCCCCAAGTGGATTATTCGTTCCCGCACCTAAGATGCGATTGTATCCATTTTGCTGGAACGAGCCTCCCGCTGCTAATATATCTTTGAAACCACCTCCGGAAATGCTGATCTCCAGAACGCCTCCATCCCAATCGATCTCGGTGTTGTAATTGTTTCTAAACGAAAGGGTCGCTGTCGGTGATGAGACCGCGATCGCGGGCGAGGTCAAGTTAGTTCCCCCGCCAACTGTTAGCGGGTCCAACGCAAACATTGAGTTTGGCGGTGTATCGGGCAACGCTGAGGATGATATGAAGTTTGTACCGCCGGAGATCGCCTCGGCGGTCCATCCTGCCGGTATCCCCGGGGCAGTCACATTGTCAAAATTTTCAATTGGAATCGTAGAACCGGGCTTTCCGATAAAGATATCCCTAACAAAGGCCACCGGACCAAGGCTGCTGTTAACATTAAGCGTCACGGACGTTAGTCCGCCGCACGTAGCATCCGTCGGCACAACATAGGTCACCTGCTGGCTGCTTGTCGATGTGCCGGCTATAGCTCCAAAATTGGCAGACCCGCCGCCCGCGACCTGTAAAGTAACTCCTGTAGCCAGATTGCCGGTATTGTTTGTCAGCGGGACCGTTAAAGTGATTATTTCGCCGGGCTCGGGAAAGCCATCGTTGTCACCAGAAGCATCGCTTATCTGAATACTTTCGACCTGGAATAAATTGGGTGGAGCGAACGACTGGGTCACTCGGGCGGTTCCGGTGCCGCTTGTAGAGTTTCCGCCCGGATGCTGAACGATGGCATCTGCTCCCAGGCCCCGGACAGCAAAGCCGGCCCACATATCGGCAACATCAGCGGGCGTTCCACCTGCAACGCCTGCGGCAATGATGGCATCTCTGGCGTTGACGAATGTAGGGGAAGGGGGTGAC
>JBGTBC010000402.1:0-19554 GCA_041749555.1 Pyrinomonadaceae bacterium | reverse complement strand
ATATTATTAATGCTCGTGTTTGCAGCCCCGGCTCAAAAGTCGGATAAAGACGACCGCAACACAGCACCGACAGTTGGAACCGGCGGACCCGTAGGTGGACCGACCGGCCTTTTTACCGTTTATGACGCGTCAACCCTGAGGAAAGGCGAATATACGCTGAGCGCCGCGCTCAGCAATTATGATCGCGATCCGGGCAACGTTGATATATCATCGGTACCGTTGAGCTTTCAGATTGGACTTTCAAATCGCTTTGAATTGTTCTTTACTACCGAGGGCTATCGTGGCGTCAAGGTGAATGCTCCGCGAAATCTTTCGAGCTTTTACCTGCCCAATTCGCAGGTTCTGATCAATGGTGTTCTTACAAGGCCACCTGCAATTGTTTTGGAACCAGGCGCGGGCGGCCGAGCGATCTTCCGACCCTCTGGAGCTCCTTTTACGTCATATCCATATGGGGGCGGCACGTTTTACAACCCGAATATTTTTGGCACCGGGACCACAATTGGCCCGGCAGGTTCAGGCGGGGCTTCAAGTCAATTCCCCGGTCTGGGTTCGGTTTTTGGCAGCATCCTTCCAGGTATTGTTCTAACGACCACGACGATCAACAATGGTCAAGCTCCTGTAAGTTTCACGAATGCACCGATATATTTGCCGGATGCCCCATTTATCAATCGCACTTGGGGAACCTCATCATTTAATTCAATGGTGTTGGGTGCCAAATGGCGATTCAATGACTCGATGGCTAAAGCAGGCTGGGGTGTAACAGGATTTTATCGCTGGTACATGGATTCAGCGGATGATGCTGCTGGCTGGAATATGATGCAGCGTGGATCTGGGCCCGGATCGGGCGGAGGCTGGGCAGGTGATGCCGGTCTAACCATGTTTGCTGATGCCCGTGTTGCCAAGTGGGCAAATGTTTCCGGTAACGTTGGTTATGTCTTCACCTCGAAGGTTAAGGGAGATATCGGCGGAGGCTCGGACGTTACTCTTCTCGATAGGCCTGATGAATTCCAATGGTCTGTTGGCGCTGATTTCCCGGTAAATCGTTACTTCCAACCGATACTTGAATTTAGAGCTCTTCACTATGTTGGCGGACGCACTCCGAACGTGCTCGAGCAGGATCCCATCGACGGCATCGCGGGCTTCCGTGTTTATCCGCGGAGATGGTTCGGATTCGGTCTTGCGTATCGATACAATTTCAATCAGCAGGATGCTGATAGCTTTGGCGACACTCGCCGGGTAAATGCGGTCTCAGTACTTTGCGGACCTGGAACCGTTACAGCTTGTGTTCCGTCGGTCGTAACGTCGACATCGACGGGCGTTCCCCCGGGACTTCAAACCTCCAGCGATCCGCATGGCTACATAGCCCAGTTCTGGATCGGACGCCGAGACAAACGTGAAGGTGAGAAACTCAATGTTCCTGCTAATGTTGATTCGGTGACGTTAAGCAGCACTACGATCACGCTGCCTTGCCCTCCCGGAACCTCTTCGAAATCCGGTTCCTGTCCCGATAACACTAGTATTGATGTGGCCACTCGAGCCTCTGACGTAGAGAATGACGTCCTGACCTATAACTATACTGTTTCAGGCGGACGCATTGTCGGAACGGGGGCTAATGTCCAGTGGGATCTAAGCACTGCCTCAGCTGGTACCTACACGATCACAACGGCTGTAGATGATGGCTGCGGAGTTTGCGGCCGTACCGACACCCAGACGATCACTGTCGTAGCATGTCCGGATTGTGTGAGGCCTATAGAGTGTGCTTGTCCGACGCTGACGGTCAGTGGACCTGCTGGTATTACTCAGCCGGGTGAGGCGATGACTTTCACGGCCAATGTAAGCGGCGCCGACAACGTCACCTACAATTGGACGGTTTCAGCTGGTACGATCGAATCGGGCCAGGGCACACCGAGCATATCGGTACGTACCACACCTGATATGGCGGGTAGCAACGTAACCGCTACAGTCACAATAGGCAACATCGGCCAGGATCCGTCGTGTAACTGCGATGACAATGCCAATGAGACTGCCGGTGTCGCGGACAAAATTGACAATATTACGGTTGACGAGTTCGGCCCGGTCGCTAACGACGATCTCAAGGCCCGTATCGATAACTTCTATGTACAGCTGAGCAACAATCCTGGTGCTCAGGGCTACATCATTAATTATGGAACGGCCGCCGAGATCAGAAGGCGAAATACGGTTATCAATTCACACATCAGAATGCGTGGCCTTGATGCAAGCCGTGTAACCTTCATCGACGGACCGAGCGACGGAACGGGTATCCGTACGAGGCTTGTTATCTCGCCTCCGGGAGCCCCACAAGTCAATCCGTAGTTAAAACAATCGCTTTGCGTCTTAAATGATGCAAACATAATTAAGCGGCCGGGACGGTCATCACGAGTCCCGGCCGCTTTTTTTATTCAACTCTTCCATTTTTCGCCATATTTCGTTAAACTACCCGTTGTTCGGTCATAAACCGGGTTAGTATTGAGACCGGACATCATATTTTCTTACGGCCGCAAACCCGCGGGCGACATTAAACATCTGATTAATATCGATTGCGGCAAGTTCCGCGTTTCGACTTCTTCCAATTGGACCAGGGAAAAATACACTATGCGACAGATCAGGAAATTTAGCTCGATCGTTTCGGCCGTCTTGACCGTGGCGTTGCTGCAGGCTGCAGTACTTTCTATGCCGCTCGATGGTTCTGTACTCGTAACAGCGGCAGAAAGCTTCGGCGATTGGCAGGTCATGGGCCCAACCGGCGGAGATGTAAGGGATATTGCGATAGATCCTAAAGACAAGGACCGTTTATATATCAGCACATTGGACGGACAGGTACATACGTCGGCGAACGGCGGAAAGTCATGGCGGCTCCTTGTGAATCTTAACGAGCCCGAATTGATCCTCGATCAGCTTTTCGTCGATCCGCGTGATTCCCGGATCATTTATACGTCAGGTCATCGTCACAAGAAGCCGGGCGGCTTTTTCCGCTCGACCGACGGCGGAGCGACCTGGAAAGCCTCGAAGGAATTGAGTAAGGAATCGATCCACTCAATGACGCAATCGGACAAAGATCCAGATGTCATTCTGGTCGGCACGACTCATGGTGTCTGGAGATCCGAAAATTCGGGGGAAAAATGGGAAAAGATAAAGTCCCCCACAATGCCTGTCAATATCGGTTCGCTCGCTATCGATCCTCGCAGTACCGATACAATGTACGCAGGCACATGGTGGCGTCCCTACAAATCGACTGACGCCGGAAAGAGTTGGCGATTGATAAAAAATGGCATGATCGATGATTCGGATGTGTTTGCGATCACCGTCAATCCTAAAAACCCGGAGCATGTGATCGCATCTGCCTGCAGCGGCATTTACGAGTCATTCAGCGGCGGAGAGAAGTGGGCCAAGATCCAGGGTATTCCATCGCAATCCAGGCGAACTCGCGACATCCTTCAACACCCGACGATCCCGGGCACCGTATACGCAGCGACCACCGAGGGCTTTTGGATGACGACCAATGGCGGTAAGGCATGGGCCTTGACTACCCAACGAAACCTCGAGATCAATTCTATTGCGGTTCATAAGGACGAACCCAATCGCGTCTTTATAGGTACGAATAATTATGGCGTCATGGTATCGAACGACGGCGGTCGGAATTTTGTACAGTCCAACGAGAACTTCACCAGCCGGTTTACATACTCCGTTACTCCTGACATCGAAGATTCAAAAAGGCTGTATGCGGCAACCCATAATACCGCGACGGGCGGCGGTTTTCTTTTTACAAGCTCTGATGCGGGGAAAACGTGGCGACAGGCCCGTAACCTGGACATCAACCGTGTCACTCCATTTGCATTGAAGCAGGATCCGGCCGATCCGAATTTGATCTATCTTGGGACCAATATCGGGATGTTTCGATCACTCGACCGCGGCGAATCGTGGACGCATCTTTCTGCACCGAAAAAGAAAAGGGTGCCTGTACGTAAACCCGTGCCTGTTCGAAAACCGGTGAAAAAGCCTGTTGCCAAGAAGCCGGTTAAAAAGACCGCGTCGGTCGTTGCACTGAATCCTCCGCCCGCGGCAAACGTGCCAACAGGGCCAGTTCTTGTGCCTGCTTTGACTGAAAAGATCAAGATCATTGAATTGTTGCCGGAGGGCAAAGGATTACTGGTCGGCACTGATAATGGCCTTTACCGAAGTACTGACGTCCTCAAAGGATGGGAAAAGCTTCCATTCGGCGGTGGTTTTAATGAGAATGTGTTCGCTGTTCATGTTCCGGCGGCAAGCCCCCAAACTATCTGGGTAGGAACCGCTAACTCCGGGGTTCTTGTTTCCGAAGATTCGGGCAAAACCTGGGAGCGGACCGGAGGGGCCGTCGATAACATTCCGGTGAGTTCGATCAAGACCGATCCTCAAAGGCCGGAAATGGTTTATGTCGGAACGGTCCAGACATTCTACGTCAGCAAGGACGGCGGAAAATCATGGAATCGCCGCGGAGGCAATCTACCGCTGGGCAATTACAACAGCATCCTTATCAATCCGGATAATTCGAATGAGATAATTCTTGCAAGCTCGCTCGAATCCGACGGGGGGATCTTTATTTCAACGGATGCCGGCAACCGCTGGAAGCGGATCGATACCAAGGATATGCGTCTTCCGAGCCGGCGTGTTTGGGCTTTGGCCTTCGATCCTAATGATGCCCATCGGATATTTGCAGGAACGCATTCGTCAGGTGTCTATCGTATCGAACGGACGGAGCGTACGGCTGCCGGAATGTAGATCGCCGTTGATCGCTTTACTTTTAGGGGTGGCCTGTTGGCCGCCCCTTTTTACTGGTTTGGAAGTTACGTGTTTGAACTCTATAATCTGAGAAACAGGAGCAGCTCAATTTGAAGCAAGAGATCGCCCGCGACACGTCCCGTGACAGATTATTTCCGAAGGTGTCGGGCATCCCGTTTTCCGATATCCCGGGACAATCCGACCTGTTTGGCACGTATCTCTCAGATCCTGTTTCATTAAAGCGGTATTACCCAAATGTTGTCGAGTACCCGCTTGAGGTTTCACAATTCGCCCCAACGGTGCTGGAGGCTTATAAGACAGACCGAAATGCCCTTTGTGATGCCCTCAGGGAATTGAATGCCGGCCTGGGAGCGGACGGCCAAACATTGAAGAATATCGAACTACTGCGTCAAACTGATGTTGTCGCCGTGGTCACCGGCCAACAGGCCGGGCTTTTTGGCGGGCCGCTGTATACGTTATACAAGGCACTATCGGCTATAAGGCTTGCGGAGGAGTTGACCGCCGCGGGGCAAAAGGCTGTGCCGGTTTTTTGGATGGCGACAGAGGACCATGATCTTGAGGAAGTCTCGACGACATATTTTTCAACGGGTTCTGCCGAAGTTCTTCGCACAAAATACATCCCTCTTAAGTATGGTGAAAATTCGCCGGTCGGGAATATAGAGATAGATTCGTCAATTTCGCGGGTAATTGATCAACTGTTCGCAAAATTACCGGCAAAACAATTTACCAGTGATATCCAGGCTGTATTGAAGGGCTCGTGGCGCGACGGATCTACATTTGGCAAGGCATTCGGAGAAACGCTCACGTTCCTCACATCCAAATTCGGGTTGATCATTCTTGATCCGCTCTCACCGGCGTTGAAACGGCTGGCGGCCCCAATTTATTCGGAAGCGGTAGTACGGTCGAACGAAATAGTCTCCGCTATTGTTGAGAGGGATAGGGATCTTGCAAAAAGCGGCTATCACTCGCAGGTTCTCGCGGACGATGAATACTTCCCTCTTTTTTGGCAAGATGAGAACGGTGGCAGGACGGCGCTCCGCAAAACTGCATCGGGAACATACAAGGCAAAAGGCCAGAAGGGCGAGTTCACTCGCGATGGATTACTCGAGATAGCCCGAAACGAACCGGATCGCTTGAGCCCGGGCGTTATGTTGAGGGCGGTGGTCCAGGATTACCTTTTGCCGACAGTAGCTTATTTCGGCGGCGGGGCAGAGATATCCTATTTTGCCCAAAACAGCGTGGTTTATGAAACCTTGGGTCGTCCCGTGACGCCGATCTTTCATCGGCAAAGCTTCACAATAATCGAACCAAGAGACAGAAAAACGATGGAAAAGCTTGGACTTGATTTTTCGGATATGTTTCGCGAGCAAGAGAATATTACCGTGGATTGGGCGACGGCTAATATGGATCCCGAAACCGCCGGAGTATTTTCTTCCGCAGAGGAATCGATCAATACCGAACTAAACCGCATCGATCAGCGTCTTGCCGTGGTTGATCCGACTCTGTTGGATAATCTCGCAAAGCGGCGGCGGAAAATGATTTATCACATTGGGGCGATAAGAAAGAAAACTCTGATGGCCCTGGCTCGAAAGAATGGTGACGCCGAGCGTCAGATCTCGAACCTCTTTTCGGCGATAATGCCGAACGGCCACCTTCAGGAAAGATCCATCAATGTGTTTTCGTTTATGAACAAATACGGCCCCCAATTTATAGACTGGGTTTATGATGCCGTCGATCTTAAGGACAAAAGGCACCGCATTTTAGACATTTAGAATGAACAAGATCCAGATATTGCCTGATAACCTTGCCAACCAGATCGCCGCCGGCGAAGTGGTCGAGCGGCCAGCGTCTGTGATCAAAGAACTCGTAGAGAATGCGATCGACGCAGGCGCCTTGCGCATTCAGATCGATATCGAACTCGGCGGGCGGCGGCTAATGAAGGTCAGCGATAATGGCGAAGGAATGACGCGGGATGACGCGGTCCTGGCATTTGAAAGGCATGCGACCTCGAAGATCCGCACGCAGGATGACCTGGCACGTATAGGAACACTCGGGTTTCGGGGCGAGGCACTCGCCTCGATAGCCTCGGTAGCACGTGTCGAACTGGTAACCAAAAGGGAAGCCGATCTCGCGGCCACACGCGTTGTCGTCGAGGGGGGAAGGTTGATCGATGTAAACGACGCTGCCCGCGATGTGGGTACAACCCTCGCCGTTCGCGACCTGTTCTTTAACACGCCAGCCCGGCGAAAATTCATGCGTTCCGAGGCTACAGAGAACTATCACCTGACAAGCATAGTTACGCACTATGCGCTTGCCCATCCGGAGATCGCATTTACGCTGACAAATAACGGCCGCGAGGTCCTTAGAGTTTCTCCCGCTCGTGATCTTCGTGAACGGGCATTTCAAGTCTTTGGCGGCGGCCTGCTGGAGAGTCTGATCCCCGTCAGCGGCGGCCGTGAGTATGTTGCAACAATTAGTGGTTTTGTCTCCGCACCTCGTGAACGCCGCACGACACGCGACGGCCAGTACTTCTTTGTCAACAAGCGATTCGTAAGGGACAAGACGATTGCGGGAGGCCTGCTCGAGGGCTACCGTTCCGTTTTGCCTCACGGAGTTTACCCGGTTGCGTTTCTTTTTCTGGATATTCCGGTCGAAGAGATCGACGTAAACGTACATCCGGCAAAGACCGAGATCCGGTTCAGGCGTGGCGAGGCGGTCAAAGATGTGATAGCCGAGGCAGTCCGCTCGGCTCTTGCACAAGCGGGAATAACAGGTGACGAACAGCCCGCAGAGTCACGCGTTGATGACCGGGCTCTTCTTGAAGACAGTTCAGCCGCCGAGGAAACTATGCAGGCACAGGCCGCGGCGGCCGGTGAGATAAATCGGGAATTGAGGGAACCTCATCCAATCACGATCGATCAACATGTTGTCACGGCCCGGACACCGCAACACGAACCGGTCCAACACGAGATACGGCTTGAGGACTTTGTCGACACTGCCAATACAAACCTATTCGAAGCGGCAGCCGCGATTAAGGAACGCCCCGAACCTGCCTCATCTGTGGCGGCCGAGCTTCCGCCACTCGATTCGGCTGCTAAGATCGCGAAGGCGATCGAGGGCGATGCACTTTCCGGAACACGTATCAACTGCCTCGGGCAGCTTCACGAGAGTTTTATAATTGCGACTGATGATGAAGGATTGCTGTTGATCGATCAGCATGTTGCGCACGAGAGGATACTCTTCGATAAGTATCGCAAGGGCGAAACGGAACGTCCGATCGAGAGTCAAAACCTTCTTTTGCCCGAGACGATAGATCTGACGCCGGCGCAATCTCAAGCGTTCGAACTTATCGAGAACGAACTTGAGAGCCTCGGGTTTGGCCTGATGCGTTTGTCTGGAAGGACCGTCGCGATCAAAAGCATTCCAACCGACCTTGCTCCGGGCGACGCCAGGAACCTGTTTTCCGAATTGCTCGACACGATCGAAATTGAAAAACGCGGCGCGGCGAAATCGACATTTCGTGACGATATAGCGGCGAGCCTAGCCTGTAAGGCTGCGATAAAGATCAATATGAAGCTGACGCCCGAGAAAATGAGTTGGCTGATCGACCGGCTTTTGAAAACCACGTCGCCGACAACGTGCCCTCATGGTCGCCCGGTCATCCTGCGGCTTTCCATGAAGGATATCGAGCGTGGATTCCATCGCACTTGAGTTTATGAACGAAAAAGGATCAGCTGGTGAGGAACGCGATTCGGCATTTTGGCGGCGAGTTTATGCGTCCGTGATAGGATTCACATTTCTGGTGGTCACCGCCCTTTGGGCATTTTCGCGGTACTTCAGTTAACACCGATCTATGAAGTGGCTGGACTGGGCAATAGTCGGCACCTATTTGGCATACGTCATCTGGGACGGCATACGCCTTTCAAAACACAACAAAACAAAAGAGGGATTTTTCCTCGCGGACCGGGGTCTGCCCTGGTGGGCGGTGGGGCTTTCGGTTATGGCGACACAGATGTCCGCGATCACGCTTGTGGGCACCACCGGCCAGGCTTATGCCGACGGGATGCGGTTCATACAGTTTTACTATGGTCTGCCATTCGCGATGATCATTCTATGCGTGACCGTTGTTCCGTTTTTCAGCAGGGCGCGGGTGTTCACGGCATACGAGTATCTTGAGAAGAGATTCGACGTTAAAGTACGAGCTCTTACCAGCTTTTTCTTTCTTATTTCACGCGGCCTGGGTGTCGGTACGATCATCTCGGCACCTGCTATCGTCCTTTCCATAGTCTTCGGCTGGAACCTAATAGCAACGATCTTCGCGATCGGGCTCTCGACGACCCTTTATACGATGTTTGGCGGTGTGCGGGCGGTTACGTGGACCGACGTGAAGCAGATGGTCATCATATTCTTCGGGCTTAGCGTCGTTTTCTTTGTTATCGTTTCGAGTTTTCCGGCTGGGGTTTCGGTCGCGGACGGGCTCTATTTGGCCGGCAGCCTTGGCAAGCTCGACATGATCGATACGCGATTTGATCTCACGGAAAAATACACGATTTGGTCAGGCCTGATCGGAGGCATGTTCCTAGCCCTCGGCTATTTTGGCTGCGATCAGAGCCAGGTCCAGCGGTTCCTGTCGGCGAAGTCGGTTGACCAGGGACGGACCTCACTTCTGATGAGCGCTTTCCTCAAGATCCCGATCCAGTTCTTCATCCTGCTGATCGGGATAATGGTCTTTGTGTTTTATCAATTCCAGGCTCCACCGGTGATCTTCAATCCGAACGAGGCCGCCAAGGTTTCACAGACATCGGCGTATCCGGCCATCGAACAACGCTTTTCCGAGGCCCACGCTGTCCGGCGAGATGCGGCGATTGCCTACGATCCGACGAACGATGCCGCGCGCGCCGCCTATGTCGACGCTAATCGACGATTCGAGGCGGTCCGCTCCGAGGCCGTCGAACTGGTCCGCTCCACCAGCAACCGCTCTTTCAATGACGTAAACTATGTCTTTCCGACGTTCATCCTGCAGAATATGCCCATTGGCATCATCGGATTGCTTATTGCTGCGATCTTCGCGGCGGCAATGTCGTCGATATCGTCGGAATTGAACGCTCTCGCTACAGCAACTACGATCGACTTCTACAGGCGTCTTTTCCGTCCCGAAGGTACGGACCCGCATCTGATCCTCGTCGGGCGGCTTGCTACATTTATTTGGGGAATATTCGCCTGCATTGTGGCGATATTCGCGACCAATCTCGGTTCGCTGATCGAGGTCGTGAACCGGTTCGGTTCGTTCTTTTACGGTTCACTGCTTGGTGTTTTTGTGCTCGCCTTTGCCGTTCCGCGTGCCAATGCCCGCGGTGCGTTCTTTGGCCTGTTGTTCGGGATCGCATCCGTTTGGCTGGCGAGTCTCTACACCAATATCGAGTTTCTCTGGTTCAATGTGATCGGCTGTCTGGTAACGGTCTTGGCCGGTTATCTCGTTAGTCTGACCAAACCGAATGAGATCGCGACTTCTGATAAGCTAAACGTATGAATTCCGTAAACTCCATTTTGAACCGCATTGCATCGGCAGTCTTTGTGGCTATATTCGCAGGTGTTTTTTCGGCAGGAGCGCAGGTTAGGCCCATTTACGATCGGGGCGCGATGGGGATCATGCAGACGTTGAAAAGGCTGACTTCGTCAGCCAGTGTCTTAATGATCGGTGCCCATCCGGATGATGAAGACACCGCTTTGCTGACTTATCTGGCACGCGGCGAGAGCGCAAGAACGGCATACTTATCCTTAACCAGAGGAGACGGCGGCCAGAATATTATCGGCCCGGAATTAAGCGAAGCACTCGGATTGATCCGAACCGAAGAATTGCTTCAGGCTCGTACACTCGATGGAGCGAAACAGTACTTCACGCGGGCCTATGATTACGGATTTTCAAAAACCCTTGCTGAGGCAAAAGAGAAATGGGATGAAAAGATCGTACTTTGCGATGTCGTCAAGGTGATCCGCTCGTTTCGCCCGCTCGTGGTAGTTTCCCAATTTTCCGGTACGCCGGCTGACGGCCATGGGCAGCATCAGTTTTCCGGTTACATCACGCCGCTGGCCGCTCAAGCGGCGGCAGATCCCAGGCAGTGTGATGACGCCTGGCCAGTTTGGACGGTAAAACGCCTCTACGTCCGGCAACGCGGACAGGGTGAGCCGACATTACGGGTGAACACCGGCAGATTTGACCCCATTCTGGGCCGGTCGTATTTCGAGATCGCCATGGAAGCCCGCAGCCAGCACAAATCGCAGGAGCAGGGAGTACTCGAACTCCGTGGTGATCAGTTTTCGAGTATGAATCTTCAAGGATCTCAAACAAAGGGATCCGGAATTTTCGACGGACTCGATGTATCCATCCGAGCCGCGGGCACCGGGGACGCCACTGGAGGTGATGTCCTGTCTGACGTCCAGGCGGCCGCCGAAAAAGCGCTCCACGAATATGATCCCCGATCGCCCGAGCGGATCTTGCCGCATCTTGTTGCGGGTCACCAGGCGTCTCGCCAAAAGGGACTATTTACAGCCCCCAATCCGCCGAGTGAAGTATTCGCGAGAGAGATGACGTCGCGGTTCGCCGATGCGATCAAGACTGTTTTGGGGCTGCAAATAGATGCCATGGCTGACGTCGAGATGGTGGCACCGGGCGAATCCTTCAATGTAACGGTAAAGGTATTTAGCCCTTTCAAGGACCTTGTTAAGGTGAAGGATATCTCGTTAGGCGTGCCTTCGAATCCGAACATAACCCCAGTCGCAAACCTTCCCGAGGTCGAGTGGTGGCTGGTGAAACGGCGTCCGGCCCCGACGACGAACTCTCCGGGTTTTATAGCTCGCGAGGTGGGAATGGCCAACGAGCATTTCACTGTTACTGTACCGCAAGACGCCGGATTGACCGTGCCGTATTGGCTGGTCGAGCCGCGCGCCGGTGACATGCACGTTTTGTCCGGCCACAGGGCTGCTCACGGACTTCCTTTACAGCGGGAGGCGCCGCGTGCCTCGGTGACATTCGAGGTTGGCGGAGAAACTCTTTTCGTCGATAAACCTGTCGAATTTCGTTTTGCCGACGATATTCGAGGCGAGGTCCGTCGAAACGTCAATGTCGTGCCAAAGGTTTCTATCGAAACGGACCAATCACTTATGATTGTGCCGTATTCGGAATCGGCACAAACCCGCAAGGTCGTGATGACGGTTGCAAGCCATTCGAAACAGCCGGTCAATGGAACGGCTTCTTTGAGTTTAACCACGCCGGAGTGGAAGTTCGCGAACACTTCGCCTTCCTTTGAGCTCCGGCGGTCTGGTGAGAAGACAACGATAGACTTCCTGATCACAATACCTGCTCGCACGAAGTCGGGGAGCTATAAGATCGAGGCAGCTGCCGTAGTCGGCGAAGTTCGCTCTTCCTTCACGATGCGCACTATCGCGTACCCTCACATCCAAACTCATCGGTTCTATCTGCCTGCAACTGTCGATACAAAGATCATTGATCTCAAGACGACGACGGTCAAGGTCGGCTACATCGTCGGCAGCGGCGACCGGGTACCTGACGCGATCAGGCAAATGGGCTTCGATCTTCAAATGATCTCCGAGACCGAACTCGCGAGCGGCGATCTTTCCCGATTCGACGTGATCGTGGTCGGTATCCGTGCTTATCAGGTCCGGCCGGATCTTGTAGCTAACAACGGGCGGCTCCTCGATTTCGCGCGTCAGGGTGGCACCTTGATCGTCCAGTACCAGTTGCCGGGATATGCGCAGCAAAAGTTGATGCCGTTCCCCACGCAGATGGGACCAAGAGTGGCCGACGAAAATGCTCCGATCACTATACTTGTCCCGGAGCACCGGATATTTAACTATCCGAACAAGATCACGTCTGCAGATTTCAAAGGCTGGGTCCAGGAGCGAAATTTATACAACTTTACGGGCTTCGGCGCTGAATATACCGGACTCCTCGAATCGCATGATCCCGGCGAGGCAGAAAATAAGGGCGGGCTTGTGGTCGCTCCCTTGGGAAAGGGAACCTATATCTATGCCAGTTATTCGTTTTTCAGACAATTGCCTGCCGGCGTGGAGGGGGCGTACCGTTTGTTTGCCAATATTCTCAGCAATGCCGCAAAAAACCCGTCGAGATGATTTTTCATCCGGGACAAACTCACTGATCAAGCTTATTCGATTGTTACGAGAATATCGCCCGAGGACACTGTTGAATCCACGCCAACACGGATCTCTTTTACGACGCCGGTCTTTGGCGATTTAAGTTCGTTCTGCATCTTCATTGCCTCGACAACAATGATGCCCTGGCCTTTTTCGACATCTTCGCCTGCTTCGGCTAAGATCCGCACGATCTTACCGGGCATTGCTGAACGAATCTCGGCGATCCCCTCCGCCGCGGCCGTATCGGAGCCCGCTCCCCGCAGCCGCTTCGGATCGAAGAGCTTTATCTCGAATTGTTCATTGCGAACAGAAACATCTATTTCACCTGGATCCGTCTTCGTCGGCGACACGAAAGCCTCGAATATTTTGCCTTCGTGTTTTAATAGGTAAACGTTTGGTTCGGGCTCGGAAACGTCAAGTTCATATTCTCGCCCGTCGATATTCGCGACGACCCGTCGGCCGTCGCGTTGAATATCAACCTCGTATTTGTCGGAACCGATCTCGGCCTGCAATTTCATCAGGGTTATTCGGCGGCCTGACTGCTCGTACGCTGGACCTTATTAGGCTGGGGCGTTACGCGAAGATAAGGCTTGATCGGATCCCAACCGGCAGGGAATTTCTCTTTCGCTTCCTCGTCTGACACCGAGGGAACGATAATACAGTCATCTCCATCTTTCCAATTGACGGGTGTCGCGACACTATAACCGGCCGTCAGTTGAAGCGAATCGATGACCCGCAGAATTTCGTCAAAGTTTCTACCCGTGCTTGCGGGGTATGTAAGTGTCAGTTTTACCTTTTTGTCCGGTCCTATCACGAAGACCGAACGCACCGTAAACGTGTCGTTCGCATTCGGATGGATCATGTCATAAAGGTCGGATACCTTACGGTCGCCGTCGGCGATCATTGGAAAATTGACTGCGTAACCCTGAGTTTCCTCGATGTCCTTTTCCCAACCCAAATGCGACTCCATAGGGTCCACACTGAGCCCGATCACCTTTACGTTCCGTTTATCAAATTCGGGTTTGAGCTTCGCCGCCATTCCGAGCTCGGTCGTGCAGACCGGCGTATAGTCTTTTGGATGGGAAAATAATACTCCCCAACTATCTCCCAGCCATTCATGAAAATGGACAGGTCCTTGTGTCGTTTCTGCTGTAAAATCGGGCGCTGTATCGCCCAAACGAATTGCCATTGCATTGCCTCCAAAAAAGATTTGAGCCTCAATTATATCATAGAAAAAAGCTTCATTTTCTATGCCGACCGCAAGCCAATGAGGCGCAGATCATGGCACAGAGAGAACAATTATTCTCCACTATCCTCAGTTTCCACGCTTCCGCTGCGAAGCCGGACGAGGTGTATCCTTTTCTCGTCCGCCTGGAGTATTTCGATATCTAAACCTCGGATCGACAGCCTGTCACCTGGTTTTGGCACATAGCCCGCTTCGCTGGTGATCAGGCCGGCGATGGTCGTATAGTCTTCGTCTTCGAGGTCAGCGTCAAAAAGCCGTTCGATCTTATCGATCTCCGTTGACCCGATCACGTCCCAATAACCGTCGGCACCCTGTATGATCTCGACTATCTCCTCGTCCTCATCTTCGTCCTCGATCTCGCCGACGATCTCCTCAAGTATGTCCTCGACCGTTATCAAACCGGCCACACCACCGTATTCATCAATAACCACGCCTATTTGGACATGATTGTTCTGCATAGTCTTTAGCAGCTCGGCCGCGGTTTTGGTCTCGGGTACAAAGAATGCGTCACGCAAAATTCCGCTGACAGGCTCATCGTGCTTTCCCTCGGCCCATGCCTGCAGCAGGTCACGAACGTAGATCACGCCCTCGATATTGTCGATCGAGTCGCGATAGACCGGAATTCGAGAATATTTCTCTTCGATTATCAGATCGCGGGCCTCCTTGATCGAAGCACTTATCGGGATAGCGACGATCTCTGTGCGGGGTGTCATTATTTCGCCCGCCCGCGTATCGCTGAATTCGACCATCGTTTCGATCAACTCGCGTTCGCGTTCTTCGATGATCCCTTCCGCCTCGCCGACCTCCATTAACGCTTGAAAGTCCTCGGCGTTGTCTTCAGCCCGTTCCTCTGCGGATTCGGGCATTTCGGTGGCGTCCAGCTTTTGCCGTGCCTTCGAACGCCTTGAGAATGGTTCTAGGAAAAATGTAGCGATAGCATAGATCGGCCGTATCGCGGGAAGCAGAAAGATCAGCTTGCGTTCCGGATTGTTCCGGACCAACACCCGGGGAAGGATCTGGCGCAAAATGACGGTCGCTCCAATTCCGATAACTAAAGCAAGAAGCAGAGACCAACCCCTGCTTATCTCTGTCCTGAGGATGATATCGGTCAACAGGACCGTAAAACCGATCAGCAGGACCTGGATAGTCGAGGAAAGTGCAAACCTGAACCTCTGGCGGTTATCCAGGATCTCGCGCAGGAATACGATCGAATTCTTTTCCGCAAATTCTTCATCCGACGAAATACGCCGAAGGCCAACGTCCGACAGGTCCGAAAACGCCATGTCCACCGTAGCCAAAAAGACCATCGCCAGCAGGATCACCGACGCAATGACGATCTCGATCTCCATATCGAATGATTCTACGCTGTTTGCACCACGGAACAAACCGTCTGACGGTCGCGACTAGAACTTCAGCGAGCTCCGTAGGAGCGGAATGTTTGCAGATACGTATGCAAATCAACTGAATCAAGCCCCGTTAGGGGCGATACTAAACCAAAAATTGTCAACAAGATGCCGCTCCTACGGAGCTCATGTGATTGTTGGGACCCGTCCTACAAACATTTCGCTCCTCTGGAGCGAATGCCAAGGGATTTTGCTTTTCAGACATCCTGGAGTTTGAAAGACAGCCGTTAAAGATTCAGCGATCACCTGAAAAACATATGTTACACTTGGAGCGAAATGGGATGATACTACGGGTTTCGGTTGATCAAGCCCGATGATAATTTCACGATCTGGGCCGTTGTCACCGGCGTGATCCTCAGATTTGCGAGGATCACGGGAGCACACCGCAGTGGATGCTCGATGATATGAAACGGATCGCCCGCGAGGCTCTGGTGTCGAAGTATGGCGAGGCGAAGGCCGACGAGATCCTGCGGGATCGAGACCTGGGAGAGCTCACTTATGAGATGGACGATGAACAAAACAGCGATCATTCTGACGATCCTGGTGCATAGCCTGGCAGCGTTCGGGCAGTCAGTCTCGTCAGTAACAGCTCAAGAGGGCGACACGTTGATTGCCATTTCCAACAGAACTGGGGTGCCTCTTGCCGAGCTGAGATCGTTAAACCCCGGGATGCCCGAGATGCTGAAAGCGGGAGTGAAGATATTTCTGCCTTCGACAACAGATTCGGGAGAGGAGGGTCGCACGATTCGAGCCCAAGCTGGGGACACCGTCACGAAAGTCGCGGAACGCTATAGACTTGATCCCTTGGAATTAGCCAAATATAACGGTCTTTTACCCAATTCCGTCCTGGGAGCAGGCCGCGAGCTAAGGCTTCCTGCTGGAAGAAGGGTGTTTGCCCAAATAAGCGGTATGTTCGGACCAAACAGCGAGCGTCTGCCGGTAGGATTTAAAGGCAGCGATCTAATGCAGGTGCAGGCTGCTTTGTCGAGGTACGGTAAAGAGCTGAAGGCCGGTTGCGGAGAATTTGAAAAGACGACCGACTGCTATCGGCGTCTCCGAGAGATATCCGACCGCGACATCGGTATGGGATTAAAAGCCGGCAGTCCTCTCGCCTTCGTGTTGCCGAATTTATGCCGTTATGACGCAGATCGAAGCGTCTTCCGCTGTTGGTCGAATTCTGAGGAATGGTTCAATCCCGGCTATCTTTGGATGAAGCGCGACCTCCCTTCCAGTTCTTATATCGGTGAAAATGCTTTCGGGGTGCGCCGTCGCATTACGGTGAAAAACATCGAGAGTCGGCGGCTCCGGTTGATCGGAACACCGCGGAACTTTGACACAAAGATCGTTGATACCGCACAAGCTCGGAAGATTGCAGATCGGCTCCGAACGTGTGTGATCGGTACTTTTGTTAGTCCCTACGCCCAAGACGACATACTGCAAATCCAACCGACCGTATCAAGCCCGTTCAAATACTCGGATCGATACACTAGATTCTATTTTGAGATCAACCAAGTGTGGGTTTTTGACCCTGCTACCGGCGAGATTCTCGCGAAGTACGAGGTGTAAAAGAAGGTCGGCATGTTAGAGAACTTCAAAAAGATCGATAACCCATTGACCGTTATCGGCGTCTTCGCTGCTGTTTCCGAGATATCAATGGCTACGATCGCCGCTCTGAGCCCCGAACTACGACCTATATTCCTATGGTTTGTAATGGGTTTTCCGCCTTTCTTGGTTGCTCTTTTTTTCGCGACCTTGAATTTCAATCACCGAGTTCTTTACGCTCCGAGCGACTTTAGAGATGATTCGTCATTCGTATCGCTTGCCGTAAAAGGAGCCAGCGAGGCATCGGACAAACTCCAAAATGTCGAAGCTAAGATCGAAGAACTTCGAGTGCAGATCGAGGCGTCGGGAACTGCCATCGATGGAGGAGCGGCCAAGGCGTCAATAAGCAATACAGTAAATCAGCTGGCTTCTGAAGTGACAGAAGCTCAAAAGGCGATTAACACTTTTCGCAACCCTGTAATGACATTTCGACATTTGAAGGTGCTATTGTTCTTATGTGCCCAACCTGGTCCCGTCACGGTGTCAGAAATTCACTCTATTTGTAATATTCCTCAATCGTTAACAAGGCTATGCCTATATGACCTGGCCGAAAAAGGTTTCGTCTCGTTCGACGGTAGCGCCAGCAAGGAGGGGATGATAGCTGCGGTTCCAACAGACACTGGCCGATCCTGGGCTGAGTCTGAGTTCCAACAGGTACGTATGCAGTTAAAGGGAGTTGACGACCCACGGAGCCAGGTATTGAGTGATCTCGAGGAAATAAGACGTCAATCAACGGCATGACGTCAATTAGGCTGCGAGTTTCTGTTGACTCTGTGCCTGCGACGCGCGTATAAATTTGTCTAGGCTCGATTTATAGACGAACCAATTCCGTCCGCGGCCCGAATTGGAGGTTAGATGACTTCGAACAATCAAAATATCGTTTTGGTGATGCTGGTGATCTTGGGCCTAGGATTAGGCTGTACAGGTGCGGGGGATGCGAACTCGGGGAAACCGGCGGCGACAGGGGAGAAGCCCGCGGCTGCTAAGGGCAAAGAAAAGCCGGTGGCCGAAGAGAAGCCAACCGAGCCGCAAGCCAGCGTGAGCCTTGAAAGCTTTGGCAAGATCAAGACCGGGATGAAATATGACGAAGTTGTAAAGATCCTCGGTAAAGAAGGCGAAGTGCTGAGCGAGACGGAAATGAGCGGACTCAGAACCGTCATGTATAAATGGGACGGCGACGAGGGATGGGGCTCAAATATGAACGCGATGTTTCAAAATGGGAAGTTGATTAGCAAGTCGCAGTTCGGGTTGAAGTAAGAAACTCCCGCAAGGACGCAAAGACTATTTTTCTTGACATTAGAGGTGTCTCGTTCGAGGATGGGACAAAATGGAGTCTTGGCATCCACTTCATACCGGAACCTAATCGTCCCGGTCGTCACATTCGAAAAAACGAATCCTCGCTCCCTTTTCGCAGATAAAATGGACAACAGCAAGGACTCTTTTCATCTGGCTGTTGCACTTATTGTATGAATTCAAGTAAAATGAAATTTCACAAATAAAACACTTGACAATCGCTGCAACACTCTGTATATTCATTTTGGTTGCTGTGACTGCCGCCTTCTTACGGCAGCATGGCGTTGACAATTTAAGCATTCAACGGGCTTGGGGATCGGATACGACATAAGGCGTTCCTTGATTGAGGGGTCATTCGAGGACACGTTCATAGGCGTTTCTGATCGACAGGCGGTGAACATTAAGCTCTTCGACCAGGCGAGATGCGGACGGGATATCCATTCTGGCGGCTATGACGCTCATGGCTGAATGATTCGCGAGGGGTACGCGGGTCGTCCGGCCGATGGTCAGGCGGATCTGGTGGTCAAGCGATGAGAGAAAGTTATAGCCCTCGGCGAGGTCGGCGTAGGTTTCTTCATCGATGGCACCGATCTCGTGCAGTTTGCCCAGCATGGAGCTGGTCGAACGATCGGCTTCATCATCCGGAACGTTTTTTGCGAGCTGCAGGTAACGCATCGCAAAATAAACGTCGAGCATACCGCCTTCGCCATATTTGAGATCGATGTCGCGGTCACGCACTCCGCGTGAACGCTGTTTTTCGAGGGCGTCTCGGATTCGGCGAGTTTCGGCCTTTAGCTCCTCGATCGGAAGTTGAGACGCACGTTCATGAATGACCGAACGCGTCTCAGTTTCGAGCCTGCGGCCAAGCGGCATATCGCCGCCGACGGCACGAAGCTTGACGAAGGCAAGCATCTCCCAGATCGCTGCGGTCTGAGACATATATTCGAGGAACACACCGGCCGCCATCGCACTCGCTCCTTTCGATCCATAGGGACGAAGTCTCAGGTCGATCCGGTAAAGGCTGCCGTCGCGGGTCAT